>NZ_JAWDIW010000018.1:0-141398 GCF_032464805.1 Rhizobium sp. 10PS4 | reverse complement strand
GTGACGACGGGCTCCCATCACCGGCACAATGGAAAGGATGAGCGCCGTGGCCAGCGCCAGCACCAGCGCGTAATGGCCGATCTCGATGATCATGGCGTCGCCTTCACTTGCTGTCCTTTCACTTCCTGGCCCTGAGCTTCCTTCCCAGGGTTTTCCTGGCCTTGACCTTCCTTCCACAGCCCCTGGGATTTCAGCCTGTCGGCCACGTCCTTCGGCATATAGGTCTCGTCATGCTTGGCAAGCACGGTGTCGGCCACGAAGACGTTCGTCCCGGCGGCGAACATGCCTTCTGTCACGACACCCTGGCCCTCGCGGAAAAGATCGGGGAGAATGCCGGTATATTTGACCTTCACGGCATTGGTGCTGCCGTCGGTGACGGCAAATTCCACCGTCGAGCCGGTGCCGCGCACGACACTGCCCTCGCCGACCAGCCCGCCGAGCCGGATGCGGGTTTCCGGCGCAACCGGCGTCTTGGCGAGATCCGCCGGCATGTAGAAATAGGCAACGGACTGGCTGAAGGCGAACATGACCAGCAGCACGGCGGCGATGATGAAGCCCATGCCTCCCGCAATCACCGCCAGGCGCTTCTGCTTGCGCGTCATTGCGTCGCTCCCTCCGTGGCTATGCCGAGTTCCCTGGCAAGCGCCAGCAATTGCCTGCCCTGTTCGCCGGGCGGCGGAAAGGCCGCAAGCCCGCGCTTCAGGGCGCCGGCAGCGCGATCCTTGTCGTTCAATACGGCGTAAGAGCGGACGAGCCGCATCCAGCCCTCGAAATTGTTCGGATCTTCGTTGAGCTTGGCGTCGAGGCTCTCGACCATGCCGCGGATCATCTGCTGCCGGTCGCCGGCGCTCATAGTCTCGGCCGCCGCCACATCTTGCTGCGTGGGATTGCCGGGGGCAGCCTGATCGGCGCCCGGGGCAGCCGGGTTGGCGCCTGGGGCAGCCGGATCGGCGCCTGACTTCACGCCGCCGTTCATGGCGATATGCTCGTTGACCAACGGAAGCCAGGGCGCATCATCAGGCGATTGTTTCGCCAGCGCCTCGAAGGCCTGGCGCGCCTCATCGGGCCGTCCCGCCTGCTCCATGCTGAGGGCGATGTAGAAGCGGGCACGCGGATTGTCAGGTTCGAGCGTCAGCGATTGTTCCAGCACTTGCCGCGCCTCCTCCGTCACCACGCCGTCCGAGGCCGCCATCAGCGTCTCGGCAAGGCCATCGAGCCGGACGGGGCTCGGGCCGAGAAGCCGGATAGCATTGCGATAGGCCAGTTGCGCGTCGTTGACGCGCATCGTGCGGAAATAGATCGGCGCCAGCACGTCCCAGCCCTTGCCGTCATCGGGCTTCTCAGCCAGGTGCCGTTCCGCCTTGGTGATCAGCACCGCCACGTCGTTGCCGGGGTTTTCCAACCGCGCTTCCAGCGGCTGCGAGGGCAGGTCCGGCCTGCCCGTCGTCAAATAAAGACAGAGCCCGAGAACCGGCAGGACCAGGAGCACGAAGGCCTCGGTAAAACGGTGATGCCGTGCGGGTTTCGCCGTCTCAGCCGGCTCATCGGCAGAGACTGCGATCAGCCGCCGGCCGATTTCTGCCCTGGCGTAATCGGCCTCCTCCGGGGTGATCAGCCCCCCGTTGAGATCGCGGTCAAGTTCGCGCAACTGGTCGCGATAGACCGCCGCCTCGCCCGCGCGGATATTCTCCGCCGCCTTCGCTCCGCGCAGAAGGGGGTAGAGCAGGATGACGGCGAGGGCTGCCGTCAAAGCGGCAACGAGAATCCAGAACAGCATGTCGCCCAAATACGTGAAGCGCGCCTTCATTCCAACTGCCAAAGCCGGAATGACGAAGATTTGAGGCTAGCGCATAACCCCGAGAATCGGAATCGATTTTCGGAAAGGATTATGCGCCATCTAAAGCGATAGAGCGTCCTTGGCGCGTCCTGTCGGACGCGCGGCGCTCTATTGGCCGCAATTCAGAGCGGCGACCAGCTGCCGTCGTCGTTGCGGCAGGCAGCGCCGCGCGCCACCGTGTCCTTGCCGTCGACGGTCAGCGTATGGGTATATTGCCGGCAGTTCTGCGAACCGACCTGATAGGGCGCAGCCGCCACCACCTTGCCGGTGACATCCTTGCCGGTCCAGAGCATCGGCTGGCCGACGGCGGCCCCTTCCAGCGCCCGATATTCCGCCTCGAGCGCCCGCTGCTTGTCGCTGTCGTTCAAGCTCACGCCGCTGCGGCCGACGATGCCGCCCTGCAGCGCGGTGATGAAGGCGGCCGATGCCGAGGGCTTGCTCGAAAAAATGCCGCGCGAAGCGGCACTCTTCGTCGTCGTGCAGCCGGACAGCGCGACGGCGACGAGAAGAGCGGAAACGATCATGCCTTGCGAGCGTAAAATCATTGCGTCGAACCACGATCAGGGGTCAATTTCAGCCGATCGAAGTGCAGCGTCCCCGTGTCAGCATTAAGGCAAAGCATGCTATACATTTGCCAGTATCTTTGTGACATCAAGCAGTTGCTCATGCAACATCCTTTGTGACGCCGGGCAGGATAAGCTTCGCCTTCAGCCCGCCCCATTCACCTCGGGAAAGCTCGAGCCGTCCCTGATATTCGTTGGAAATCTCGGTGACGATCGAAAGGCCGAGCCCGGTTCCGGGTTTGCTTTCGTCGAGCCTGCGGCCGCGCTTCAGCGCCTCGCGGATCTGGTCCGGCTCCAGGCCCGGCCCGTCATCCTCGACGGCGAGCTCCACCCAGTGGCGGCGCGCGCTCGCCTCTACCCCCTTCACATCCTCGCCGGCCTCAATGGCCGAAAGCCGCACCCTGCTCTTGGCAAAACGCGCCGCATTTTCCAGGAGATTGCCGACGGTCTCCTCGAGATCCTGCTGCTCCATGGCAACGGCCAGATGCGGCGGCGAGACGACCAGATCGAATTCGGTATCGACGTTCAGCCGGCGCATGACGCGCACCAGCCGTTCAAGCGCCGGCTCGGCATCGGTGCGGGCGAGCACGGATTCGCGCTGCGCGGCGATGCGCGCCCGATTGAGATAGGACTGCACCTGCCCCTGCATCGATTCCGCCTGGCTGCGCACCAGCTCGCCATGGGATTTTTCGAGCACGCGCGCCTCGTTGAGGAGCACGGCGATTGGCGTCTTCAGCGAATGCGCGAGATTGCCGACCTGCATGCGGGCTCGCTCGACGATGCGGCGATTGCTGTCGATCAGCGCGTTCACCTCGTTGGCGAGCGGCAGGATTTCGCGCGGGAAGTCGCCTTTCAGCTGTTCGCTCTCGCCGGCGCGGATGCGCTCCAGCGCGGCGCGTGCCTTGTCGAGCGGCTTCAGGCCGTAGAGAATCGCCAGCGCGTTGACGATCAGGCTGCCGACGCCGAAACCGGCGAGCGCCAGATAGAGGCTGTGGGAAAAGGTGCGCACGTCGTCTTCGACGACATCGACGTTGCCGGTGACGCGGAAGCGCGCCGCGCGCCCGTCGGTATCGAGCACCACTTCGGTTTCGGCCACCTGCACGCGGTTCCCGGAAGCATCCGTCACCTGGTAGTAGCGCTCGTAATTCTTGTCGAAGGGCGCTTCGACGACGGAGGGAACCGCAATGAGCGCCGAGCCGAGCGAAGGCGACACCAGCGGTGCGGTCGTATAGGTGCCGAGCGGCTCCACCACCCAGTACCAGCCGGTCTTCGGCTGGGCAAAACGCAGGTCGCCGAGCTGCGGGCTGCCGCTGAGCGCGCCCTGATCGCCGATCGTCACCGAATTGATGACGTTATAGAGCTGCGCCCGCAACAGATCCTGGAAACCGCGTTCGGCGCTCTTGCGGTAGAGGGTGGAGATCAGCAGACCGATCACCACCAGCGCCACCGTCGACCAGACCGTGGTCAGCAACAACACACGTGCGGTGAGCGACTTAATTCGCATGTTTCGGCGCTTGGATACGGTAACCGAGACCGCGCACCGTTTCGATCAGGTCGACCCCCATTTTCTTGCGCAGGCGGCCGACGAAGACCTCGATCGTGTTGGAATCGCGGTCGAAATCCTGATCGTACATATGCTCGACCAGTTCCGTGCGCGAGACGACCTCGCCCATATGATGCATGAGATAGGAAAGCAGGCGATATTCGTGCGAGGTCAGCTTCAGCGTCGTGCCGTTGACCGTCGCCTTCGAGGATTTAGTATCGAGCCGCACCGGCCCGCAGATGATCTCGGATGAGGAATGCCCGGCTGCGCGCCGGATCAGCGCCCGAATGCGGGCCAGCACTTCCTCGACATGGAAGGGCTTGGTGACGTAGTCGTCGGCACCGGCGTCGATGCCGGCGACCTTGTCGCTCCAGCGGTCGCGCGCCGTCAGGATCAGCACCGGCACACCGCGGCCGGCGCCGCGCCATTTTTCAAGAACGGTAACCCCGTCCATCTCCGGCAGGCCGATATCGAGGATGATGGCGTCATAGGGTTCGGTGTCGCCGAGGAAATGGCCTTCCTCGCCGTCGAACGCCTGGTCGACGACATAGCCCGCCTCTTTCAGCGTGTCGGCCAGCTGCCGGTTCAGATTAACGTCGTCTTCGACTACCAGGATGCGCATCGGTCCGCCTTCGTCCGCTTCAAATCGTTCAATGTCCTGAATAAGCCGATTCCGCCTACATCGGAACCTTTACCGTCACCTTGCGTGGACGCTGGCCATTGCCGGACACGAGAACGGTGATGATGCAGGTATCGCCCACCGGTTGCACGGACAGGAGCTGGCCGCCCGTCTGCTCGACGACCTGGGCTGCAGCGGCGCTGCAATCGCCTCCGATACGCACGACAAAAGTGCCCGCGGCGTCCGGTGAGGGCGCCGATACCACCAGTCCGGCGGCCAATGCTGCGACGCTCAGAGGAAAGGCCATGTGTTATGCTTCCAAGGTAATGCCAACTTGCCCCGAATATGTACTCACGCGACCTGAATGGCAAATGAATGCGCTGTAATGCAGGGCGTTTAGAACTGTTCTCGACTGTTCGGGACAGCCGGTTTCAGCGCCTCTAAATTGCCGCCGCAGCAAGCTCCGGCGGCGGCCGTTGCGTCCAAAAACGATACCCTCAACCTTGGTATCCACGCATTCTTCATCACCTCCGGTAAAGGCGGGAAGCCGGCGGGACCGACACCACAATCTTTGTCTGCGAATCGGCCGCGCTCTTCCGATTCTCGCCGCCCGCAGCTTTCACCAGCCGGTTGAAACTGTTATGCCCTTGCTGCCCCACATTTCAGACCGTTTCAGCACCAATGCCAAAATCCTCCCGCTTCCGCTCGGCGCAGACGGTCACCGTCCTTGCCGTTACCCAGCTGATCGGCTGGGGCACGACTTTCGACATGCTCGGAGTCATGGGCCGCGTCGTGGCGCCCGATCTCGGCCTGGCGAACGAAGTGGTGTTTGCCGGCCTGACGATCATGATGGTGGTCAGCGCCATCGTTGGTCCGGCAACCGGCCGCTGGCTCGGCCGCTATGGTGCTGCCCGGGTACTTTCGGCCTCCTCGCTGACCTTTGCGCTTGGCCTGCTTCTGCTTGCCGCTGCAAACGGCATCGTGCTCTATGCCGGCGCCTGGATCATCATCGGCATAGGCGGCGCGTTCGGCCTCTCGGCACCGGCCTATACCGCCGTCGTCGAGCGTGAAGGGGCGAACGGCAAACGCGTCATTGCCATCCTGATGCTGTTCACCGGCCTTTCGAGCGCCATCTTCTGGCCGATCCTCAGCCTGCTCAACGAGGCGGTCGGCTGGCGCCTCACCTTCCTGGTCTGTGCGGCGCTGCAATTCTTCGTCTGCCTGCCGCTGCATCTTTTCGTCCTGCCGAAGCCGATCGCAATACATGTCGATGGCGGCACAGCCGAAATCGCCCCGGTGCCGCTGTCGAAGGCCAAGCAGCGCAAAGCCTTTCTGCTGATCGCCGCGGCGACGACGATCTCGACCTTCGTCACCTTCGGCATCTCGCCATCGCTGCTCGAAATCTTCCGCCAGTCCGGCGCCTCCCCCGCCTTTGCACTGCAGCTCGGCTCGGCACGCGGCATCCTCGGCATCTCGGCACGTTTCCTCGACATGCTGCTCGGCCGGCGCGGCAACCCCATGCTCAGCGCGGCCATGGGCATCAGCCTGATGATGATGAGCTTCCTCATTATGCTGATTGCCAGCCCGTCGACGCCGCTGCTCGTCACCTTCGTCCTGTTTTACGGGTTCGGCACCGGCGTCATGACCGTCGCCCGCGCGCTGCTCCCGCTGGCGCTGTTCTCACCGCGCGAATTCGGACTGCAATCGGCCCGGCTGTCGCTGCCGCAGAACCTCGCCAACGCCATCGCCCCCGTCATCTTCACCGCCATCCTCGACCGCGCCGGCACCGGCCCGGCGCTCGCCGCCTGCGCCGTTCTGGCGGCATTGTCGCTCATCTTCGTGCTGATGCTGATGGCGCTGGTGCGCGGCGCCCGCGTATCGGAATCAGCCATTCTTAATATTTCTTGATTATCATCCACGCAGGAAGAGAGCGGCTTTCCGTCCACGTCGCAACCGCTGGGGCAATCTGACCATGAACCAGCAGCCGGTTTTGGCGAATCTTTAGAATCGCTTGCCGCCGCTTTTTCGAAAGTTGAGTCCGGTGGTTCGGAAGTTGAGTCAGTTTCGGACTGATCCGAATCCGGAAAATCATTCATCCATTTGAAATTTCAATGGAATGCAGCGTGGCCGAACGCTTTCGCAAGTCAGAGCGGCCGCGTCACCGCCGTGCGGCTGTCGTAATCGGCGGCGATGCGCTTTTCCCGGAGCGGCCGCACGCGATCGATCGAGAGCTGATAATCGGGATGCGCCTTGTAAGCGGCAAGGGCCGCTTCGTCGTCGAATTCGCCATAGACCACGAGATCAATCTCGGTGCCTATCTGATCGGTCTTCACATTGGTACCAATTTCCAGCAGCCGCGCATGCGGAATGCCGGTCAGTATCGAAAGCCCGGCCCTCACCTCCTGCAGATGTTCCTCCTGCACGGTGAAGAAGACGATATGACGGATCACGCGGAAGCTCCTGTCAGATTTATCCAAATGATGGAGCGACCCTGGCGCATCCTATCGGACGCGCCGCGCTCCAGCTGTCAGCCGGGCGATAACATGCGCGCGCCAGGCCTTCAACCGCGAGAGCAGCCATGGGCCGCATCGGGACGTATCGCCGCATCGAAGACCACGGCATAGGCGGCGAGCTTTTCCGCCCGGTCTGTGCCATTGACGATGCGGCGCGCATTCACCCAGTCCGCGGTCGTCGCGTTCAGGTGATCGGCGAGCTTGTGGCCGGTAAAGCTGCCCTGCAGCATGCCCTCGATCAGGATCGTCACCGCCGCATCCATCTCCATCGCCCGGTCGGGATCGGCAACGAGGTCGATCCCCGTCAGCACACTCATCGCCTCGTAGTTCCGCTTGTGGGTGAGCTGCACCAGGCCGCGTCCGAGCCAGCTGCGACCATCCTCATCCGGCCGCCAATAGGGCGTCTTCACCCAGGAGAGCCGGCCTGCGGCAAAGGCCGTCTCGAGGATCTCGACCGCGCGCACATCGCTTTCCGCCAGCGTCTCGCGCACCGGCTGCATCGTATAAGCGGTCTCGTGGTAAGCGGTTGCGAGGATGTAAGCGAGCCACCGCCGGTCGGCATCGGCAAACCGTTCTTCCCAGGCGTCGAGAATCGCCGTGATGCCCACTACCTGAGGCTGAGTCAGGTTTCCCTTGAAGAGTCCGTGCCGTACAGTATCGAAAAAGAATGCCCGGTCCATGTGGACAACCATTCCGCGCTTCCCCCGAAATATCATGGTTAAAACCGTCTTAATCGATTAAATTCCATTTAATCGTTTAAAGTGTTTAAGCCACTGATTTACACGCCTTTTGTCTTATGCAATGCATCTTCTTGCCCCGAAGCCTTACCACGAACAGAGGAGACTTCCGATGCAGACGCCCGCCAATAGCCAAACCACCATTCCCCAGCATGTCGTCGACCAGATGGAAAACGAATGGCGCCAGGTTCGCCCTGAACGGGAAAATACGCGCCCGGCCCAGCAGCCTCAACAACAACGCTGAAATAGACGCAAAACGCTACCGATGTAAGCTCGAGCGCCGCGCAGCGCCCGATCAATGCCCCGGCCAGTCACTCGTGGCCGGGTGAATTTTTTCATAGGTACAATAAACGTCCCAGCGGTTTGACCGCCCCTCATCGCATCACAGAATCAAACCGTTTCGCCAGCGTGTCCAAGGACCGGGTGAAAACCACCCTGTCATCAAGCGCACGCGATAGCACCAGCGCGCCCTGAATACCCGCGACGCCCTCCTCGGCGAGCGTTTGCGCCTCCCCCTCAGAGCAGCCTGCCCGCATCAGCGCCGACCGCAAGGCGTCGATCCAGCGAATGAAATAATTGCCGATCTCTGCCGAAAACCGTTCGCGGGTCTCGTCAAGCGCGAAGGCACCGACGAGGCAGATGCGGCGGCCGGAGCGGAAGTAATCGTTCACATTCGTCCACATTGCCGCGATCGCCTCACGGGCGTCGTCCTTTCTCAGCGGCTGATAGATCGCATGTTCGAACCAGCCATCGACATCGGCGAGCACGGCGCCCGCCATCTCCTGCTTACCGCCGGGGAAAAAATGATAAAGGCTGCCCTTGCCGATGCCAGTGCGTTCGGTGATGCGGCTGAGCGACGTGCCCTCATAGCCGAGCTCGCGGAAGATTTCGGCGAGCAGCGGCACGATGTCGGCGCGTTCGTAGATGGTCTTCACCCGCGGCTTTCCCTAATGCTTCAGAGGCCGAGTTCGGTCAGACCGGGATGGTCATCCGGTCGTCGGCCGAGCGGCCAACGGTACTTGCGCTCCGATTCGCGGATCGGCAGGTCGTTGATGCAGGCGAAGCGGCGTTGCATCAGGCCGGCAGCGTCGAATTCCCAGTTCTCGTTGCCATAGGAGCGGAACCAGTTGCCGCTGTCATCGTGCCATTCATAGGCGAAGCGCACGGCGATGCGATGATCGGTGAAGGCCCAGATCTCTTTGATCAGCCGGTAATCCAGCTCCTTTGCCCATTTGCGGGTGAGGAAGGCGACGATCTCGGCACGGCCGGTGATGAATTCGGCGCGATTCCGCCAGCGGCTGTCCGGCGTATAGACGAGCGAGACGCGCTCGGGATCACGGCTGTTCCAGCCGTCCTCGGCAAGACGGACTTTCTGGCTGGCGGTCTCAAGGGTAAAAGGCGGGACGAGGCTGGACATAGGTTCTCCGGGCGCTCCTGTACTCAATGGTTATCATTGTACTGATCAGTACAATGATTGGCAAGCCGGTTCGGCGCGGTATTTCTCAAAGGCCGGGAGGCAGACTCCACCGCAGCGGCAGGGCATCCGGGCGAAGCACGATCTCTTCCGGCGTGAAACGCCACAGCCGTTCCGCCCGTTGAAAGCTGGCGACCTCGGGCGAATCCAGCAGCACCTCGACCTTTCCGGTCATCTGCAGCATGTCGCCGGTTTCGAAATCGATGAAGACCAGCCCCGCCTTCGGATTGACGAGGAAATTGCCCAGCGTGTTGAAGAACCGATTGCCGGGAAAATCGGGAACGGTCAGCACGCCGTCGGCGCCGACACGGACGAAGCCGACATTGCCGCCGCGATGGGACACGTCCACCTGCCGCTCGCCATTCTCCCGGTCGACATAGGAGGCGACAAAGAAGGTATCGGCGCCCTCAATCATCCCTAGCGCCCGATCGTCGAGTTGGCCGGAGTGAAGCGGCGGCATCTCTGTGGGCACATCAGGATCGCGGGCGAAGGCGGAAGAGCGAAGCTGGATATATTGCGGGCAATTGCCGAAGCTCTGGCCGACGCGCACCTGGAAAGCTCCAGCGTCCGTCCTGCGGATCACGCCGTTCAGCCGGTTGCGCCGCCGGGTCTCGAGTTGGATCCCGAGCATCGCGATCGCGTCGCCATCCTCCATGCCGGCATCGGCAGGATCGGCCGCGTCGCGCGGCAGGTGCACATCGAGAATCTCCGGCTCCGGTGAGACCATGAAACCCGGGCGCTCGGCCCTGACCGTTGCCCAGATATCGCCCTTGGCATCAACGGCGCCGAGCACGACGAAAGGCAGCATCGGAAAGAACGCGCGATGCTGCTCCGGCATGGCCTTGCGGACGAAATTACGGCCCGGCCCGTCCATGCGTTCGGCGACCCCGACGCTGCGCTGCATGGCGAGTTCGCCCGCATGCCAGGGCGATGTGGCGTCCTGTCTTGTCTGTTCCAGCATCACGGCCTCCTTCAGGGCAGCATTTGGGGGAACCGGGGCAGCGTCCCTGCCCCGGTTGGTTTTCAGACGGCAAGGCCGATCTTGGTCTTGCGAAAGCCGACGAAACCCGGCAGCGCCTCGATGCGCGCAAGCCAGGCACGAACGCTTGGATAGGCCGAGATATCGACATTGCCCTCCGGCGCATTGGCGATGTAGCTGTAGAGCGCCACGTCGGCGATCGCAGGATTGTCGCCAAGCAGAAAGCTACGGTTGTCCAGTTCTTCCTCGATCAGCGCCAGAATGCGGTGCGCCCGGGCGATCACCTCGTCGGTGCGGAAATCGGCGCCGAAGACGGTGACCAGGCGCGCAGCACAGGGCCCGTAGGCGATCTCGCCCGCTGCAACCGAGAGCCATTTCTGTATCCGCGCCGCGGCCACTGCCTCTTCCGGCAGCCAGTCGGTGCGGCAGTATTTGCGCGCGAGATAGACGAGGATGGCAGAGGAATCGGCAATGACCGTGCCATTGTCGTCGAGCACCGGCACCTGGCCAAAGGGATTGAGCTTCAGAAAGTCCGGCGCCTTGTGAGCGCCAGCCGCCAGGTCGACCTCGACCAGTTCATAGGGCACGCCAAGCAGCGACAGGAACAGGTGAGCCCTGTGGGCATGGCCGGAAAGCGGGTGGTGATAGAGCTTCATGATGGTTCCTCTGGTCTTCTAATCGACGGGACGCGGTTGGCGATGGCCGCTTCGAACCATCTGCGGCATAATTTACTGCCTTCCATCTGGCTGCAGTAGAATGCTAATCTGGGAGGCATCTTACCAATTCATGGAAGGATAGAATGGACCGCCTCGACGCCATGACCGTGCTTCTTGCCGTCGTCGAACAGGGCAGCCTGTCGGCCGCCTCACGGCATCTGCGATCCCCGCTCGCAACCGTCAGCCGCAAGGTTTCGGAACTGGAAGCCCATCTCAACGCCCAGCTGCTGCAACGGAGCAACCGGAAGATCACGCTGACGGAGGCCGGCCGCTCCTATGTCGAGGCGGCGCGGGAAATTCTCGATCGGGTGGAAGAGGCGGAACGGACGGCAGCCGGTGAATACAGCGCCCCGAAGGGCGAGTTGACGATGACCGCACCGATCGTCTTCGGTCGGCTGCATGTCCTGCCTGTCGTGGTGGATTTCCTGAAAGCCTATCCCGATATCAATCTACGGCTGATGCTTGGCGACCGGCTGTCGAACCTCGTCGAGGATCACATCGACGTGGCGCTGAGGATCGGCAACCTGCCGGACAGCAACCTGATCGCCACAAGGCTCGGCGCGATCCGCCGCACGGTCTATGCCAGCCCGGATTATCTGACGCGACACGCCCACCCCCGGCATCCCAGCGATCTCGGCGCGCATGACTGCGTCACTTTCGAGGGCATTGCATCAATGCTGAGCTGGACATTCACCGAGGGGAAACATGATCTCACTGTATCGATCCGCTCGCGGCTGGCCGTCAACACCGCCGAGGCCGCGGTCGATGCGGCTGTCGCCGGCCTCGGCATCACCCGGGTGCTTTCCTACCAGGCCGCACGCGCCGAGATGGCCGGACTGCTGGTGCCGCTGCTCCAAGATTTCGAACCGCCGCCAGCGCCGGTGCATCTGGTCTATCCCGCGCAGGGACTGGTGCCCCTGAAACTGCGGGCGCTGCTCGATTTCGCGACGCCGCGCCTGCGCGCCACGCTGAACAAGTCCTAGGCGAGCTTGCCCTCTTCCGCCTTGTAGAAATACTGGCTGGCGACAAGCCAGCCCTTCAGCGGCCGCAGCGGCGGAATGCAGGTGGCGAGCATGAAGGGACCGGTGACCAGAAGCTGCACCCAGATCGGCGCCGAAAAGGCCACCTCCAGCCAGACGCCGAGCAGCACGCTCGGGATGCAGGCGAAGCAGATGACGAAGAAGGCCGGACCATCGGCCGGATCGGCGAAGGAATAATCGAGACCGCAGACCTCGCATTCCGGCTGCAACGTCAGGAAGCCCTTGAACATATGACCCTGGCCGCAGCGCGGGCAGCGTCCCTTGATGCCGGTCTGCATCGGAGGAAGTGGGGGATATTCCGTATCCATGACGATCTCGCTTTCTTGCTTCGTAGATATTGATACGATCAACATCTGAAATGACTGCATGCAATATAATTACATTAAATGGAAATTGCCGGTCAATTCGCCAGAATGCCGCAGAGCTCCCCAGCGCATGCCAGCAGCAAGCTGACTGCAGATTTATCAAGCAGCATTTGGGGCGCAGCCAAGCCTAGCAGCCAGGGCGGATCAGACGTGAACGTGGTGGTGAACGTGACGGTTACGCCTCGCCCATGCCCGGACAGATCTGGGCTTGGACGATCTGATCTCGACCGCCTCCGGCTTTGGTCCGTGCCTGATCAGCCGGGAGCTGGGTTCCGTGTCAGAAGAACGACGCTGCCATCTCCGGCGGACCTTCCAGCGCGTGGGCCATGAATTCGAGTGCGCCCTGCAATTTCTCCCGGGTGATCGGCCCACCAAGGCAGACACGCACGGCCTCGGGTGCCGTGCCCTCGACCGTAAAGGCATCGCTAGCGACGACGCCGATACCGGAAGAACGGGTATGGCTGCCGAAGGTGGAGCGGGTCCAGCCGTTGGAGAGCGGCAGCCAGATGTTGAAACTGATCGGATCGGCGCGGTAGCTGCCGGCCGGCAGGATGGCGGCGACCATTTGCTGGCGGGCGGCGGCCTCGGCACGGATGAAACGCAGGATCGTATCGGCGGTGCCATCCTCGATCCAGCGGGTGGCGAGCGCCACGGTCAGTGGCGAGGCCATGACATTGTTGGCGCGCATGGCGCTGACGAACGGCCACACGGCCTTACTGTCAGGCGCCACGACATAGGCAAGTCGCAGACCCGCGCCGATGCATTTCGCCAGTCCGCCGATATGCCAGGTCAGATCCGGCGCTGTTGCGGCGAGCGGCGCCGGGCCGTGCTGCGGAATGAAACCATAGGCATCGTCCTCGACGATCGGCACGTGATATTTGCGGGCAACGGCGCAGATCTCCTCGCGGCGCCTGGCCGGAATGGTCAGCGTCGTCGGGTTCTGCAGCGTCGGATTGAGATAGAGCGCCTTCGGCTTCAATCTCTCGCAGGCCGCGGCAAAGGCGTCCGGCAGGATACCGTCCTCGTCCATCGGCAGACCGGCCAGATTGAGCCGCAGCTGGGCGGCGATCGAGCGCATGCCGGGATAGGTGATGATTTCCGAAAGCACGGTTTCGCCCGGTTTTGCCAGCAGGCCGAAGATCGCCAGCAGGGCCGGATGGGCGCCGGGCGTGACGAAGATGCGCTCCTGCGAGGGCACCAGCCCGCGACGGCTGAGCCAGGAGGCGGCAGCCTCCTTGTCCATGCTGGAGCCGCCGAAGCCCTGGTAGCGCAGAAGCGGAATGAGGTTCGCCGTCACCGCCGACATGCCCTCGCGCATGCGGGCGATCAGCTCGGGATCATCCGGTTCCGGCGGCATGTTCATCGAGAAATCGACGATGGAGGCGCGGCGGGGATCGGGCGCGGCGTCGGCCGCGAATCCCTGGCGCTCCCTGTCCGCGCCACCGGTAACGAAGGTGCCTCGGCCGACATGCGAATCCACAAGCCCGCGCTTCTGCGCCTCGACATAACCTCTCGCCACCGTGGTGAAATCGACATTCAGCCGCTTGGCGAGTTCGCGTTGCGGCGGCAGCCGGTCCCCAACCACCAGATGCCCACTGCGCAAATCCATTTCGATCACATCGGCGATCGCCATATAACGGGGGCTGCTGCTGCGGCTGAGATCGGGATGCCAGTCTTTCATGGTCGTGATCCGTGTCGGTCTGATTCCTGATGAGATTGACCGTATATTGTTGCACAATGCCGCTGTCACGAAAAATGTCGCGCGCCAAGTCCGGAGAACGACGCAGGACGGAATGGCGCAGCTCTTGCGCACGCCTTGATACATTTTAAAGACGGATTGTCACGATTTGACTGCTGTTTGCGCAAATACAATCTGGCACGGCGACCGCGCTGTCGCAGGCCGATTTCGGCAGCGTTTGCGCCAATGACATGCTGACGATCTGCACGGCTTGCCGATCGGGCTTTCACCCGAGAAGGCCCGGGTGAGGCGCGAGGACGGCAAGACAATCGGCTGCGTCTTCAGCGCGCCTTGACGAGGGTTTGCCGCGCGCTCTGGCTTCAGGCGTACGCTGCGAAAGCGTCAATGCCAGTCAGCCTTGCCGACAAGATCCACAGGCGTGCCGCCTTCTCGGGATCGGTTGCATGGTCGCTGACGCCGCCTGGTTCTCCATCCGTTGCGCGGATGGCGATATCGCAGTCCTCGCAATAGAGGCCTCCCATACCGTCGAGTTGCGGCGAGGTCGCCGCCCAAACCTGCGTGGCCGCCCCCTGGGATGGCGTCTTGAATGTCGGATCAATCGGGTTGCCGTCCGCATCGATCCAGCCGGCACTGACCATTTCCTCCTTTGCGAGATGGCGCTGCAAGGGGGTAAAGATCTTGCCCGGGTGCAGCGAGAAGGCGCGGATGCCGGTGTCGCGCCCGAGCCTGTCCAGATGCACAGCGAAAAGTGCGTTGGCGGTCTTCGACTGACCGTAGGCCCGCCATTTGTGGTAACCGGTCTCGAATTGCACATCCTCCCATCGTATGGCCGAGTTGTGATGGCCACCTGAGGAAACCGAAACGATGCGAGCGCCGGGCGAGATCGCCGGCCAAAGGCGGTTGACCAAGGCGAAATGGCCGAGATGATTGGTCGCGAACTGTGCCTCCCATCCGTCGCCGACACGCGTTTCCGGGCAGGCCATGATGCCGGCGCTGTTGATCAGGATGTCGATGCTGCGGCCAGACGCGACGAACCGCTCGGCAAAGACGCGAACGCTTTCGAGGTCGGAAAGGTCGAGCCGATCAATCTCTACGCCATCGATACCGGCGACCGCGCTGCGCGCCGCCTCGATGTTCCTTGCGCCGATGGTCACCTTGGCGCCGGCGCCCGCCAGAGCGCGCGTGGTCTCGAGCCCGAGGCCGGAATGGCCGCCGGTGACGATGGCGCGCTTGCCGGAAAGATCGAGACCGGCCAGAACCTCGCCGGCCGTCGTGTGGGCTCCAAATCCGGAGCCGATGGGGACTTGTTTGTCACTCATGATAATTGCCTTTGTTCTGCGACGTTGCTGTCGCTCGGGATGACGGTCGCGAGAATAAGGCGTGGCCTCCAGACGATCCATGCGCTAAAGTCCGACATCTCTTCGCCATCGTCCGGATTTTTACATGGACCCGTTATCCGATGTTCTCGCATTGCTCAAACCGCGCAGCTATGTTTCCGCGGGGCTCGACGCTGGCGGCGCTTGGGCGATCGATTTCCCGCCCCCTGATGGCATCAAGTTCAACGCGGTGATTTCAGGCGCCTGCTGGCTGAGCGTCGATGGAGTTGCCGAAGCTGTCCGCCTGGAGGAAAGCGACTGCTTTCTGCTGACGAGCCGCCGGGCCTTTCGTCTCGCCAGCGATCCGGCGCTCGAAGCGATCCCGTCCGACGCGATCTATTCGATCGCCCGCGACGGCATTGCGACTTGCAATGGCGGTGGCGATTTCTTCCTGATCGGCAGCCGTTTTTCCTTTTCAGGAGGAAATTCGGACATCCTTCTCGGAATCCTGCCACCGATCGTCCATGTGAAGAGGGATTCCGATCACGCCACCGTGCTGCGCTGGTGCCTCGATCGGATGACGCGCGAATTGCGCGACCAGCAGCCGGGTGGCTTTCTGATGGCGGAGCATTTTGCTCATGTCATGCTCATGCAGGCGTTGCGCCTCCATATCGCATCGCCGAATGCGCGCGGCGTCGGCTGGCTTTTCGCGCTTACCGACCGGCGGATCGGCGCGGCTATCAGTGCCCTGCATGCCGATCCAGCCCGCAAGTGGACCTTGCAGTCGCTAGCTGAACGGGCCTCGATGTCCCGGTCCAGTTTTGCTCTCCACTTCAAGGAAAAGGTCGGGCTTGCGCCGATGGATTATCTGACGCGCTGGCGCATGCTTCTCGCAGGTGACCGATTGACAAATTCGGACGAAGCAATTGCCGGTGTCGCCCTGTCGCTCGGTTATGAATCCGAAAGCGCATTCAGCACCGCCTTCAAGAGAGTGATGGGATGCTCGCCGCGGCAATATGGTCGCGCTCAGCCGCCCGCCGGTGCCATGCGAGATAGTCTCGGCGCTCAGTGAAACCTTGATTGGTGCAGGCATCGGAGGGAGGTCGCCGTTGACCTGCCAAAATTCCGTCCGATACGGTCTTGCACCCGCCGTCCATTCTCTTACCTATTCAAGGAAGAATGCGCCGGCTTTCGGCCTTTCGCGCCGGCGTCTATCGGGATGAAAGTATGAATATCGATCCGATTTTACGGTCAGTCGTGGCCGTCCGTTCCTCTATTCCGGAAGATGCCTTCACGGCGGAGACGCTGGGCACTGTCCGGGAAGGCAGCGGCGTGGTCATTCGCGACAACGGGCTGGTGCTGACCATCGGTTATCTCATCACCGAGGCCGAAGAGGTCTGGCTGACGACCCATGACGGGCGCGTGGTTCCCGCGCATGCGCTTGCTTATGATCAGGAAAGCGGCTTCGGCCTGGTCCAGGCGCTTGGGGCCCTGAATGCGCCGGCGGTGGATCTCGGCGACGCGGCCACGGCCAAGCCCGGCGATCCCGTCGTGCTGGCCGATGGCATCGGAGAATTCGTCGAGGCAAATATCGTCGCCCGGCAGGAATTTGCCGGCTATTGGGAATATCTGCTCGACGAGGCGATTTTCACAGCACCAGCCCATCCCTCATGGGGCGGCGCGGCCCTGATCGGTTCGGACGGCAGGCTTCTCGGCATCGGTTCGCTTCGCCTGCAAATGAGCCATGGCGACGAGGTTGCCGATATCAATATGGTCGTGCCGATCGACCTTTTGCCGCCGATCCTCGACGATCTCTTGAACCGGGGCCAGGTCAACAAGCCGCCGCGGCCCTGGCTTGGCGCCTTCTCCGCCGAGAGCAATGGCGGCGTGGTGGTCATGAGCGTGGCCGAAGACGGCCCGGCCGCCCAGGCGGGCCTGCGTCAAGGCGATATCATTTCGGAGATCCGCGACGAAGAGGTCGATGGCCTGGCCGATTTCTATCGCAAGCTCTGGAGCAGCGGCCCCGCCGGCGCCGAGATCCCCATGCGGATCCTCAGGAACGGCCGGGAAGCCTGGCTGCGCATCAAATCCGCCGACCGCAACAGCTTCCTCAAGAAACCGCAGCTGCAGTAAGGTTACGCCGGCGTCGTGAAAGTCGCTGGCGCTCATTCGAGCGGATTGTCCGGGCATCCTTATCCCGTCTCAGAGATTTTCCGATGTGATCGTCAGGAAGCGCACCGGCTCGGCGCTGACTTCCACCTCGATGAGACCCAGCCTGTTCAGGGCAAGGTCTATCGATCGCCTCGCCTGCACTTCCGGCGCCTGGTCGAGCACGATCGACATGATGCCGCGGCTGAGATAGTCCTGCGTCTCTCCCGTCAATTCGTGGCCGACCCAGAACGGCCGCCCAGCCTTGTTTGCCTCGAGCACCCTGGCAACACCCTTGTTGTCGCCGCCGGCACTATAGACGCCAATGATGCCGGGTTCGCGCCGGAGCGCCGCTTGCAGCAGTTCGATGGCATTGTGCTCGTCATCGAGGTCGAACATGACCTCAAGGAAACGATGTTCGTTTGAACCCTCGTTCGAAGCGTTGTCCGCGAGATAGTTGGAGAAGCCGCGGATCCGCTCCTTATGGTTCTCATAGGCGCCGCTGTGGCAGAGAGCGACGAACGAACCGGGGCGCCGCGCCAGCATGCCCGACATATAGTGAGCCGCGGTGCGTCCGGCGGCATAGTTGTCGATGCCGACATAGGGCAGTTCGGGCGCCGGGCGGGTCATGATCTGGACGACGGGAATGCCGAGACCGGCCGCCTTCCGCACGCTGGTGACGACATCGGCATGGTCGGGCGCAACCACGATCAGCGCCGACCGGCGCGCCGTCGGGTTGGCGATGTAGCGGGCGAATTGCGCCGGCTCGTTCTCGCGGACGAAGGTGCGGTGAACGACAATACTGTCGTCGAGCGAGGCGGCAATGCGCTCGAACGCCCGGTTCAGACGCGAATAGAAGCTGGTCTCCGGACGAACGAGGATGACCTCTATCCGGATCAGACCGCGATGGGCGACCGGCAGGCTCTGCCGGTATTCAAGCCGTCTTGCCGCCAGGAAGACTTTCTCCACCGTCTCCGGCCGGACGCCGCCGCGGCCGTTGAGGACACGCTCGACGGTCGCGGTGCCAACGCCGGCTTGGCTTGCGACATCCTTCAAAGTCACCTTCATCAGGGCTCACTCACTCCCAAAGCTGACACAGCAGAGCATCGGCACGCTGCGTCGTCAATGATCAAATTTGATCAAGGAAGCATTGGAGCATGGGGGCACTGCAGCAGTATCGTGCTGGCAATCCGGGAGGAGCACCGGACGTCCGAAACAAACGAGATCAAGGATCACCCGCCGGCCCGATCCGGCCGAGGGATGACGGAGGAACCAGATGAAGATTGCACTCGACCCGCATATGCACCGTCACCTCAACCTGCGCGACCTCTGCCGCAAGGCGGCGGAACTCGGCTATGAGCATATCGAGCTTTCACCACGCGACGATTTTCTGCCCTGGTGGGTGCGCCCGCGGGCACACAAGGAACGCATCGCGGAATTCAAGTCGGCCCTGAAGGATCACGGCGTCCAGCTCGCTTCGATCCTGCCGATGTACCGCTGGGCGAGCCCGCATGAGGACGAGCGGCAGGCGGCGGTGCGCTACTGGAAGGAAGCGATCGCAATCGCGGCCGAGATGGGCTGCGATACGATGAATTCGGAATTCGGCCGCGGACCGTCGCCGGATCGCAGCCACCGCGCCAGCTGCTGCGGCGGCATGCATACCCACGAGCACAGCGAGGCTGCCTGGTGGCGCTCGATCGAAGAGCTCGTTCCGGTGTTCGAGCGCGAGGGCGTCACGCTCAACATGGAGCCGCATCCGGAAGACTGGTGCGAGACGCTGCATCCGGCGATCGACATGCTGAAGACCATCGGCTCGAAGAACGTCAAATTCCTCTATTGCGCGCCGCATACCTTCTATTTCGGTGACGACATGGCGCGGATGATCCGCGATGCCGGCCCGCTAATCGCCCATGTGCATGTGGCCGATACCTATAACCACAAGGCGTCGTCAGGGCTGCGCTACATCATCAATCCGCCGGGCGCGAAGGTCACCATCCATCAGCACATGGATATGTACCAGGGCGAGATCAATTGGGATGTCTTCTTCTCCTCGCTCGCCGCGGTCGGGTTCGACGGCATCATCACCGCCTGCGTCTTCGGCTGGGAGGAGCGTGCCGATGATTCCGGCCGCTTCATGCGCTCCGAAATCCAGAAATATGTCGACAAATACTGGCCCGGGAAACTTGGCTGATCGTCAACATCCACCCGGCACCACCACTTTTCAGGAATAAAACCCGTGACCATCACGATTACGACAGCCCCCTGCTGCTGGGGCGTTGATGACGTCAACAATCCAAACCTTCCCGCCTGGGAGCGCGTCTTCGACGAGGCGACGGCGGCTGGTTATGGCGGCCTCGAACTCGGGCCGTACGGTTACGTGCCGCTCGATGATGCGCTCGTCGCAAAGGCGCTTGCCGAGCGCAATCTCTTCATCGTCGCCGGCACGATCTTCGACGATCTGGTCTCGCCTGAAAATCGGGAGACATTGCTGCGGCAGACGGAGGAAATCTGCGCCGTCATCACCAGGCTGCCGCAGCCGGAACAGGTGGAAGGCCAGCGGTTCAGGACGCCCTATCTCACGGTCATGGACTGGGGGCACGACGAGCGGGACTATGCCGCTGGCCATTCGGATCGTGCGCCGCGCCTCGACGACACGGCCTGGACCGGGATGGTCGCGAACATCACGGCGATCGCCGAACTCGCGGCGCGTAAATACGGCGTGCGCGCCGTCATCCACCCGCATGCGGGCGGCTATATCGAATTCGCCGATGAGATCGAGCGGGTGGCAGGTGACATTCCGCAGGAGATCGCCGGCTTCTGCCTCGACACCGGCCATAGCTATTATGCCGGCATGGATCCCGTGGAGATGCTTCGCCGCTATGCCGACAGGCTCGACTACGTCCACTTCAAGGACATCGACCAGACCGTCTTCGACCGTGTGCTTGGCGAGAAGATCCGCTTCTTCGATGCATGCGGACAGGGCGTCATGTGCCCGATCGGCCGCGGCGTCATCGATTATCCCGCCGTCAAGCGAACGCTCGAGGAGATCGGCTATCACGGCTTCATCACCGTCGAGCAGGAGCGCGATCCATTCAATGTCGCCGGCAGCCTCGAAGACGTGAAGCAAAACCGCGATTACCTCAGGTCGGTCGGGTTCTAGAGCGTTTCCGTTTTTCTTCGAAACACGGAAACGCTCCATCTCTCTGTTTTGCGCAATTCCGGACACAAAAACCGCTGCGCACTTTTGCTGGAACTGCTGGGGAAAAACTGTGACGAATAACAGGAAAAAGCCGATCCGCTGGGGCATGGTCGGCGGCGGCAGAGGCAGCCAGATCGGCTATATTCATCGCTCGGCGGCGCATCGCGACGACGTCTTTGCCCTTGCGGCGGGCGCCTTCGATATCGATCCCGAACGCGGCCGCGCCTTCGGCATCGATCTCGGGCTCGACGAAGCCAGGAGCTACCGGGACTATGCGGCGATGTTTGCGACTGAGGCCGGGCGGGCCGACGGCATCGAGGCCGTGTCGATCGCAACACCCAACAACACCCATTTCGCGATCTGCAAGGCAGCGCTCGAACATGACCTGCATGTGATCTGCGAAAAGCCGCTCTGCTTTACGACCGCCGAGGCCGACGAACTGAAGGCGCTTTCCCAGACGCGCGGCCGTATCGTCGGCGTGACCTATGGTTATGCCGGCCATCAGATGATCGAGCAAGCGCGCGCCATGGTCCGGAATGGCGATCTCGGCGAGGTCCGAATCGTCAACCTGCAATTCGCCCATGGCTTCCATAGTGCTGCGGTGGAGGAGCAGAACCCTGCGACGCGCTGGCGCGTCGATCCAAAATTCGCAGGCCCCAGCTATGTGCTCGGCGATGTCGGGACCCACCCGCTTTATATCGCCAAGGTCATCCTACCGCATCTGAAGATCAAGCGGCTGCTCTGCACCCGCCAGAGCTTCGTCAAAAGCCGCGCGCCGCTCGAAGACAATGCGGTGACCCTGATGGAATATGACAATGGCGCGATCGCCACCATCTGGTCGAGCGCCGTCAATGCCGGCTCCATGCATGGCCAGAAGATCCGCATCGTCGGCTCGAAGGCCAGTATCGAATGGTGGGACGAGCGGCCGAACCAGCTCTCCTACGAGATCCAGGGCGAACCGGCCCGCATTCTCGAGCGCGGCATGGACTATCTCTATCCCGAGGCCAGGATCGACGACCGGATCGGCGGCGGTCACCCGGAAGGTCTCTTCGAAGCCTGGGCGAACCTCTATCGCCGATTCGGCTTTGCCATCAACAAAGAGCGCGGCCTCGCTCCTGCGGGGATCGAAGACCTCGTCTTTCCCGATGTCGATGCCGGACTGGAAGGGGTCCGCTGGGTGGAAAACTGCGTGCGTTCCGCCGACGCGGGTGGGATCTGGCTGGATTATCGCTAGGTCTTCAAGAGCCCCGGCGCAGCTCTTTCTCAGATCGCGCCCTGTGCCCGCTTCGCACTTGTTGCGCTGGAGGCATGTTCAAGGACATCAGTCCACACTCAGATAAGCGGATCGTCGTCTTCCGGCGCCTGCGGCGCGCGGCGACGCGTGCTGTCGTTGGCGGCTTTCTTAGGCCCGTCGGCGGCTGCCTCAGGGACTTTCTTGACGCTTTCGCCGCCGGCGTCTTCTGCGGCTGGCTTTGGGTCGCTCTTTTTCACGAAACGGATCATAGGTCATTTCCTGCTTCAACAGTGGGAGCGCTCCGCACGTATATCGGAGCGCTCTGGAAAACGGTGTCAGACGGCAAGCGCCGTGGCGCAGCCTTGAACACTTCGGCTATCGGCTGAAGTCTGCCCAGGCATGGTCGCCCAACCGCCGGCCTCAACGAACTGACGCTGCTTGTAGCCTTCGGTAATCGCCTTGAACTCGATCAGTTTAGCGCTCGCATCCGGCGCCGCCTTGAATCGCTCGACGCAAATGGCCGACGCCAGTTCTCCGCGTGCGGTGTCGCCGGCGGCGGCTGCCGCTTTGCTTGATGTGCCGCCGGTTACCCAACCTCCCCAGCTGAATCCGATAATCATCGTGGCGATCGCCGTGGCGACGCAGGCCCAGGCGAGAAGCGTCTTGGATGGCTGGTAACTGTCGAAACGCTGGGTAATCGATGTCTTGCTGCTGCTCTGCACGGACATTGGAATTCTCCCTGTCTGTTGTTCGGGTTGTGCCGTCCGGCGACGCCGGACCGGTTCAAGCTGGCCTTAGAACAGGATGATTTTAGGCCGGGTCTAAAATCTGAATCCTGTTCTACATTAAATAGTTAGAGCATGATGTCGTCCGAAAACCGCTGACACTTTTCGGCATCATGCTCTAGTATCCCATAGCGCCCATGCCGCCATTTCCGGCCGCAGGCGCAGAATTTTTCGCGGGAATGTCGGCGATCATCACCTCGGCGGTGATCAGCAGCGCCGCGATCGAGCCGGCGTCCTGCAGAGCAGTGCGCACGACCTTGGCAGGATCGACGATGCCGGCCTCGATCATATCGACATAGGTCTCCGTCTGTGCGTCGAAGCCCTGATTGTGATCATTGCTGCCGGCGAGTTTTCCGACGACAATGGAGCCCTCGAACCCGGCATTGTCGGCGATCTGCCGGATCGGGGCTTCGAGCGCCCTGAGCACGATCGAGATGCCCGCCGTCACATCGGCGTTCTCCCCCGTCAGTCCCGTCAGCGCCGACTTCGCGCGCAACAGTGCCACGCCGCCGCCGGGCACGATGCCCTCTTCGACCGCCGCACGGGTGGCGTTCAGCGCATCGTCGATGCGGTCTTTCTTTTCCTTGACCTCCGTCTCGGTCGCGCCGCCGACGCGGATGACCGCGACGCCGCCGGCGAGTTTCGCCAGGCGTTCCTGCAGTTTTTCCTTGTCGTAGTCGGAGGTGGTGTCTTCGATCTGCGCCTTGATCTGCTGGATGCGCGCCTGGATGGCCGCTTTCTCGCCGGAGCCGTCGATGATCGTGGTGCTTTCTTTGTCGATCAGCACACGTTTGGCGTGGCCGAGCATATCGAGCGTGACGTTCTCGAGCTTGATGCCGAGATCCTCGGAAATCATCTGGCCGGCGGTCAGCACGGCAATGTCTTCGAGCATCGCCTTGCGGCGATCGCCGAAGCCCGGCGCCTTGACGGCTGCGACCTTCAGGCCGCCGCGCAGCTTGTTGACGACCAGCGTCGCCAGCGCCTCGCCTTCGACGTCCTCCGAGATGAGCAGCAGCGGTTTGCCGGTCTGTACGACGGCTTCCAGGATCGGCAGCATCGCCTGCAGGCTGCCGAGTTTCTTCTCGTGAACGAGGATATAGGGCTCCTCCAGTTCCACGCGCATCTTCTCGGCATTGGTGACGAAATAGGGCGAGAGATAGCCACGATCGAACTGCATGCCCTCGACGACATCGAGTTCGGTTTCGGCGGTTCGCGCCTCTTCGACGGTTATGACGCCCTCATTGCCGACCTTGTCCATTGCCCTGGCG
The DNA here is from genome assembly GCF_032464805.1 of Rhizobium sp. 10PS4. Classification (NCBI taxonomy): domain Bacteria; kingdom Pseudomonadati; phylum Pseudomonadota; class Alphaproteobacteria; order Hyphomicrobiales; family Rhizobiaceae; genus Rhizobium; species Rhizobium sp. 10PS4. The sequence goes on along the minus strand of NZ_JAWDIW010000018.1, from coordinate 117,363 downwards.
ATCATCTCGCCGATGGTGGCGTCGCCATTGGCGGCAATGGTGCCGACCTGTGCGATCTCGCCTGACGATTTGACCTTCATCGCCCTCGCCTTGATTTCCTTGACGACGGCGATAACGCCGAGATCGATGCCGCGCCTCAGATCCATCGGGTTCATGCCGGCAGCGACGAGCTTTGCGCCTTCGCGGAAGATGGAGGCGGCGAGCACCGTTGCCGTCGTCGTGCCGTCGCCGGCAAGATCATTGGTCTTCGATGCCACCTCGCGCACCATTTGCGCGCCCATGTTCTCGAACTTGTCTTCGAGCTCGATCTCCTTGGCGACGCTGACGCCGTCCTTGGTGATGCGCGGTGCGCCATAGGCCTTGTCGATGACGACGTTGCGACCCTTCGGGCCAAGCGTCACCTTGACGGCGTTGTTGAGCAATTCGACGCCGCGCAGCAGGCGGTCGCGCGCGTCGGTAGAGAACCTGATTTCCTTGGCAGACATGATATTTCTTCCCAGTTCGGTCTTGAGTTGCGGGTCACAAATTCGACCCCTCAGGCGGCTTTGCCGGCAGCCGCTTCGGTCTTTTCGACGATGCCCATGATGTCGGTCTCCTTCATGATCAGAAGGGTTTCGCCATCGATCGTGACCTCGGTCCCCGACCATTTTCCAAACAGAATGAGATCACCGACCTCGACATCGAGCGGGACGAGATTGCCGCTTTTGTTGCGCAGGCCCGGGCCGAATGCGACCACTTCGCCTTGCTGCGGCTTCTCCTTGGCGGTGTCTGGAATGATGATCCCGCCCTTGGATTTGACATCGCCTTCCGCACGTCGAATGACGACGCGGTCGTGAAGTGAACGGAATTTCATAGAGGGTCTTTCTGCTGCCGGCGCGTAGGGCGGCTGCAATTCATAAATAGCACTCGTGGCACTCGATTGATAGGAGTGCCAAGAAATATTGTTCGCACGGGGAACTTCTGGAAAAATTTAGGAAATAAATTTGAACGGATATTTTGCAATAATCAGGAAATGAAGAGAATTTTTACGACACCGCACCTAATTTTATTTAAATGGTTATCGAGTTAATTTGGCGTTTTTCATAGATAAATTCGAATTTATCTTGATTTAAACTCAATCGAGGCGCAATGATAGGCCTCGTCGATTTGGCCGACTTGGCTTCGCGGTGTCAGAGAACTACGACCCGCCATCACCACTGAATTTTCGATAGCAATTTGTGACGTCGTTCTGGCGTCGATTTCGCCTATTCCGATCCGGAATGAGCTTGGCGCTGACCGCGGATGTACCGGCAGCCTCGAGTTCGTCCGGTTCGGAACTCAACGATACAGGAAACGCATCGGCGCTTCCTGCGGAGGCCTCAGCCGTGACCAGTCGCACCACACAAACAGTCGTCCGCTTTTCATCCTCATTCCACCTGCCCGGTTTCGACGGGGCGCAGCCAGCCGGAGAATACCGCGTCGATTATGACGAGGAATTGATCGATAGCGTTTCCAGGCTTGCCTGGCTAAGGGTCGGCGCCTTCATCCACCTGCCGGCGATTGCCGCGCAGAGTTCGACGCAGCAGATGATGCCTATCCACCTGTCAGATCTCGAAACCGCGCTCGAAAAGGACCACAAACCGTCATGACCGCTACGCGCATCCCGCAACGCAATGGACGCTCGATCCGGCGCGAGGCAGCAACACATATCTTCAAGGTTGGACAGACTGTCCGGGTGAAGGACGGGTTCCTGGTCGTTCCCTCCAAGCTCCCCGAGACATACCGCATTACCGCCACGCTGCCTCTGAGAGGAAATGTGCTGCAATACCGCATCCGCAGTGACGATGAACGTCATGAGCGGGTCGCGACGGAAGACAGCCTGGAACTGGTAAACCTATCGCCCGCCGGCAGCGGCGCAACACTGATCGAGAGGACGTTTGGCCATGGCCACGGCCCGAATGACGAAAGGTTGACATCGTGAACAGCCATGAAGACGAAGCCGAACGAAGACGGAATGCCTTTGCCGTCGGCACATGGGAAAACAAATGTGGCGCTTCCGGCCGCTACTCCATGGAGATCGAACGCGACCGCCGGATCGAATCCGCCCGTTCGTGGACCGTCTATCGTGTCTCAGCAGGCGTTCCAGTGCACTCCGAGCATGCCGTGACAGGCAAGAGCCGTCCGCAGGCCGGGAAAGACATGATGTCCTTCAATCTTCTCAACATAGGATACCGGAAGGAATGGCTGAGGCTGTCGGACGCCGCCCGGAGTGAAACTCCGCCGGTTCAACCATGGCGCTAGCCTTCCTGAATCAAAGCCGCAGCTTCGATGCGGCGAGAAATGCTGTGCGCTTCGTCGGCCATGACGGCATGTTCCAGGTGTTGTTCTTCATCGAGATTGGCGCACTGGCGAAATCCGACACCACATTGCAAAGAACCGAGCCTTCGGAAACGAGGTGGCTTTCGTCTTTCGATGCCCTGCGTAACTCCATTCAGGACGTGGCACACAAAGCCTATTCCTACCGCCGCCGCGCGTTTTATACTCTAACTGCGGCGGATTTCCGCTAGCGGGATCCGGACGCGCGAGAAACGATCCATGTTGATCCGTTACGGCTATGAAATCACGCTGACCTGCCCGCAGCCGACCGCATTGGTGTGCCTGTTGTCGGTTCATGATGATCGTGCGGCCGACATCAGAATTCCGGAAACGGTCTTCACCACGCCCGATGTTCCCACATCGACTTATCGCGATCTCTTCGGCAACCGCTGTCTTCGGCTGGTCGCCCCAGCGGGCGACCTGACCATATGGGGCGATGCGACGATCGAAGACGATGGCAAACCGGACAGGTCGCTGCCAGGCGCCAGGGAGTTCCCGGTTTCGGAGTTGCCGGATGATTGCCTCGTCTACCTGATGGGCAGCCGCTATTGCGAGACGGATCGCCTCAGTCAAATTGCGTGGGATATGTTCGGCACCGTCTCACCCGGCTGGGGCCGCGTTCAGGCGATCTGCGACTTCGTTCACGGCCATATCCAATTCGACTATATGCAGGCGCGATCGACGCGGACAGCCTTCGAGGCCTTTCACGAACGTGTCGGCGTCTGTCGCGACTTTGCGCATCTCGCGGTGGCGTTGTGCCGGTGCCTCAACATTCCCGCCCGATATATCAATGGCCATCTCGGCGACATCGGTATTCCCGTCGTCGACCCGATGGACTTCAGCGCCTGGATCGAGGTCTTCCTCGACGGTGCATGGCATACATTCGATCCGCGCAACAACACGCCGCGGATCGGTCGTATCATCGTCGCACGCGGGCGCGATGCCGCCGACATACCGCTCATCAATTCCTTCGGACCGCATGTGCTGAAGGCGTTTCGAGTCTGGACCTATGAGGTGACGAACCTGCAGCAGATGCAAAGCGTCGCCGAAGGTGCTGTTTAGAACGAGACCTGGGCAGGATGCGGCATGCCCAGCCCCAGGCTGCCGCAGGCAGGACTGCCAGTCCGTTCCCGGTTCATGGCAGCCGCCCACAGCAGCGCCGAGCCGAACTGCACCCTCCCCCCAAAATCACGTGACAGCGTCGCTCGCCTTGTCTTAACTGAGACATTGCCGGTTCGGGGCCGACTCGCGCCGGAAGTCGGCGTCGATGTCTTCGAGTGGAGGGCCGCTTCAGATGAAAAACCTTGTCATAGGCGCGGCCGAGATGGTCTGCCGCAAGCTGGTGGCTGCGCCGGGCAATTTCGATGCGAGCCGGGCGCAGGCGCTCGGTTTCAGCGCTGAAACATCCTTCGACGAGATCATTCGCGTACCTATCGAGGACGAGCTCGAAGGCCGCCTGCCGGAGCTTTCCTGACATGCTGCTTGGGGCGATTGCCGATGATTTCACCGGCGCCAGCGATCTTGCCAACACGCTTGCGAGAGGCGGCATGTCGACCGTGCAGTTCGTCGGCACCGGCCGCGGCAAGACGGATTGCGAGGCCGGCGTCGTCGCGCTGAAAACGCGCTCGGCGCCGGTTGACGATGCGGTGCGCCAGTCGCTGGAGGCGGCGCGCTGGCTGCTCGAGCAGGGCTGCGAGCAGATCGTCTTCAAATATTGCTCGACCTTCGATTCGACGCCTTCAGGCAATATCGGGCCGGTGGCCGAAGCGCTGCTGCGCCTCACCGGCACCGGCGTCGCCGTCGTCTGCCCGGCCTTTCCGGCGACCGGACGGCGGCTTTTCATGGGACATCTCTTCGTCGGCGACCGGCTTCTCAGCGAATCCGGCATGCAGAACCATCCGTTGACGCCGATGACCGATCCCGACATCCGCCGCTGGCTGCAGCAGCAGACGAAAGGCGAAATCGGCAGCATTGCGCTCGACGTGGTGCGCTCGGGCGCTGCGGCCTTGCGCAACGGCCTGCGCGCCGAACTCACCGCCGGCCACCGCCTCGTCGTCGTCGACGCCATCGAGGACGACGACCTGGCGACGATCGCGGCCGCGGTCGCCGACCACAAGCTGGTGACCGGCGGCTCTGGCATTGCGCAGGGCTTGCCGCAGAATTTCCGCAACCAGGGCAAGCTCTCAGGTACGGCGGACGAAGTGCCTCTGGTCAAGGGTCCCGGTGTCGTGATCTGCGGCTCCTGCTCCACGACCTCGCAGAACCAGGTCGCCTGCCACCTGCAGAACCATCCGGGGCTTGCGATCGATCCGGCGGTGCTGATGCGCGGCTCGATGTCGGTGGAGCGCGCGGCACGCTGGGTGGAAGCGAATGCCGCCGAAAATCCGATCGTCTATTCGACAGCCGCTCCTGAAGTGGTGAGCTTCGTGCAGCAGCGTTTCGGGCGCGAGGACGTGGCTGAAAAAATCGAGACCTTCTTTGGCGGGCTGGCGCGGCGGCTCGCCGATGCCGGCATGCGGCAGATCGTCGTCGGCGGCGGAGAAACCTCCGGCGCGGTGGTGGAAGCGCTCGGTCTCAAGAACATGATGATCGGGCCGGAGATCGATCCCGGCGTGCCGGTTCTCGTGGCCGACCGCTCCGGACCGCTCGGGCTTGCGCTGAAGAGCGGCAATTTCGGAGCCCCCGATTTCTTCGCCAAGGCGCTGGACAGAATCGCCGGCCATGAATGAGCGCGCAGGCCGCTGACGATGCGCCCGTTCGCTGACTTAGAACGGCGGTTGAAAGATGTTGTCATCGTGCCATCTTGGGGGTGAGAGAGCTCACACCGGGGATGAGCAGAGAAGGAGTTCGCAGTCCATGTTCGATCATATCTCCATCGGCGTAAAAGACTTGGAAAGAGCCCGCCGTTTCTACGATGCGGCGCTGGCGCCACTCGGATATGAGCGCCTGTCTAATTCCGACACCATGATCGGCTACGGCCCGGAAACGGTCGGGCTCTGGGTGATGCAGGTCGAGCAGCCTGTTGTTGCCGACATGCGATCCGGGCTGCATTTCTGCTTCGTCGCGCCTGATGAGGCCGCGGTCGATGCCTTTCACGCGGCGGCCGTTGCATCCGGCGGCACGGATAATGGCGAACCAGGTGTGCGGCCGGATTATGGGCAATTCTATTACGCCGCCTTCATCATCGACCCGGACGGCTACCGCCTCGAAGCGTATTTCCACAAAGGCGAACTGTAAGGGACCGTCAGGCAGCGGCTCTCGGAATGGATACGCAGCAGCCGGAAGCTTCGAGCGCTTTATTGGCTACATCGATGAACAGGCGACGGAACCAGCGCGCCCGGCCGTCCGTCTGGTCGACTCGGCGATAAAGCATCGTCACGGGATCGGCCGGCAGCGAAAGCGGCGGCTCGCAAAGCATCAGCCCATGTAACTGCGCCATGCAGCGACCGATCGATTCCGGCACGGTGGCAATGGCGGGCATCGCCTTCAGCACCATCGGCAGAGCGGAAAAGCGCGGGACGGTCGCCACCACCTGTCTCACATCGCCGGTGCGGTTCAGCGCCATGTCGATACCGGTCGAGGTGTTGCCTTCGAACGAGACGGTGACATGCGCGACATTGGCGAAATCCTTGAGGCTCAACGGCGCCTTCAGCCCGAGCTGAGCTTCATCGTAGATGCAGATCGAGACTTGGTCGAACAGCGGCGCGCGAATGTGCCAGGAGGCGGGCTCGTCGTGCATCGCGACGCTGAAATCGAAAACGCCTTCATCCAGCCGGCGTGCGGCATCGCGCTTTTCGGAAGCGATGCCGATCAGCCGGGCGCCGGGTGAAAGCTTTAGAAGACGGGCGGCAAGCGGGCCGAAGAAGGCCGATTCGAGATTGTCGCACATGCCGATGCGGAACTCGCCCTTCCAGCTTGCCGGATCGAACTCGGCCTGCGGGCGGATGGCGCGCTCGATGCCCGACAGCGCATCCTCGATCGCCGGGGCGATGGAAAGGGCGCGCGGCGTCGGCTGCAGGCCGCGGCCGACACGCACGAACAATTCATCGTCCAGCGCCTCGCGAAGGCGCCGCAAAGCAGCCGACAGGCCCGGCTGGCCGAGCAGCAGCCGCTCGGCGGCGCGACTGACGTTGCGCTCCTGCATCAGCACCGAAAAGGCCAGCAGGAGATTGAGATCGATCTTGCGAAGCGTGGCGTCATTCATCATCGTCAGTAATACCTGGCATGGCTACTATCAATTTGCAATAGGAATGGAAGCTGTACATTTTCTCGTTCCCTGCCGCCCGGCAACCTCCCCCGATGAGGCGGCAGCAACGAAGGAACGATTTCGATGACTCTTTCCAAATCGCGAAGCGGGGCGGGGCTGGCATTGCTGCTGCTCTGCACCGCCAACTTCCTCGACGCCATGGACGTCTCCACCATTGGTGTCGCGCTTCCTGCCATCCAGGCCGAACTCGGCATGGAGGCGACATCGCTGCAATGGGCCGTCAGCGCCTATGTGCTCGGTTATGGCGGCTTCCTGCTGCTCGGCGGCCGGGTCGCCGACGTCTTCGGCCATCGCCGCGTCTTCCTTTGGTCGCTGGCGATTTTTGCCGCCGCCAGCATCGCCGGCGGCTTCGTCGATAGCGGGCCGACGCTGATTGCCGCCCGCTTGATCAAGGGCATTGCCGCCGCCTTCACTGCGCCTGCCGCCCTTGCGCTGCTGCTCTCGGTCTTCGGCGAGGGAACCGCACGGGCAAAGGCGCTCGGGGTCTTCGCCTCGACCGGCGCCACCGGCTTCGTGCTCGGCATGGTGCTCGGCGGTGCCGCGACGATCTTCAGCTGGCGGGCGACCCTTGTCATGGGCGCGCCTGTCGCCATACTGACGCTCCTTCTTGCGCCGCTGGCGCTGCCGGCCGACCCGAAAAGGACGGGACCGCGGCCGAGCTTCGACTGGGCCGGCGCGCTGACGATCACGCCCGGACTGCTGCTCTTCGTCTTCGGCATCACCAATGCCGCAGCCGCCGGCTGGCGGGCCTTCCCGACCTGGGGTTCGCTCGCCGCGTCGCTGGTGCTGATCCTGCTCTTCCTCGTGGTCGAAGCGCGCCATGCCGATCCGATGGTTCCGCTCGGCATGTTCCGCCGAGCCAAGCTCCGGCATGCAAATGCCATCGCCGCCCTCTTCCAGGGCGCCTATGTCGGCTTCCAGTTCCTGGCGACGCTCTATTATCAAAACGTCATCGGCTGGTCGGCCTTCACCACCGGCTTCTGTTTTGCGCTTGGCGGCGTCTTCGTCATGTTCCTGGCGCCACGTTTTGCGACGCTCGCGCAAAATCGCGGCGCCACCGGGCTGATGGCGGCGGGTGTCGGCCTGCAAGCGTTCAGCTATATCTTCTGGGTGACCGCACTCGGACATGTCGACCCGATCCTGCTCGTGCTGTTTTCGCAGATCCCACTCGGCCTCGGTTACGCCATGACCTACCCCTCAGTGCAGGTCGCGGCCCTTTCGGACGTTGAGGACGATAAGTCGGGGCTCGCCTCCGGACTGCTCTTCGCCTCCTTCCAGATCGGCGGCGGCATCGTGCTTGCGGCGGCCTCGGCAGTCTTCGGCGCCGCACCGCACGTCGGCTGGGACCCCTATGTCGCCGGCATCGCCTTCGTGGCGCTGCTTGCGGTGGCGATTACCTTGCTTGCAGCCGCCGGTCCGCGGACATCGGCCGCCCGGAGACCCAGCTATCAGGCGGCGGAATGACCGTCATCAGCCCGCACCCTGACCGGTGCGGGCTACTCATCAACCGGAGCGATATCTGCAGCAAGAATCCCGTTGCGTTGCCTGGGTGAAAGGCGCATGGTCGCAACTTCGGCAGCCAGTGTACGGGCGCTGCCGACTGAGGGTTTTTATACCCTTGCCCCGATGAAAGGAGGACCGATGTCTTCCACTTTCGAAAAGTCGCATCTGACTTCGTCCGATCTCGACATGCTGCAAGGCGTGCTCGACGACGCCGGCTACGACGCCAAAATCCTGATCGGCAACGAACGCGTCTTCAACGTCGCGGCCATACTGTTGATCAGGCTGTTCGAAGAGGGCGTCACCTCGCCGGCCATGCTCTCACAAGCGCTCGAACACCATTTCGGCAAGCTGAAGACGCCGCCGAAACCGATAACCCCCGTCTTCAATCGATATGCGATACAGGGATTGCCCCGTGAAAGACGCGTCGCCGGCTAGAGCATGATGCCGAAAAGTGTGAGCGGTTTTCGGACGACATCATGCTCTCACTGATGTTCTAAAGCGCGTCGCGATCTTTCAGATTCACTCCTCGCGCTTTAGGTTTTTGTTTTACGCATGCCGTTAGCGCAAAACCGCTTCACACTTTTGCGCGACATGCTTTAGCGGCAAGCGAGCCGCCCGGCTCCGAAGGAATATTGTGCGAAAAACCCTCCTGCTTTGTATCTGCGTCGCAGCGGCCGGTTATTTCGGATGGGTGCAATTCGGGGCTTACCAACAACGGCAACAGGCTAGCGATCTTGCCGACATCGATAGGGAGCGCCGGGTGGCGCTCCTGGAAAGCGATGGCTGCCAGGCGAAAGTGGATATGCTTCTGTCGATGACAGACCGCCTGCTCAAGGCCGGCGGCATGCTGGTGCCGCTCGATATCGGACGGGACATAGAACTCTGTTTGGCCCGCGGCATCATGTCTGCATCAGGCCGTGCGGAGATGGAAAGAACGAAGCTGATCCGCCTGTTTCCCGTGAATGACTAAGCGCGTCGGAAGATTCATCTCTCGCTTTAGTCCTATTGTTTCGAATGTCGTTATCGCAAAACCGCCGCCCCCTTTGCGCGGCACGCTTTATCCCCTGTGGAAATATGGCTTTCCTGCGGCGGCGGCCTTAATGGCACCTCAATTTTACTCTATAAGGAGGGCTCGCTGATTTGGCCGATGCGGCATTTGCGGTGACCGGATTTCCGGCCCCGCCATTTTCCCGATCGCGAAAGCATGGTGACGTCCCGTCTCAACGTCGGGTTTGGCTTTCGGTGACCTCTCCGGTCATCCGCCTCCAGACTGCGATGCGGTTTCAGCAGGCATCATTTTCATTCCATCCCTGCGGCCCGGTGTTGTCGGGTTGCCCCTCATGACGATCCCGCGATCTCCGATCGCGACCGACAAGCGGGGCGAATACCACGCAGGCTGCGGCTTTCAATTTCGATCTAAAGGGAGATTTTATCGATGGCAAAAGGACAAGTAAGAAGCAATCGCGAGGTCCGGAAGCCGAAGAAGGACAAGCAGGCAGCGAAGGTGGAAAGCACATTCGCCAATCAGATGAAGACGGCGACCAAAACTGCCCCGCAGGGCAGTGCTCCAAAGAAATAGAACCTCTTATCGAGCCCCCGCTCCGCCCCCGTGCGCATAACAGCGCCAGTGATAGCGCGTCTTGTCGGACGCGCCGCGCTCCGGCGCGACACCATCACCCATTGACATGTTTTCGGAAAAACAGGAATTGCTGCAACCATGACAACTCTTAATACAATGTACAACTTCGACTATCCGCTCTTCCTCATTCGCTCGGCCGTGGTGATTGCACTCGGCTTTTCGGCGATCGCCGCCTTTCACGGCGTCACTCTATGATCGAATCTGCGCGCCGCAGCGAGTGCGAGGAAATCCAAGTGGCCCCTTTGGGAGAGCCCGACGACAACCCGGAGCGATCCGCACTTTTCGCAGAAAAGCGCTGGCTGAAGATCCTTGCCGGATATCGCCAGCCGCGGGCCGGACGCAGCGCCTTCGAGCTTGCCGTCACAGTCGTCCCCTTCGCGCTGTTCTGGGCTGCCGCTTGGGCAGCGGTTCATTACAGTTTCTGGCCCGGCCTGATCCTCATCCTTCCCGCCGCTGCTTTCCTGCTCCGGCTGTTCATGATCCAGCATGATTGCGGCCACGGCTCGTTTTTCGCTCGTCGCCGCGTCGACGACTGGGTTGGACGCACGATCGGCATCCTGACGCTGACGCCCTACGACTACTGGCGCCGGGCGCATGCGGAACACCACGCCTCGGCCGGAAACCTGGACGAGCGCGGCGTTGGCGATATCGAAACGCTGACGATCGCCGAATATAACGCGCTGTCGCGCTGGGGCCGGCTTGGCTACCGGCTCTACCGGCACCCGATCGTGATGTTCGGGATCGGACCGGCATGGCTGTTCCTCTTCAAGCAGCGCCTGCCTTTCGGCATGATGCGCTCCGGCGCCCTGCCCTGGATCTCGACCATGGCGACCAATCTTGCCATCGCGGTGGTCGCCGCGCTGCTGATCTGGGCGGTCGGGATCGTCCCCTTTTTACTGGTGCATCTGCCGACCGTGCTTCTGGCAGGTGCTGCCGGCGTTTGGTTGTTCTACGTGCAGCATCAATTCGAGGAAACACATTGGTCGAAGGAGCCGGACTGGCAGTTCCAGCATGCGGCCCTGCACGGCGCCTCGCATTACGACCTGCCGCCAGTGCTGCGGTGGATCACCGGCAATATCGGCATCCACCACGTGCATCATCTGTCGAGCCGGGTGCCTTACTACCGGCTGCCGGAGGTGCTGCGAGATCATCCTGAGCTTGCCGATCTGGGCCGCATCACGCTCATGGAAAGCCTGCGCTGCGTCAAGCTGGTGCTGTGGGACGAGCAGACGAAGCGACTGGTCTCGTTTCGCGAGGCGGCGCGGCTTGCCACAGCATGATAACGGGGCGTTAGAGCGGTTTAGCTTTCACGGAAGCGCAGAGCCGCTCTAACCTTTTGTTCCTGGAATTGCTCCAGTAAAATCATCCTGTTCTAAATTAAACAGTTAGAGCATGTTGTCGTCCGAAAACCGCTCACACTTTTCGGCATCATGCTCTAGCGATAGCCTGTCACATCCGCCGGTCCGCCCGGCTCCTGCACTTCCACCATGTAGCGCCAGCAATCCGGCCGCGAACCGTCGATATCGTCGAAGCCATAGGTCTTGGCCACTCCGCCGCTCGACAGCGACTGGCCGTTCCAGCGGGCGCGGTCGGGATCGGCGGCGATGGCCGCAACGGCCCGGCCGACGAAGCGCGGGGTTTCGGAAATGGCGAAATGCGGCTGTACTTTCGTCGCCTCGCTCCAGTTCTCCTCGCGAACACCATAAGCATCCAGCATCATTTCCGAACGCAGCCAGCCGGGCGTGATCGAAACGGCGGTGGCGCCGTGTTTCGCCAGATCTTGCGCATGCGCCCAGGCCATGCGGGTGACGCCTGTCTTGACGAGGTCGTAAAAGGGCGACAGCCGGTAATGGGTGGCATTGTATTCGGCCGTGCCGTCGGTCATCTCCACCAGCAGCCCGCCGGGCCGCTCGATCATCAGCGGCAGGGCGTAATGTGCGGTGATCAGATGCGTCTCGATGCCGAGCTGCAGCATGCGCAGGCCCTTATCCAGCGAATGCTCCCAGACGGCCTTGTCCCATTCGAACAGTTTCTCGCAGCCCCAGATGTCGTTGACGAGAATATCGAGTCGGCCGGCCTCCTCGCGGATGCGGGCGACCAGCGCCTCGACCTGTTGCTTGACGAGATGGTCCACCTGCACGGCGATACCCTTACCGCCTGCGGCGGTTACCAGTTCGGCCGTCTCTTCGATCGTCTCCGGCCTGGCATACTCGGATTGCTGAGCGCGCGTCGTGCGCCCGGTCACGTAGACGGTGGCGCCGGCGGCGCCGAGTTCCACCGCGACGCCGCGGCCGGCGCCACGCGTAGCACCCGCCACCAAGGCCACTTTCTCCCGCAAGTTCGCTGTCACTTCTCCATCCTCCACGCTAGAACGCCTCATGCCGTAATGAAGCGCCAAGTATTAGCCAGCGCCGCTTGTTTATAAACGAATGATCGTTTATATACGACCTGAATGCAAGAGGAATTTCATGCCGCGCCGCCGCACACTGTCCGACGAACAGCTTCTCGCCATGGTGCTGGCGCTGATTCATGCCGAGGGGCCGGATGCAGCGACCTTTGCGGCGGTGGCGAAAGCCAGCGGACTTTCCGGTTCGACGCTGGTGCAGCGTTTCGCCACGAAAGCGGCGATGCTGCGCGCAGCGCTGCTTTATGCCTGGGACAGGCTGGATTCGGAAACGGCGCGGCTTGCCGAGACCGTGCCGAAAACGCCGGACGGCGCCGTCGTGCTGCTCGTCGGTCTGTCGCAGGATTACGGCGACAATGCCGCTGCCTATGGCGAGGGACTGCTGGTGCTTCGCGAGGATTTCCGCGATCCGGTGCTGCGCGCCCGGGGTGCGGCCTGGGGAACGGCACTGACGGCGGCAATCGCGCAATGTTTCGGATCGGCGAAGGCGCCGGAGACGATCGCCCGGCTGATGCTGTCGCAATGGCAGGGTTCGCTCATCTGGTGGGGTTTTGGCGCCGAGGGGCCGGTGGCCGCCTATGTGGAGACGGAGCTTCGGCGCTTCCTCGCCGCGCTTAAATCCTGAGCCCGCCTACGCTTCTTCGTCCTTCTCCTCGCCCACGGTCAGCGGCCAATCGACGACGTAATCTTCGAGGTCGTCGAGATCGATCTCATTTTCGTTGATCGCGCGGCCTCTCGCGGAAATGCCGGCTGCATGGACGGTCTCCGGGTCGCCGGAGACGAGCGGATGCCACCAGTAGAGGTCGCGGCCTTCATTGACCAGCCGGTAGCCGCAGGTGGGCGGCAGCCAGGCGATATCGGGCACATTCTCCTTCGTCAGCTGCACGCAGTCCGGCACGAAATCCCAGCGGTTCTCATAGCTGGAGCAGCGACAGCTTTCGCCGTCGAGCAGCTTGCAGCTGACCGAGGTGAAATAGATATCGCCGCTATCCCATTCCTCGATTTTATTGAGACAACAGAGGCCGCAGCCGTCGCAGAGGCTTTCCCACTCGGCGACGGTCATTTCGGCAAGCGTCTTGTTCTTCCAGAAGGGCAGATCGTTCATCGTTCGTTTCTTGCAACAGCGACCCGCAAATTCGCGTGACCCTGATGCATCTCTCTTGTTATCAGCCGCAAAATCAATCAATCCTTCAGTATACTCCTGGTACTCGGAGAATTCTCTCCTCGTATCGGAGAGGTTTGCGGCCATATACGGGCATCGCGCTTTTTGTCGGATATGACCGAAGCGAGATCAGGCGGGAATACAGGACGTGCAGGATCCGGACAACCCAGGAAATGGGCCAGAAAACGGGCCAGAAAAAAGGCCCGGAAAAGCGGCGAACGAGACGGCGGAAAAGCGGCCGGCGAAGAGCCGTCACATTCTGCTGCGCATCGATTCCTGGATCGATTCTACCGTCTGGAACGCCGGCTTCCGCGCCGCCGAGATCTGGGAAGACATTACCATCTTCTTCCGCCGTTTCCGCGTGCGCGGCTGGAAGCGCATGGTCTTCGAACTTGCCGGCGAAGGACTGACGCTCGGAGCGGCCGGCTCGGTGTTGATGCTGCTGCTTGCCCAGCCCGCCTTCGAGGCGACCAAGGAAGACTGGCGCAACCGGGGCGATTTCGCCGTCACCTTTACCGACCGCTACGGCAATGTCATCGGCCATCGCGGCGTCATCCACCAGAATTCCGTGCCGATCGACGAGCTGCCGGATTCGCTGATCAAATCGGTGCTCGCCACCGAAGACCGGCGATTCTTCGACCATTTCGGCATCGATTTCATCGGCCTCTTCCGCGCCATGAGCGAGAATGCGCGCGCCGGCGAAGTCGTCCAAGGCGGCTCGACGCTGACGCAGCAGCTCGCCAAGAACCTGTTCCTGTCGAACGAACGCTCGATCGACCGCAAGGTCACCGAGGCGTTCCTGGCGCTTTGGCTCGAGGCGAACCTTTCCAAGAAGGAAATCCTCTCCACCTATCTCGACCGCGCCTATATGGGCGGCGGCACTTTTGGCGCAGCGGCGGCGGCGCAGTTCTATTTCGGCAAGAACATCACCGATGTGAACCTCGCCGAATCCGCCATGCTTGCCGGCCTGTTCAAGGCGCCGGCGAAATACGCGCCGCATGTCAACCTGCCGGCGGCGCGTGCCCGCGCCAACGAAGTGCTGACCAATCTTGTCCAAAGCGGGCTGATGACCGAGGGCCAGGTGATCGCCGCCAGGCGCAATCCAGCTACCGTCGTCGACCGCAACGAGGTGGAATCGCCCGATTTCTTCCTCGATTGGGCTTTCGACGAGGTCCAGCGGCTTTCGTCGCGCTTCCACCAGCATTCGCTGATCGTGCGCACGACGATCGACATGGGCATCCAGCAGGCGGCGGAGGATTCGGTCGAGACGTCGCTGCGCGAATATGGCGAGGCCTATCACGCCAAGCAGGGCGCGATGGTGATGATCGAAAACGGCGGCGCCGTGCGCGCCATGGTCGGCGGCCGGGATTACGGCGAGAGCCAGTTCAACCGCGCCAGCAGGGCGCTGCGCCAGCCAGGCTCGTCCTTCAAGGTCTACACTTATGCAGTGGCGATGGAGAGCGGCATGACGCCGCAGACGACGATCGTCGATGCGCCGATCTACTGGGGCAACTGGAGCCCGCATAATTACGCAAACCGCTATGCCGGCCGCATCACGCTTGAGACCGCGATCGCCCAGTCGATCAACACCGTGCCGGTGCGGCTCGCCAAGGAAAAACTCGGTATTCAGCCGATCCGGGCGATGGCGAAGAACCTCGGCGTCGAAACGCCGATCCGCGACGACGTCACCATTCCGATCGGCACCTCCGAGGTGACGGTGCTCGACCAGGCGACCGCCTATGCCACCTTCCCGGCCGGCGGCTACCAGTCGCGCCGCCACGGCATCACCCAGATCCTCGATTACGACGGCGACGTGCTTTACGATTTCGACCGCGACGAGCCGGCGCCGAAGCGTGTGCTCTCCGAACAGGCCGACGCCTATATGAACCAGATGCTGTCGCGCGTTCCCTATGTCGGCACGGCGCGCAAGGCGGCCCTCGACAACGGCATCCTGACGGCCGGCAAGACCGGCACGACCCAGGCCTATCGCGACGCCTGGTTCGTCGGCTTCACCGGCAACTACACCTGCGCCGTCTGGTTCGGCAATGACGACTACACCTCGACCAACGAGATGACCGGCGGCTCGCTGCCGGCGATGACCTTCAAGCGCGCCATGGACTACGCCCATCAGGGCGTCACGCTGCGCGCCATCCCCGGCGTCGAAAACCCGCTGCCCTCGGAAAAGGACCTCGCCAAGACTGCCGCCGCCAAGCCGCAGGACGGATTGCCGCAGCTCATCCGGCCGCGCATGCTCTCGGTTCAATCGACTGGCATCCTCAAGAAGCTCGGCGAGAAGCTGAAGGATGCCGCCCCGCTCGCGCCGGCGAAGGTGGCGAGCGCGGAGTAGTTGGCCCAGGAGATTGCCGGACTGCCCCTCATCCGGCTGCCGCCACCTTCTCCCCGTAAACGGGGCGAAGGGACCATGTCGCCACCTCTCCGTTCCCCGCACACCTCTCGTAGGGCACGTCCCCTCGCCCCGTTTACGGGGAGAGGGTTAGGGTGAGGGGCAGCCATTCGCGCAAACCGGACAGCCCTGTTGCCGCACTTTGCATAACGTGGATCAATCGGCGCCTATGTCACGGCGCGGCATTCCACCCTGCCAGAATCAGTGGTAACCCTTTCATCCGATATGGTTTCCAAGGTCATGACGTGTTTCGATTCCCCCTCTTTATCGCGATCACGCTGATCGTCGCCTTCGGCGGCGGGATCATGATTTCGCTTTATGCGCTGGACGCGACACAGGGTTTCGGGGCGATCAAGCTCGGTGCCTGGGAGGCCTTTCCGGCGTTGCAGACAGTCGAGGCCGATCCTTACGCCAAGTCGCACCGGGCGCGCGCCGGCAAGCTGCTCTATGGCAGCGCCGAGGGCCTGACCTTCACGGCGAGCGTCGACGACGAGGGCGCGCGGCTGAATGCCAATTGCCGCTACCGCATCAGCGGGCAGACGCCGCCTGCCCGGCTCTGGACGCTCTTTACCGCCGACAATGGCGGCAATCCGGCAGCGGTGAAGACCGGGCATCCCTCAGCGCTCAATTCCTGGACGGTGCTGCGCAATCAAGACGGCAGTTTCTCGGTTGAGATCTCCGCCGTCGCGCAGCCGGGCAACTGGCTGGCATTGCCAGAGGCCGGCACCTTCCGGCTGGTGCTCACGCTGTTCGACACACCGACAGCCGGCAGTTCCGGCGTGATCGACCTCGCTATGCCGAAGCTCACCAAGACCGGATGCGGCAATGCTTAGGATATTTTTCGCCGTCCTGACCGGCCTTTTCGGCGCAGCCCTGCTGCATCTCGTCATCATCCTGTCGCTGCCGCATTTCACCGGCAGGGATGCGGCGACCCGCGTGGAGGCAGAGGGCGACCTCAATAATTTCTACCTGCTCGGCGACCAATATGACGAGGCTGGCCTTGCCAATGGCGACCCCTTCCTGCGCACCGCCGTCTGCTCCTTCGACGTCGAGGATGCGCCGGTACATTTCACCGCCAAGGGCAATGTGCCCTTCTGGTCGATCGCGATCTATGACAGCGCCTCCAACGAGGTCTTCAGCATGAACGACAGGACATCGGTCGGCGGCGCGCTCGATGTGCTGGCCGGCAGTCCGATCCAGCTGACAGACCTGCGCAAGAACTTGCCGCAGGAGCTGCAGCAGGCGATCCTGGTGGAAATGGCACGGCCGGACGGCTATGCCGTGCTGCGGACGCTGGCGCCGCAGGCGAGCTTCGATGAGGCTGCGCGCAACTTCCTGACGGAAGCCGGCTGCGAGCAATTCGCCGCTCGCTGAGGTTGAAGAGCGGTTACTTCTTGTTGACGCGCGGCGCGGGCGCCGGACGATGTTTCGGGCTCTCGGCCAACCGCTCGTAGCGGACGCCGGTGAACCAAAGGATCTTGGCTTCGCGGGGCTCCTTGTCCGGGCGCCGCGGCGCCCGCGGCCGCCGATCCGCCAATGCAATTACTATTGCCATTCTCGTCTCCATGCACTGCCCGAGACGGATGAAGTTGCGATGGATTTCACCCTGCCCGCCAATGTGCGGGCCGGCGCGTCCTGCAGTGCCGGGATGACCGGACCGAGGGCATTCGCGCCTTTCCCACGGCACCTGATTGAAATACCGTGATGCGGAGTTTCAACGATCCAAATACTCAAATCGCGTCGTTCCTATCCGAATTGAGACAGATGACAGTTAACAGTTTACTAATACTCGGCCGATGCCGAACACAGTTCACGTTACTTCCCCTTTAACGCTCGAAGAGTTGATTTGGTTTCACCCCGCCTGCGCAAACGGCCGGCTGGAGATCAACGGATAAAATTAGAAACAATTCATATAGTTGACATCGGCGCTGCAATCCGCCGGCCGGGAAAAAGGGCGATGTTGCAAAAAAACATCATGAAAATATTAATTGCGAGGCGCACAGATGCGCGTATGTTCGCTCATGTCGATCACACGTTTCCGGCTTCCGATCGATCGGGATTTCCACGTTCTTGCCGGAATGCGGAGGGCAAGCGGTGTCTTTGCTGGTGAATTCATCTTTCTCGCCTGAAGATCTCGACGTGCTGCGCAGTGCGCTTGATGCCTGGTGCGCAGAACGGCGCATCGACATCAAAAGCGTCGACGCGCAATTCGCGGCATCCGCTGCACTCGACCTTTATCAGGCCGGTTACGACAGCCGCGAAAAGCTGCTGCACGCGCTGCGCGATCACAGGATCGCCTGATTTTTCCTCTATCTCGGCAGCGATGCGCGATCGTCTCAACGCGCCTTCCAAACCACCCATTTTTATATTGCCGGCTGACAATGCCGCGACACGTTAGGCGTGTATATTTCTGTTGCATATTAATAAAATCTTCAGCATGCATTAACCGTACCGGTGTAGGATTTGTTCATAACCGTATGGCCTGACATGCGTTCCGCCAGCGCATATCGGCCCTTGGTCCCCTTATTCTGCGTTTTCGGGGTGTTTTTGTGCGTGACCGGTTTCGAGACCTAGAAGGCCCCTTGGCCGTCAGGAAAAAGGACGTGGTATTGATGGCGACTGTCAGCAGTTTCGAGAACCTGTCTCATCCGACACGGTCCGAACTGCGCCAATTCGCCGAGCTTTTCATGCCGCTATTCCAGGCCTCCTCCGACGAGGCCAAGCGCCAAGCGGTCGCGGCGCTATCCCAATGCGAGAACATGCCGGCCGCAGTGGCGCTGTTCATCGGCAACCAGCCGATCGAGATCGCAGCCCCTTTTCTTGCCGCCTCAAAGGCCGTCGCCGACGATACGCTGATCACCATCGCACGCATGCAGGGTGCAGCGCATGTCAAGGCGATCGTCAGCCGCGATTCACTCTCGCCGAAGGTCATCGATGCTTTGGTGGCGCTGCGCCAGAGCCAGCCGCGGTCGACGACCACATCGGCGCCGGTCATGGAATCGCCGGCGGTGCCGCTTTCGCCGGCGCCTACCGAGACCAACGAGGCAGATGCGCTGGAGGAACAGCGGGTTGCCAATGAAGAGGCATTGCGCGAGCGTATCCTCGGGCTTGCCGGCCATCTCGGCCGTGCCGACGAGGACAGGCTCGGTCTGCGCACGCTCACCGACATTCAGGAGGCGCTGCTGGTGCGCTTTGCCCGCTCGCGTGAGGCGACGCATTTCGCGACCGCACTTGCCGATGCGCTTTCCGCCAGCCGCTGGCTTGCCGAGCGCATCATGCTCGATCTTTCCGGCCAGCAGCTCGCCACGACGCTGACGAGCCTCGGCATGGGCTTTCTCGATGCCGTCTTCGTGCTCGAAAGGCTCTATCCGCACCTTGCCGAACAGCAGCACAACGTCACGCGCGGCTGGATGGTGCTCGATGCGCTCGACCCGGAAGAATGCCACGAACGCGTCGAAGCCTGGCGGCGTGCCGATCGCTACACCTATAGGCACGACGTACCCAATGTGCCCGCACCTCAGGAAACGCCCAACCACCGCTTCATCCGCCAAGCGCCGCCGCAGCGCGACATGCGCGTCATGGGGCGGCGATCTCGCTGAGCTGGAATGACTAACCTCACCGCATGGTGAGCTGTTTGAAATTAGGAACTGACGAGCGCCTTGGCTCAGCCGCCCTTCGCAAGCGGGATCATGTCCCCCAGTTCCTCCGCCTCCAGCTCAACGATCCAGAGATCGGGGTCGAATTTACGTTCGCGCTCCAGCATCGCCCGCACCGCTTCCGGATCGCTGCGCGACAGGCGGACCTCGAACAGACGGTCGCCGGCCTGACCTTCGTCGAAGGCGGTCTGCGGCGCGGGCGCGTAGAGCGTTTCCAGGCCGTTGCGGAAGTGCTGGCGGATAAAGATCGCCCCGGCTTCCTCGGCGCCCTTCTTCTCCACGGCGGCGAAATCGCCGCTGGTGAAGACGCGGCGCAGGAGGGCTGAAACGAAGATGTCGGCGCGTAATCTCATCGGCGCGGTATAGACCGGCGCGCCGGTGGCGGCAATGCGGGGCCAGAGTTTGACCTCAGGGGTCAGACCTTGACCGCCAGCCGCAATCCGCCCCAATGCCGTCCGCGCACTGTGATCGGAGCGGAGATATCCTTCATCATCACGAAATTGCCGCCGCCCATGTCGCGCCTGTAGGTCTGGACGAGGAAGGGCGCGGTGCTGCGGCCGGCGGCAAGACCGACGCGATCGGCGAAGATGCGGCGATTGCGGCAATTGGCGGTGTTCCAGACGCTGTCGCCAGACCGCTGGGCTTGCGAGAATTTTCGGTTGTGGGTCGGCAGATAGCCGTTCTCGTCGATCGCCGCGCAGAAGGCGATGCGCTCGTCCAAAGCTGTGACGGGCTCCTGGATCGGCGGCAGCAGGCGGTCGGTGAGCTCGGTGAAGGCCGCCATCATCTGCGCCGGATCGGAGCCTGGTATCGGCCGATAGCGTCGGTCGAAGAGCGCATCGAGCCCGATCTGACCCTCGATGACGGCGCGCTCGAAGGCGCCGGAAATCTGCCTTGCCACCGACTGCGCTTCCTCGATCCAACGGCTGTCGGCGGTCTTGACGCCGGCGCTCGCCGTCAGCTGGATCAGGGTTTCCGAGAGGCCGACGACGCTGTCGACGCGTTTTGCCGCCTGCTGCAGCCTGACATTCGAGCCGGCGACCTCGGCCGACATCTCGCCGAGTTTCTCGACGAAACCGGCGCATTGCTGATCGACCGCCTCGGTGGTGTTGGCCATGACAGTCGAACTGTCGAGGATGCGGGTGATGACATGTTCCATGCTTTCGAAGGCGCCGCGCATCGCCTCCGACTTGTCACGCACGCCGGCTGCACTGTCGCGCGCATCGCTGCCGGCGGCCGACAGCCGGTCGATCTTCACGCGCAGTTCGTCCAGCGTCTGCTGGATGGAGCCGGTCGCCTTCGAGGTCTGCAGCGAAAGCGCCCGGACCTCGGTGGCGACGACCGCAAAACCCTTGCCCGCATCGCCGGCGCGCGCCGCCTCGATCGCGGCGTTCAGCGCCAGCAGGTTGGTCTGGCGGGCGATGGTGCTGATCTCCTCGGCAATATTGTCGACATCGGCAAGCGACTTGGAGAAGCCGGCAATCTCAGCGCCGATCTCGTTGGAGGACTGCACCATGTGGCCGATCTCGGCGACGGAGCCCGTCAGGCGGTCAGCCGATTCTTTCAGCATGTGGCGGGCCTCGGCCGCGGTGCGGTCGGTCTCGCGCAGCGACACGGCGACCGAGCGGTTGGTCTCTGCAATCGAAAGCGCGGTGCGGGTGACATGATCGAAGGCGGAGGCATGCCGGGCCGACATTCCCGCCATGTCCTGGATGGCGCCGGCGATATCGACAAGATCGATGCCAAGGGTGGAAGCTTCTTCGGCAAGACGCAGCAGGATGTGGCGCAGCGCCTCGCGATCAGGCCCTCCCGCTTCGACCGCCGGTTCTCCAGCCAGATCGTCTATCGCCTTCAGCGCATGCATGACCGATGCTCCCCGTCCCAATCAGAAAAGCTTCAGGCAACATGGTTAATAAGCTGCAAACAGCGGCAGAACCTTAGACTTAGGTTGTAGAAGGAAGCCAACCGTGCGGCATAATAACGGCTAGATCGCGCCGATTTCCTTGAGTTTCTTCAGTACCGCCTGGTTCGGCTCGCCGTCTTCGGGCAGGTTGTAGTGCTTCTGAAAATGGCGGATGGCCGCGCGGGTCTGCTCGCCGGCGACGCCGTCGACGCCGACATTGGCATAGGCCATGTTGGAAAGACCCTTCTGGATCTTCAACACCAGGTCGACATTGGTGATTTGGCTTGATGGAACCTGCTTTGCCGCCGATGGAACGGTTTTGACGGTCTTCTCGGCGCTGCGGATCGCCGCTGCCACCGGGTCTTCCGCCGCCGCCTTCGAGCTGACATCCTCGGGTGGCTTTTCGGCGGGTACGGTCGAGGGGCCGGCAGCATCGGTCTTCAGCGCCACGAGCACCTCCGGCGTCGGATCGCCGGTCTGGGTCATGCCGACGGTTTCCTCGAAGAAGAGAATGGCCGCACTGGTGCGGGGGCCGATGATGCCGTCGGGTATGCCGTTATAGAGGCCGCGGCGCACCAGCTGCTGCTGGATGTCCATGACGAGTTGGCTCGGCTGCTGGCCGGGTGCGGCAGGCGCCGGTGTCGCGTTGGTGGCGGCGGTATCCTGCGGCCGTTCGATCCGGAAGGTGGTGACATCACCCTGTTGCTCCTCGGCCGGACGGCGGGCGCCGAGCACGGTTGGGGACTGCGGATCGCGGGTGCGGAAGATCGGATGCGGATGCAGGCCCGGCTGATACCAGAGCGCATTGGCGGCGACGAAGGAGAAGATGACGGCGAAGGTGATCGTGCCGCCGGCGACCGACGGATTGCGGCCGATGACGCCGCCGAGCACGGAGGCGCCCTGCAGGCCGAGCCCGCCGAGGGCGGCGGCGCCTGACATCAGAAGGCCCGGCTGCTGGCGCTTCCCCTTAGGCGATTTTCGCTTGCGCGCGGCCATCGAAACGCCCCTCTTCTAATTCTGCACCTGTGTTGACCGCGCCCTTCAGCCGCGGCGGAAACTCGACAGTCGCGCCATGGCCGGCGTCTTCGGCGTGCTGGGCACCCGAGCCGTCCATTGCGATCTCAATGGTAATGATCGTGCCTTCGCCCGGCTGGCTGGCGATGGCGAAATACCCGCCATGCAGCGCCACCAAGCCCTTGACCAGGGAGAGACCGAGGCCGGAGCCTTCGAACTGTCGGGTATAGTCGTTCTGGATCTGGACGAAGGGCTGGCCGAGCAATGCCAGCTTGTCGGCCGGGATGCCGATGCCGGTGTCGCTGACCGTCAGCTTGAGGATGCCGTCGCGCGCTGCCGCATCGACCGAGACCACGCCGCCGGCCTCGGTGAACTTTATGGCATTGCCGACGAGATTGATGAGGATCTGCTGGATGGCCCGCTGATCGGCGACGACCTCGCCGAGGCCGCGCTGGATACGGCTCGTCAGGGTGAGGCCCTTGGTCTTCGCCTGCAATGCCAGCATCGATTCGCAGGATTTGACGGAGCTTGATATGTCGAAGGCTTCGAGGATCAGCTCGTAGCGGCCGGCTTCGATCTTGCTCATATCGAGCATGGTGTTGACGACGGACAAGAGATGCGCGCCGGATTCGCGGACCAGGCCGACATATTCGCGCTGGCGGTCGTTTTCAAACTTGCCGAAATATTCGCCGATCAGGATGTCGGAAAAACCGAGAATGGCGTTCAGCGGCGTGCGCAGCTCATGGCTGACGGCGGCGAGGAAGCGCGATTTGGCATCATTTGCGGATTCGGCATCGGCCGCGCGGTTCTGGGCTTCGTCACGCAGCTGTTGCTCGACGGAGACATCGCGCAGCTGGGCAATGATGGCGGCAAGTTCGCCGTCGGCATCGCGCCGGGCCGTCATGTCCATTCTCAGATAGGCAAACTGGCGCTGATCGCGCGAGACCGAGGGCCGGTCGAGGCGCAGATCGACGCTCTGAGCATCCTCGCCCCGGCGCAGGCCATCGAGCGCCTGCAGGAAAAGAATGCGATCGGAGACATGCACCTGCTCGAGGAAGCCCCTGCCCTTGGGATCGCGCATCCAGGCGAGGAAGTCGCGCCGGTCGCGGCCGCCGACGGTCGCCACACTGCCATGCGGGTCGAGGAAGAAGACGAGGCCCGGTGTGGCGGCAAGGAAAAAATCCTCGGCCGACTGCGTGGCGATACCGGCGGACGAACCCTGACGGGCGAGCGCGATGCTGCCGACGGCGGAAAAAAGAAAGGCGGCGCAGACCATGGCGACACCGGCCGGCAGCGCCACGGCCGGACTGGTGACTGCCGAAAGGCCGATAGGAGCTGCAACGAGAGCAGCCGACGAGAGCAGCACGAGGCGGCGCAGGATCGCGAGCTCGCGTTGGCGCACGGCCTCGCCGCCGCCCGTCCGGGAGAGCCAGCTTGTCGCTGCCCGGTCTACGAGGGCCGTCATCCAGCCGCCAATGTTACTCAATACACGCACGCAATACCCGCCCGAAAGGCTGTCTATCGATCCGGACAATAGGCCTTGGCGACTTAAAGAAAGGATAAGGCAAAAGCGCTGTTCACAGCCTGAAACGGCCGAAATTCTCGTTTTGGCGCATCTGGAAGGCTCTTTGCCTTTTGTGGTTAATAGGGGGTAAGCGACGGATTTTCCTCATATTTCAGCATTGCGTTAACTCCTGTGGCAAGGCGAGCCGGCAAAAGTCCTGCAATTGCAAGCAGGTGCTGCCCTGATGCTTAACGGCGATCGGTCGCATTCGACTAAAATACGGGTCAAATACCGTTCGCTAAAATTTGAACTAAATTTGCCGCAAATGCGCGTGAGTTTCGAAAAGCGGCATTCGCAACTTGGCGGTAGGGTGAAAACACACCGGACAACCGGCCTGATTCGGCAACAAGAACCGGACGGGAAAACAGGATGGGCAACGACAATGTGGTTTCTGATCAAAGGATCCTTCTGGTTTGGCCTCGTGCTCGTGCTTCTTTCCGTCTTCAGCACGGAGAGTTCCGACAAGCTCGCCAACGGCCCGCAATTGCAGCTTTCCGACGCGTTCACGGCGGCAAGCGGCGCCTACGACTATTTGACCGGCATGTGCTCGGAGAAGCCCGAGGTCTGCGCCAAGGGCACCGAGACCCTCACCGCACTCGGCTACCGGGCCCGCGAGGGAGCCCACGTCGCCTACCAACTGCTCGACAGCCAATTCAAGGATGAGGCGCCGGCAACCGCAAAGCTTGCCGAACCGCAGATGCCGGTGGCGCTCAACATGCCTTCCCTCACCACGCCTGCCATTCAGGAAAAGGTGCGCGAGGCAAAGGCCGCGCTCAACCAGCCGATGCCTTACCGTCCGCCGGTCGAGGACGATGCCTCCCCTGAGGCGGTGGTGACCGGCGCCATTCCGCTGCCGACGCCGAAACCGGCGACCTGACCCTTAACCAGCTTGCATCGGTGGTCCGCATGACGCGGAGATGCCCCATGCCTGACGTGCCTGCCCTGTTTAATTCAGCATGTTGCTGCGCCGTGAGGATGCTCATCCCTCACGGCGTTTCTTTTTAACGGTTCAAATCTGCCGGTCTTTCACCTATATGCAGTCTTAGAGCACTTCCTGACGCATTCCGGACGCAAAACCGCTGCGCACTTTTGCTGGAACTGCTTTAATAGTGAAAGGCTACCATGGCATCCCTCGACCAGATCATCGACGACTTCGCCTTCCTGGACGATTGGGAAGACCGCTACCGCTATGTCATCGAACTCGGCAAGGCGCTGCCCGACTTGGCGGAGGAAAAGCGTACCTCCGAGAATAAGGTGATGGGTTGCGCCAGCCAGGTGTGGCTGGTGAGCCATACGGCAGGCGATCCCGACAATCCCGTCATGAGCTTCGAGGGTGATTCCGACGCCCATATCGTGCGCGGCCTCGTCGCCATCGTGCTTGCCACCTATTCCGGCAAGACGGCCTCCGAGATCGCCGGGCTCGATGCCTTCGAGATATTCTCGAAGATCGGCCTGGTGGAGAACCTGTCATCGCAGCGTTCGAACGGACTGCGGTCGATGGTGAACAGGATCCGCGAAGAGGCGAGAGTCCGCGCTGCGGCTTGACCGTGCTCGTGGCTGCTGGCCTGTTTTGAAAGCGACAGTACGGGCGAGTGGGGCGGTGCCGGCTCTGCAATCGAGTATATTAACACTTACTCATAGTATAGGAAAACATTCTAAGCCCGTCGGCAAAGCATAAGACGGGACCGCTTACGCTGTCGTGGCGTCCGGCCGAAACGGGCCGGCCGGTCGACCAGCCGACTCCGTTTGAGCCAACAGAATGCTTCAATCTAACCCGGAAAGGCTCTAAATATCGGAATGAGTATTTCTTCGTCTTGAAAAAGCACACAAAAAGCCGGGCACAAGACCCGGCTTTTTGTCGTCGATGCTTTAGAAAAAGCTCAGCCGCGGCCGCGCTTGCGGCGCTGCCCGAGGCCCATTTCCTTTGCCAGGCGCGAACGCGCTTCGGCATAAGCGGGCGCTACCATCGGGTAATCGGTCGGCAGATCCCACTTCTCGCGGTATTCTTCCGGCGAGAGGCTGTGATGCGTCATCAGGTGACGCTTCAGGGACTTGAAGTTGCCGCCGCATTCCAAACACGTGATCTGCTCGTCCTGTACGGACTTGCGGACAGAAACTGCAGGCTTCTGTTTTTCGACGATCGCCGCAGCAGGCTGCGGTACGGACGTGTTGCTCAGTGCCGAATGCACGTCGGAAATCAGATTGGCCAGGTCGCTGACCGGTACAACATGGTTGCTGACATAGGCCGCGACGATGTCGGCTGTCAGTTCCACAAGCAGCTCCGGCGCATTGCCGGTCGCTATATCCGTCATATTCTTTCTCCTGTTAGCATGCTCAAACGGTCTTTGACTGACACGCCAAAGACCCGCCTCGTAGAAGCGAACAGCAAAAGCACAGGAAGCGACCTTCTGTTTCGAAAAACGCGAAATCCACCCCTAGATTCCGAAGAGCGTAACCTGTTCTTATACTGCCTGACTGGAAACCACTACGTCATGCCCCAGGCGATGGCCTCAGTTTAGACATTAAAAATCAAAACTGAGGGACTTGGAAGCAGTACGATTGCAATCCACAATCAGAACTCTACTTGCATTTTCAAATACCATCGTTTGGTCGAAAGGCCAATTATTATTTGTCGTTTTTCTTGAGAAAAAATGACAGATGAAGAATTGAGGGTCTCTTCGGCAAGCTTTACTCACAGCTTCCTGTGCATAAGTTTTGCATAAATCTGGTAAAGTCGCCGAACAGCATAGGCTCAACGATCCCTGATATCGTCACGGACCGAGAGTGCACCGAGATCATATCCCGAACGATGGGCAGCTCTGGCAAGCAGGTGGGCAGACACCGGCGCCGTCAGCAGGAAGAAGACGAAACCGGCAAGGGCGCGGGCGAGAATCGCCGGGTCCTCTGAATAGAGACCGGCGGCAAGGAGCAACAGCCCGGAGCCGACGGTCCCCGCCTTCGAGGCCGAATGCATGCGTGTATAGAGATCGGGCAGCCGGACCAGGCCGATCGCCGCCGCAAGCGCAAAGAGCGCACCGACGATCAAAAGCAGGGCGGTGACGGCAGCCACGATATAATCGATCATCGCTTCTTTCCCCCTGCCCGGCGCTTCTGCGTGTTGCTATTTGCCGTAGCGGCGGGCGGCTTCGATTTGATGTTGCCGCGCGACAGCACGAATCGGGCGAAGGCGACGGTCGCCAGGAAACCGACGAGGCCGAGCGAAATGGCGATATCGATATAGAGCGAAAAACCGGTCTTGACCGCGATGACGGCGATGAAGCCGATGGCGATGCCGGTCAGCATGTCGAGGGCGAGGATCCGATCCGGCAATGTCGGGCCGGCAACGACGCGCCAGACGGTCAGAATCAGCGCCAGGCCGAGGATGACGAGTGCGGCCGAGGATGCGACCGCGACGATGGCGGCAGGTGTGATCACCGGAAGGCCTCCATGATCTTGCGTTCGAAACCGTTGGCGATATCACGCTTGGTCGTCTCGGGATCGGAACAATCGAGCGCGTGCACAAAGAGCGTGCGGCGATCGGGCGAGACGTCGACCGAAAGCGTGCCGGGTGTCAGCGTGATGAGGTTTGCGAGCAAAGTGATCTCGAAATCGCTTGTCACCGTCAGCGGGAAGGCGAAGATGCCGGGCTTCAGCTTCATATCGGGCGAGAGGACGGTGACCGTGACCTTCCAGGCCGACAGCGACAATTCCTTCAGGAACAGAGCGGCGAGCGAGAGCACCGGGAGGACGCGGGGGATATGTCCCTTGCCGCCGAAGGATTCACGGATGATGACCAGCGCCAAGGCCCCAAGCAGCAAGCCGAGGACGAGATTGTGCAGCGTGCCGCTGCCGGTAACGGCGATCCAGGCAATGGCAAGCAACAGGTTGAAGAGGAAGAAGATCACGGCGCGCGCCCTTCCGGGAAGACCGAATGAAGATAGGCCTGGGGATCGGCCAGGCCGGCAGCGGCCGATTGCGACAGCGCCAGCAACTGTTCCGGCAGGATGCCAAAACCGACGACCAGCGCTGTCAGTGCCGCGAGCGGCAGACCCGTGTGCCACCTGGCACGGGGAGACCTCAGGGTTGTCGACGACAATGCTATCGGCGTCGGGGCTATCGGCGCCGGGCGCCAATAGGCGAGCAGGAAGAGACGGCCGAAGGCAATCGTCGTCAGAAAACCGCCAACGAGGATCGAGGCCGCCAGCCACCAGGCACCGAGATCGAGCGAGGCCTTGACGAGAATGACTTTCGGCCAGAAGCCGGAAAAGGGCGGCAGGCCGCAGGCGGCAAGGAAGAGCGCGAGGGAGAGCGCGGTGAAGCCGCCGCTTTGCCTGTAGAGCCCGCCGAGGGCCGACAGCGAAAAGCTGCCGCCGCGCCGGGCGATCTCGCCGGCGGCAAGATAAAGCGCCGTCATCAGCACCATCGAATGGAGCGCATAGAAGACAGCGCCGCTGATGCCGCCAAGGCCGCCGAGTGCGACGCCCGCCAGCATGTTTCCGATGCCCGATATGACAACATAGCCGAACAGCCTGCGGATATCGTTTTCGGCAAGCGCGCCGAGAGCGCCGACGACAATGGTCGCGGCGGCGGCGAGCGCGATCACCAGGCTCAATTCCTGGCGCTCCATCGGCAACAGCATGACCATCACCCGGATCAGCGCGTAGATGCCGACCTTGGTGAGCAGGCCGGCAAACAGCGCGGAGACCACGATGCGCGGCGTATGGTAGGCGGCGGGCAACCAGAAATTGACCGGGAAGGCTGCCGCCTTCATGCCGAAGGCGAGCAGGAAGAGGCTTGCCAGCGTCATCAGCGGCGCCGTGCCGCGTAAATCCCCAGCTTTTGCGGCGATATCGGCCATATTGAGCGTGCCGAAGGCGGCATAGAGGATGCCGACGCCGACCAGGAACAGGGTCGTGGCAATCAGATTGAGCACCGCATATTTCAGCGCGCCGTCGATCTGCTCACGTTCGGAACCAAGAATGATCAGCCCGAAGGAGGAGATCAGCAGCACCTCGAACCAGACATAGAGATTGAAAATATCGCCGGTGAGAAAGGCGCCGGTGACGCCGGCCATCAGTAGCATGAGCAGCGGGAAGAAGCCGTATCGCCGGCCGCTTTCGCCGATATCGACCAGCGCATAGATGCCGCCGGCGAGCGCGGCAAGGGCCGCGGTGAAGGCCATCAGCGCACCGAAGAGATCGACGGTGAAGGCGATGCCGAAGGGCGGCAGCCAACGGCCCATGACCATGGTCAGCGGCCCGTCGGCCGCGACCTTGGCGAGCAGGGCCGCATCGATCAGCGCCAGCGCCGCTAGGCCCGGAATGGCCAGCCAGGCCTGCAGACGGGGATAGCCGCGCAGCATCAGCAGGACGGCACCGAACGTGATGCAATGGGCGACCGGCAGGATGGCAAGCCAATGACCGATCGGCACCGGAGCAGTGATCAGGGCGGCGGAGAGATCGACGGTGGCGGTGGGGGCGGCCATCAGATGGCGCCTCCGCTAGCGCGAGAGAGGGCTTGGGTCAGCATCCGCACCAACATCCTCAATACTCCAATGGCGGCAGCGGCCGGTCGTCGGGCTCGGCGGCGCGCATGTCGCTGGTGTTGTCGGTGCCGAGGTCCTGATAGGCGCGGTAGGTCAGCACCAGCAGGAAGGCGAGGAAGGAGAAGGAGATGACGATCGCGGTCAGGATGAGGGCCTGCGGCAGCGGGTTGGCCGTGCCTGCGGGCAAGCTGTCGAGACCCACCGGGATGATCGGCGGCACCTCGCGCGTCAGCCGGCCGCCGGTAAAGAGCAGCAGATTGACGGCGTTGCCGAGGATGGCGATGCCGAGCATGATCCGGATGGAGAATTTCGACAGCATCAGATAGATGGCGGCGGCGAAGAACAGGCCAACGAGGATCGCCAGAAGCGGCTCCATCATTCCACCTCCTTTTCTTCCAATGCCAACGCGATCGAGGTGATGGCGCCGAGCACGACAAGATAGACGCCGATATCGAAGAGCATGACGCTCGACAGCGGAACCTCGGCGCCGAAAAGCGTCGGATAGATCCAGAGGCCGGTCATGAAGGGAACGGCAAACAAGATGGAGAGGAGACCGGCCGCGGTGGACAGGAGCAGGCCGAAGCCGGCTATCGACAGCGGATGGAAAAACAGTGCCCGGCGAACGGCGCCAACGCCGCGGGCAATGCCGTAGATCGCCAGTCCCGAGGCGGCGATCAGCCCGCCGATGAAGCCGCCGCCCGGCTCGTTATGGCCGCGCAGCAGCACGAAGACGGAAAAAAGCAGCATCAGCGCGGTGAGAAACGGGGCGACGGTGCGGAAAATGAGGGTGTTCACGCGATCAGCCCTCCGCCGTGGGATCATTGGCGGCAAGCTTACGCTCGCTGCCGGCGCGAATGCGGATCAGCGCCAGGATGGCAAGGCCGGTGACCGCAACGACGGCGATTTCGCCGAGCGTGTCGGTGCCGCGGAAATCGACGATGATGACGTTGACGACATTGGCGCCGTGGGCGATCGATTTGGAATAGGCGTTGAAGAAGGCCGTCAGCGCGTCGTTGAACGGCGCCTGCGTCGCCCGCATCAGCAGAAGCGTGAAGCCAAGGCCGCAGACAAGCGCCAGCGCACCGTCGAACAGCCGGCCGCCGAGCGGCCGATGATCGGCGGGAGAAAGGCGAAGCCTGGTCATGACCAGGGCAAGGATCACTACCGAAAGGGTTTCGACCATGAACTGGGTGAAGGACAGATCCGGCGCGCCGAACAGCAGGAAGATGATGGCGACGGCGAAACCCTGGATGCCGAGCGAGACGATCGCCGTCAGCCGATCGCGGGCGACGAGCACGGCGGCAAGGCCGAAGGCGGCGATCAGGAAAACCGCCCATTCATAGAGTCTCACATCGGCCGGCCAAGCGGGAAAGCGCGGCAGTTCGCCATAGACGACTAGGGGAATGAGGAGGATGGCGGCGACGCAGAGGAAGGTGCAGGTGACATAGATTTCGAGCCGTCCCGGCTGCAGGACACGTATGACGCGGCTAGAGAAGCGTACAAGGCCCGAAATGGCGACATCAAAGCCATGGTCCGGGCCATGGCCGATCGAACGCAGGAAGACGGCCATCAGGAAACGGGCGCGATCGAGCTGCCAGTAGACGCCGATGCCCAGCAGCACGGTCAGGGCGGAGAGCGCCAAGGGCAGGCCGAGATGCGGCGTCAGCGAAATGTCGATGTCGGCAGGTGTCTGGCGGATGGCCGACGCGATCGGCGAGGACAGGACGGTATGCGTGAAGGTTGAAAAGATCGCAGCGAGCAGGCCGAGGACAGCAAGAACGGCCGGACCGAGCCAGAGCAGAACCGGTGCTTCGTGCGGCGGTTTCGGTGTCTCCACCGGCCGGCCGAGAAAGGGTTTCAGCGCCACCGCGAAAGCGACTGCGAACATCAGCGCATTGCCGAAGACAGCGATCGACGTAAAGGTTACCGCGCGGACATTGCCGCCGATCAGCGCCGTGTAGATCTCTTCCTTGGCGAGGAAGCCGAAGAAGGGCGGCAGGCCGGCCATGGAGAAGGCCGCCGCAAGCGCGATGATCCATGTCAGCGGCATCGCCCGCATCAGGCCGCTGAGCCTGGTGATATCGCGCGTGCCGGCCTCATGATCGATGATGCCGGCGACCATGAAGAGCGCGCCTTTGAAGAGGGAATGCGCCACCAGATAAAGTGCTGCCGCCTCGACTGCATGGTCCGAGCCGAAGCCGATCAGCATGACAAGCAGGCCGAGCGAGGAGACGGTGGTATAGGCGAGCTTGAGCTTCAGGTCGGTCTGGCGGATGGCGAGCGCGGTGCCGACCACCAACGTCAGCCCGCCAAAGAAGGGCAGAAGGATTTCCCAGGCAGGCGTTGCCCCCATGACGGGGTTGAGCCGCATCAGCAGATAGACGCCTGCCTTCACCATCGTCGCCGAATGCAGGTAGGCCGAAACCGGCGTCGGCGCTTCCATGGCGTTCGGCAGCCAGAAATGAAAGGGAAACTGCGCCGACTTGGTGAAGGCGCCGCCCAGGACCAGGATGAGGGCAGCCAGATAGAACGGGCTTTCGCGCACGATATCGCCGGCGCCGATGAGCCGCGACATCTCGGTGACCCCAGAGATGTTCCAGAGCAGCAGCAGGCCGGCCAACAGGCAGAGCCCTCCCCCGCCGGTCACAACAAGCGCCTGCAGGGCGGCGCGGCGAGCCGCCGCACGCTCGTGATCGAAACCGATCAGCAGGAAGGACGTGATCGATGTCAGTTCCCAGAAGACGAAGAGCATCAGGAAACTATCGGAAACGACGACCCCGAGCATCGCGCCCATGAACAGAAAGATGAAGGAGAAGAAGCGGCCCTGATCCTTGTGTCCTTTGAGATAGCCGCCGGCATAAAGCACGATCAGGGTGCCGATGCCGGTGATCAGCAGCGCGAAAGCCAGCGACAGGCCGTCGAGGAACCAGGAGAAGGAGAGATGATAGCTCGGCACCCAGGAATAGCCGCCGGTGACGACCTCGCCTCGCGCGATCTGAGGAATGAACCGCAGGAAATGCAGGAAGGCGAGCAAGGGAGCGATCGCCAGGAGCCAAGCACCACTGGCGCCGAAGATGCGGATGACGAAAGGAGCGACAAGAGCACCGGCGAGTGGCAGACACAGGGCCAGAAATGTCAAAGCCGTGACATCGGCCATGTCTCCTCCTCTACCAAGATATTTCCTTGGATCGGGATCGATCCAACGATGAAATCATGCAGCAATTCAAAGTGCTACAGCATCTTTTGCGCATCTGACAAGACGCGCGGCGCTGTAAAGGCAACGGACAAAAAGCCGGCGAAAACCGGCCTGTCTTCTGACTTAGGCGAAACGAGGCAGTGTCTCAAGCGATTTCGGCCCGTCCTGCGAAGCACGCGATGTTCGAAGCCGATCAGGCCGTCGATCGAGAAAGACGGGTCAGCAGCCGGGCGATACAACCGTGCAGGATGAAGACCAGAAGCGTCAGCGGCCAGAGCAGGCAAGCGAGGAGCCCGGCGAGACGATGAAGCGTCAAGCCGTCATGGTTGGCCCAGCCTTCCAAAAGTGTGACCGCCATGGCTGCCACAGCCACAAGGCCGTAGAGCAGGACGATTGCTGCCTCAAACACCAGTGATTCTCCAATGCACGCAACATTAACCCTAACAGAAAACCCCTAACGGATGTAAAAGCAAGCCTCTTCCCCCAATTGGGTATGCGGCCAATCTCATGGCGCGCCGCGGGAGACTTGATGAAGTGAACGCGGCGCACCACATTTTCTCGCGAAACGGAACCCGCCCCTCGGCGATAGGAGCACCTCATGTCCGAAACTGCGACCACCGCCAAGATCCACAAGACCGACGCCGAATGGAAAGAGCAGCTCACCCCCGAGCAATACCGCATCACGCGCCAGCACGGCACCGAACGCGCCTTCACCGGCCCCTACTGGGATTCGTTCGAGACAGGGCTTTACCGCTGCGTCGGCTGCAACGCGCCACTTTTCCGCTCCGACACGAAATTCGATGCCGGCTGCGGCTGGCCGAGCTATTTCGAAGCGGTGTCGCCCGAAGCGGTGATCGAGCATCGCGACACGACCCACGGCATGGTGCGCACCGAAATCCGCTGCGGCAGCTGCGACGCCCATCTCGGCCACGTTTTTCCGGACGGCCCACCGCCGACCGGCCTGCGCTACTGCATCAACGGCCACTCCATGGTGTTCGAGCCTGGGAAATAGGCCTGAACCTGCGATCGGCATCTGCCGATCCCGCGGCCATGAGGAGACTAAGCGCGACGGAAATTTCCGTGCCACCATGGACGACATGGTAGCGGCGGCCGCCAGGTGGTCGGCCGCCGCCCCCGTTTCGATCAGCTTCTGATGGCGATGCGCCTGACCTGTGACTGCGCCTTTTCGGTTTTGGGCAAGGTGACGGTCAGGACGCCGTTCTTGAAGGTGGCGTCGACCTGATCTTCCTTGACCTCGGTGCCGAGCGGTATGCGTCGCTCGAAGCGGCCATAGTAGCGCTCCGAGAACTGCTTCTCCTTGTCTTCCGTCTCCGAACGCTTTTCACCCTTCAGCGTCAGAACGCCGTCATCGAGAATGACCTCGATGTCCTTTTCCTCAAGGCCGGGGACTTCGGCCGTCACCTTGATATCCTTATCGGTGTCGGAGATCTCGACGCTCGGCCAGCCGGCACCGAAACCGCTGGCGCCCCGCAGTGACGGCAGGCCAGAGCCGAAGCTGCGGAAAGCATCGTCGAACAGCCGGTTGACCTCGCGATGGAGCGACAGGAAAGGATCATGGTCGTCCTCGCGGAGGAGACTCGGAACTTGGTGGCCGTTGTTGCGGCCCCAAGGAATCAAATCACGAACACTCATGGCTTACTCCTTTCTGGTGGTTTTCAGGCATTCCTGACGGCTCAGGCTGCCTGCGTCTCGGCCTCGATCTGCTTGGTCTCGGCCTTCGGCATTGCATTCCCAGTTCCGATCTCGATCTGGCGCGGCTTCATCTCTTCAGGAATTTCACGCTTGAGATCGATAGTCAGCAGACCGTTGACGAGGCCGGCATCCACGACCTTGACGTGGTCGGCCAATTCGAACCGACGCTGGAAGCTTCGACCAGCAATGCCGCGATGCAGGTATTGAACATCTTCGCCGTTCGCCTTCTGCCCTGAGACGACGAGCATGTTCTGCTCTTGGATGATCGCCAGTTCGTCCTGCGAGAAGCCCGCCACCGCCATGGCGATGCGGTATTCGTCCTCGCCGGTTTTGACGATATCGTAAGGCGGCCAGTTGTCGATTGTTTCGGCGCGGCTTGCAGCCTCGAGTGCGTTCAACATCCGCTCGAAGCCAACGCTCGACCGGATCAGGGGAGAGAAATCGAGGTTTGTCCTCATAGCCATATCCTCCTTACAAGCAACATGGATACAGGAGACGCCAAGAGCGACAGGCGTCTCCTGGACCTGTCGATCCCTGCTCGGCGATCGACAATACTGATATAATTCAGCAGTTTACCGTTTCAAGAGGAGAGAATTTCTCAGCGAAAAATTGCTTTCTTCGAAGGCACCACCATATCTGGGCTGAGCTTGAGAGAGGAGAAATGGTTATGACAATGACTTCAAAGGACGTCATCGCCGTCCTCGGGCCCGCCGATGAAACGCTCGTGGCCGAGGTCATCGCGACAGGCGCCACCCAGGCTGAACTCGCCGAGGCATTTGCGTGGGCAAGCAACGACGAAGCCTTGATGGGTGAAGGCCGGCCTCCGCCAACAGGCAGGGTTGCTGCGCTTGTTGATCTGCTGAGTTCGGATGAAGAGGAACCGGAATAGGAAAGGCGGATGACCCGCCTCCCCACCGATCCGTCATGCTATCGTGAGCACCTGAACATTGCCGTGGCGATCCATCACATCGACCCCGACCGGCGAATGGCGAGTTGCGATTGCACTAAATCGAATCCTACAGTCCCCAGCCAATCGTTGCGTGCCCGCCAGCCATTGTTGCCCATAGGGCCTCACCAACCGCTTGTATCGCGCGAAAGCCCCAATCAATCGTGATCGGCAGGGCATGGCCAAGTGGAGGGTGCCGAAAGGCCTGCCGGCAGCTTGGTCGAGGCATCGCCGCAGGCAAGGTCGATCTGCGCCTGTTCGAGCCCGGCGGCGCCCGAGAGGTCGAGGCCTTCGATGCGGGTCAGGAACATGAAGGCGCGCTCGAAGGTCGCCGGGCCTTCGAAGGTGGCCTTGGAGAGATCGGCGCGGGAGAGATTGGCGAAAGAGAATTTCACCCCCGTCAGCACCGCCTTGTCGAAATCGGCGCGGCCGAGTTCAGCCTTTTCGAAGCTCGCGCCGGAGAGCTGGGCGCCGGCGAAATTGGCGCGCTGCAGCTCGGCGCCAGCAAAGGACGCGCCCTCGGCGGCGACATTGGTGAAGCTGGATCGGTAGGCCTCGATCTTGGCGAAATTGGCGCCCTCGGCGTGTGCGCCCTCGAGAGAGGCGCGCACCAGCGTCGCTTTCTCCAGATTGGCGGATTTGACGTTGGCGCCGGCGAGATCGGTCAGCGAAAAATCGGTGCCGACGAGATTGGCGCCTTCGAGATCACTGCCCTGCAGCATTAGGTTTTTCTTGGTGCATTCCTGCCAGTCGAGCTTCGGCTCGGCCAGACTGCTGCAATCGGCGGCCCGTGCGGCAATTGGCGGAAATGCCAGAAGGACGAGGGCAAGGAGACCGAGCGACGATCCGTGCATTGCCATTGAACAGTTCACCCCCATCACGCTTACATGACGCTTTCTGGCCGCCTTTCGCGAAGCAGCCTTCCATTTTCTTACACAGCTCAGACTACAATAAAAAGATGGCGCGCGCCGTTCACAATGGATTGCGGTCCGGCTTTTCCTGGCAGGTGGATCAATCCGCCTTGCCGGGCAGGCGAAGTTCCATGCAGGTGAGGTCCAGCCAGCGGCCGAATTTGGTGCCGACCTCGGAAAATCTGCCGGCGATGCGGAAGCCGAGCTTTTCGTGCAGCCTGATCGAGGCTGCGTTCTCAGCCTCGATACCGGCAATCATCACATGGATATTGCCGGCCGCAGCCCGCGCGATCAGTTCCCGCATCAGGCGCCAGCCGATGCCCGCACCGCGGCAATCCTTGTCGACATAGACGGAATGCTCGACCGTGTGGCGGTAGCCGTCGAAAGGCCGCCAGTCGCCATAGGAGGCATAGCCTGCGACCTTGCCCGACATTTCGGCGACGATGACGGGAAAGCCGCGCGCCTTGCGCGCCCTGAACCATTCCAGCCGGTTTTCGAGATCGACCAGCGTATCGTTCCAGATCGCCGTCGTGTGCTCGACGGCGTGATTGTAGATATCGCGGATGGCGGAAAGATCTGCTTCGGTGGCGTCGCGGAGGAGGATAGCGTCTGTCATGATGCTCGGGTTCATATTATTTGCGAAGGCGGGCATACGCCCCGCCTGCAAAGATGTAAACGGCGGATGCGCACTAGCAACGGCTTCGGGCACGGTCGTCGTTCAGAGGCCCGGCGCCGACAGGCTGAAACAGGTGAAGACGGCCGAATAATGCACCGCCGCGGCGGTGACGACGAAGCCGTGCCAAATGGCGTTCTGGAAGCGCAGCTTCTCCCAGACATGGAAGATGACGCCGAGCGAATAGATGACGCCGCCGATGACGATCAGCAGCATCGACGCGGCTGGAATGCGCGAGGCGACGGGCTCGGCCACCAGCACGCCGCTCCACCCCATGGCGAGATAAAGCAGGATGGCAAGACGGTCGAAACGCCCGGGAAAGACGCATTTCAGGAGAATGCCGACAGCGGCAAACAGCCAGATCGCGACCAGCATGAACAAGAGCAGCGGATCGTCGGCGCCACGTTCGAGGAAGGGCGTATAAGTGGCGGCGATCAGGAGGAAGATCGCCGAATGATCGAAGCGGCGCAGATACCACTTCGTGCGCGAGACCGGCCAGGCGTTGTAGGAAAAGGAAATGGCAAGCGTCAGCACCAGCCCGACGCCATAGATCCAGGCGGCAGCGAGCGCGCCGTAGGAGCTCCAGACCGTGGCGTAGAAGATCAGCACGGTAGCACCGATCAGGGCCAGCACGAGACCGACGCCATGAACGATACCGTCGGCGATCAGTTCGTATCTATCATAAGCCCAGCGAATGCCGTTGAACTCGCCCATGCGCGCCCAATCCGTTTCATACTCCGATTGCAATCGTCGCATCGAACGGACGGGCGCGCAACTGCGGCAAAGCGCATAGGTAGTAAATCTTCGTGACAGGCAGCAGGGCACCCCGCCCTGCCTTCGACAGCGAGCGGAAAGGCCTATCGCGGCTGGCGCGCAACTGAGAAAATGCAGTTGCGCAAGAATCAGACCTTCTGCCGGTCGACCAGCACCGAGCATTTGGCATGGCGCACGACCCGGTCGGCGGTGGCGCCGATGAAGTAGTTGGAAAAGTCGGGAACGTGCGAGGCGACGATAATCAGGTCGGCGCCGTGGCTTTCGGCGGCCGAGATGATCGCTTTGGCGGGCGGGCCGTTGCGGATCTCGACAGTTGCCGCAACACCGGCTGCGGCGAGCAGCGCTTCCAGCTGCCCGCGGCTATCCCTCATGACGTCCTCGACCATATTGGCCGGCAGTTCGATCGCGACATAACTCGGCACATCCTCGACGACATTGAGCGCGATGATCTCGCCGCCTGCGTCGAGCAGAGACGCGGCCTTGCGAAGGATTTTTTCTCCCTTGTCGATGCCGCCGAGCGCGATCGCTACGATGATCTTCCTGTACATGGCTTCCCTCCATGACTGAGATATAACGTTTTCCTCTAATGGAGATATGGGCGCATTGATCGCAATCAAGTGGGCGCAAGTCATCGTCAACATCTGCTCAACGCTTCATCCTCAAAAACGGGTCTTCTGTGAACAATTGGAATGCGCCATATAGGGATCAAGTACGGCGGCCGAGGGGAGATCAGCGGCGAATGAACCGGCGAAACTTCCTCGGGCTTGCCACGGGCGGCATGTTTGCCGCCACCGCCGGTACGCCTTCTATCCTACGGGCCAATTCAGAGGCAGGAGAACAAGCCATGACGACCGATACTTCCTATGCGCTGACACGGCCCGCCTATATCGACCGGTCGCATCTGGTCGTGACCGACCTCGGTCTGGTTTCCGGCTTCTACCAATCGATGCTCGGCCTGAAGGTGATCGAGAAGACGGCGAGCGGCGAAGTGCTGGGTGTCGGCGACCTGCCCTTGCTAACGCTGACGACCGCAAAGAATGCGACCATCGCGCCGCGCAATGCCGCCGGCCTTTTCCACACCGCCTTCCTGATGCCGGACCGGACGGAGCTCGCACGCTGGCTGCGCCATGCGGCACAGAATAACGTCGCGCTCGACGGCGCCTCGGACCATCTCGTCAGCGAGGCGATCTATCTTTCCGATCCCGAAGGCAACGGCATCGAGATCTATGCCGACCGGCCGCACGAACAATGGAAATTCCATGAGGACGGCATGGTGGAGATGGCGACGATGCGCCTCGACCTGCAGGCGCTCTACAACAGCGCGCCTGATGAGCGCTGGGACGGCATGGCTGCGGGGACGGCGATCGGCCACCTGCATCTGCAGGTCGGCGACATCCCGCAGGCCGACGCCTTCTACCGCGACGTCCTCGGCCTCAAGCTGATGGCGCGCTATCCGGGCGCGAGCTTCTTTGCGAGCGGCGGCTACCACCACCATCTCGGCGCCAATATCTGGAACAGCCGCGGCGCCACGGCACGCGCCGGCAACATGACCGGGCTTTCGGACTACACGGTCCGTTTCAACGACAAGGCCACGCTTGAGGTGGCGGTCTCCAAACTGGATTATCTCGAGATCAAAAGCGAGAAGCGCGACGGCGGCGTCTTCCTGAAAGATCCGTGGGGCATCGGCCTAACGCTGTCGGCTTGATCCGAAGACGCTATCGGACCTTTTCGGCCCCCGATGGTGTCGTCACCTGCGTCGGCCCACCACCATTTCCGCTCGGCGATAGTGAACGGTCCACAGCTTCCGGAGGCCTTGCTGGGCCGGAGGCAGGATCGTCGTTGAAGGTGCCGGGGCCGGATGGTTGCGCATTGATCGGATCCGGCTTCGTCGAGGCCGTTGTCGTCGGGTCGTTGTTGCTGGGATTGGGCCAAATCGCGACACTCACGCCAGCAATGATGAGGACTGCCGCTCCGGCCCAGATGACCGTCCGACTCCACCACCGGCGCTGTTCGGCAGCCGTCAGCGTCGCCTCGTCTGCATAAGGTGGATCGGCCGTATAGGTCTTGACGGCTTTTGTCTGATCGGGATCTTCAATCATGGCCTTCACTCCTTCTCGGGTCGAACGCCTGCGACTGTGACGTTGTTCCGGCGGGACAGCTCAAATTCTACGCTGTTGCCGATGACGGTGGCGGCGCCTTTTCGCTGGCGAATTCACGCTCGCCAAGCCGCCGGAAGGTCTGCTCGCCTCAACAACGGGTTGCGCAGCCGCGACGCCATCGCGCCCTCACGGAACCGGAACCGCATCGGCGCGTTTCCGTCACGAAGCATTGGGGCTTCGGGGACCTCACCGCATGGGCATCGCCAATGGCATCCGCAAACAAGCAAAGAAGATCGCCATCGGCGAGCGCCACACCAGCGCCTGGGCACAGTCGCTGAAGGAGGCGGCGGAAGAGTTGCCACCGCCCCCGCTGCACCGGCTGGAAAAGGACGGGCTCGATGTCAGCATGGCCTGGGCAATTATCGGCATCTTCGGCATTCTCTTCCTTGCCGCCGTCTACCTGATGTCGCTGATCCTCATTCCAATCACGCTTGCGGTCGTCGTCGGCATGATCCTCGGCATGGCGGCGGAAAAGCTCAGCAAGATGGGCGTGCCGCGGCTAGCCAATGCCTTCATCCTTTCAAGCAGCGTGGCGCTGGTGATCTTCCTGTTGATCAACTCACTCGCCGACCCGCTAATGACGCTTGCCAATGAAGGCCCCGCCTTCGCCGAGCGAACCATCAACCGCATCATGCCTTATCTGGAGCGCATCACATGGCTGCATATCACGCCGGCGACATTCGAAAGCGGGTCGATGTCGATCGGTGCGCTGCTGGAAAACACTGGCAACGTGCTGCACGTGGTGACAAGTAGCCTGACGCCGGCGCTGGTGCAGGGACTGATCTTCTTTGCGGCGCTGCTGTTTTTCCTCGCTGGTCGGGTCAACCTGCGCAAGACGATCATCATGACCTTCCGCACCCGCACGCAGCGCCTGGCGGCCATCCGCGTCATCAATGCCGTCGAGCAGGTACTCGGATTTTATTTCGCAACGGCCTCGCTGATCTATGTCGGGCTCGGCGTCGTCATGACCGTCATCGCCTATGCCGGCGGGCTGTCGGCCCCGGTGCTCTGGGGCTTCTTTGCCTTCCTGTCGAGCTTCATCCCTTATCTCGGCATCACGCTGATGACGCTTGCTGTCGCCATCGCCGGCATCCTGACTCATGATGGCATCCTCATCGGCCTAATGCCGGCCGCAGCCTTCTTCACAGTGCATCTCCTCATGGAGAACCTGATCTTCCCCGCAGTGATGGGACGGCGGCTGGAAATCAATCCCTTCGTCGTCTTCATCGCCATCCTGTTCTGGACATGGATGTGGGGCGCCGTCGGCGCCATGCTGGCGCTGCCGCTCTCGCTGATCGTCATGACTGTCATCGACGAACTGCTGATCGAGGAAAAGCCGCAGCCGCAATTGCCGAAATGATCAACCGGGGGAACGTCCGTGGCATCTGATCTCGATCTTACCGAATCCGATCACGACCAGATGGTGAGCGGCCGTTCTCTCTGGGGGAAGAGCGGCATACGGCCGGAATGGCGGCCGATCGAGCAGAGCTTTTCCACCGACGTCGCGGTAGTCGGCGGCGGCATCACCGGTGCCCTGGTTGCCGAACATTTGACGGCGCGCGGTTTTTCCGTTGCGGTCATCGACCGGGAGGAGCCCGGCTTTGGCAGCACCGCGGCGAGTACGGCGATGCTGCAATGGGAAATCGACAGCACGCTCAGCGAACTCGAGGATTATTACGGCTTCGAGCGCGCGGCCGGCATCTACCGCCGCAGTGGTGCTGCGGTCGCCGGCCTTTCCAAGCTCATCGCCGCAAACGGCATCGCCTGCGGCTTCCGGCCGCGCAACACACTCTATCTCGCCGCCAACTGCGAAGGCGCGCGCAACCTCAGGGAGGAGCGCCAGCTTCGCCGCCGGGCCGGCCTGCCCGGCGTCTATCTCGAACATCCCGATCTCTTCACACAGTTCGAGCTCGACCGGGATGGTGCGATCTATTCGCCGGGTTCGGCGGAGGCCGATCCGCTGCTTCTGACCTGGGCCTTGATCGAGATGGCGGTGCGGCGCGGCGCGCTGCTGGTCAACGCTTCCGTGACCACGCTTCACAGCGAAGGCGATCATGTCACGGCAGTGACCGATGGAGGCCACGTCATCGAGGCGCGGCATGTCGTGCTGGCGACCGGCTATTCGATGCCGGGTCTCGAGATGCCGAAGCTGCACCGCTCGAGTTCTAGCTGGGCGTTCGCCACCGTGCTGCAAGACCCGGCAAATTTCTGGCGCGACAGGGCGCTGATCTGGGAGGACAGCCATCCCTATCTCTACATGCGCACGACGGCGGACAATCGCATCGTCGCCGGCGGCGAGGACGACGAGACCATCGATGCCGAGGTACGGGATCGGAAGCTGCCGGCCAAGACCAAGGCAATCCAGGAGAAGATGAAGCGGCTGTGGCCGAAGGCGGATGCGCGGGTGGAACACGCCTGGTGCGGCACTTTCGGCGAGACGGCCGACGGTCTGCCGCTGATCGGCCCGGTGCCGGAGATACCGCATGTGTTCGCTGCCTATGGCTACGGCGGCAACGGCATTACATTTTCCTATCTCGCCGCGCAGATGATCGGCGCCATGCTCGCAGGCATGCATCGCGACTGGTTCGAGGATTTCGCGCTCGACCGCGACGGACCGGGTTCCAGAACGCTGCATGAGCGCTTTCGACCGCCGGAGATAGCGCTGCGTTAAACGAAAAAGCGCTTCTGGCCGTTACTCCGTCGTCTTGTCGTCACCAGTGTCCTCGACATCCCCGAGGCGGACGAATTGTGTACCCTTGACCTTGAGATCGACCAGTGCCTTGGCTACCCCTTCGCCGGCCGCATGGGTCGGCTGGTTGATGTGGGAGATGACGACGTCGCCGTCCTTGGCTGAGGCGATGCGCTTTTCGGTGATGCCAGCCCCGAGCAGCGAGCCGCCGTCGCCATTCACCGAATAACCGGCGATGTGATAGCCCATGGCACGGATCTCACCGATGGCGGAAAGATCATATTCGGCGGTCGAGCCGCGGAACCAGCGCGGCGCCGGGATGCCGGCTGCGACCATGGCGGCGGCACCGCCTTCGACTTCCTGCCGCACCGCCTGCGGCGAGCCGGCGGACGCGATGCCATAGATCAACGTCGGCCTGTCGACGGTCGGAATATGGTTCTGACCGTGGTTTTCGAGTTCGAAGAGATCGGGGTTTTGCAGGAACACGGCAAGTGCTGCTGGATTGCGCTTCAGCCAGCGGGCGGTGACGAAGATCGTTGCCGGGATGCGTTCGCGTACCAGAGTCGAAAGGATGCGCTCGTCCGCCTGGCCCATGCAGGCATCGAAGGTCAGCGCAATGCGGGCATGGCCCGCGATATTGGAACGGGCGATATGCAGATGCGGCTCGACGAGTTTTAGAGACGGCGCCTTCGGGGCCGGACTGATTACAGCCGGGACCGGACTGACTGCAGCCGGAACCGTACTGACTACGGCCGAAGCGGGTAGCGCTGACCGGATTTCGTCCGCGAATGCAGCGGAGATGCTGACCAGAAGGAACGCCGAAACGAGCAGGATGCGGTTCATATATTGGGTTTCTATGATTCGAACCGCCGACTTTAGCGGCGGCCCTCCCCCGGCGCCATGCGGCCGGATGTCACCGCAGCCGCTTGGACGGACAGGCCGTATCAATCATAGAGATAATACTTGTTCCACTTCTCGCGCGGCACCTTCTCGCCGATCTCGTAATTGAGCTCGCGCACGTTGATATGCTGCGGACCGGTGATGCAATTGTAGGAC
The DNA here is from genome assembly GCF_032464805.1 of Rhizobium sp. 10PS4. Taxonomy (NCBI): domain Bacteria; kingdom Pseudomonadati; phylum Pseudomonadota; class Alphaproteobacteria; order Hyphomicrobiales; family Rhizobiaceae; genus Rhizobium; species Rhizobium sp. 10PS4. The sequence goes on along the minus strand of NZ_JAWDIW010000018.1, from coordinate 73,830 downwards.
AGATGGTACCAGTCGCCCTTGCTGCGGAAGACGGCACCCGGCGCCTCCAGCGAATTATCGCCGGGGATCGGCTCCTTGAAGGTGTAGGCGATCACCTTGTCGGGCTTGAAGCCGGTGCTGTCCTTATTGATGCGGCTCATCGCCTCGGTGTCGCAGCTCTGTTCCAGACGGGTCGAGGGATCGAGTTTTTCCAGCTGCTTCTTGATGGCGGGATCGACGGCAAAGGCGGGGGCAGCAAGGCTTGCGAGGGATAGAAACAGGACCAGACGTTTCGGCATTGCGGAAAAAATCCCTTACTGTTCTGCAATTTTTGCCCTACCCCCGACAGCTTGCCGGGAGCCTGGCACGTGCAAATTCACTGAGATAGCGGACTTTCTTAAATATTGTGGTGACATCAAGGCAAGGTGGCTTGGGTGTCCTCCTTGTCTGTGGAAGGGCACCTCTACCCTTGGCGCAGCCTTGCCGCTTGATCCGGGACCAGTGCACCTCTATCTCTTGCCAACCCGTCATTCCGACCCGGAGCCAATCCTTGTCCGCTTTCAAGAGCCTGCCGACCCCGCCTGCCGCACCGAAGAAGCCGATCTCCAATACGCGCCACGGCATCACCCGCACGGACGACTATGCCTGGCTGCGCGCCGACAACTGGCAGGCGATGTTCAAGGATCCATCGATCCTCGACCCTGAGATCCGCCGCCATCTCGAAGCCGAAAACGCCTATATGAACGCGGCGATGGAGGACACCAAGCCGCTTCAGAAGGTGCTGTTTGCCGAAATGCGCGGCCGCATCAAGGAAGACGACAGCTCGGTGCCGATGAAAGACGGGGCCTATGCCTACGGCACCTTCTACGTCACCGGCGGCGAACAGCCGCGCTTTTTCCGCATCGCCCGCGACGGCAACGTCGCTGACGAGACGATCCGCGCGGTGCTGCTCGACGGCGACAAGGAGGCATCAGGCAAGGCCTATTTCCGCCTCGCCGGCCTCGACCATTCGAGCGACCACAGCCGCGGCATCTGGGGTTACGACGACAAGGGTTCGGAATTCTTCACGCTGCAGGTGCGCGACCTCCAGACCGGGCAAGACCTTACCGACCGGATCGAAAATACCGGCGGCGGCGGCGTCTGGGCGCCCGATGGCAAGAGCTTCTTCTATTCGGCGCTCGACGAGAATCATCGGCCCTCGAAGGTGTTCCACCACATTCTCGGCCAGCCGCAGTCGGAAGACCGGCTGGTCTATGAGGAAGCGGATGCCGGCTTCTTCATGGGCGTCGGCGGCTCACTGCTTGACGATTTCATCTATATCGACATTCACGACCACGAGACCAGCGAATACCGCCTGCTGTCGACCGCGGATCTGACGGCCGAGCCGAAGCTGGTGGCGGCGCGCGAGGAAGGCATCGAATATTCGCTGACCGAGGGCGGCGACGTCTTCTACATCCTGACGAATGACGGCGACGCCAAGGATTTCAAGATCATGGAAGCGCCGGTTGATAAGCCCGGCAAGGAAAACTGGCGCGAGGTCGTGCCGCATAAGCCCGGCACGCTCATCATCAGCCACATGGCCTATGCCCGCCACCTCCTGTGGCTGGAGCGCAAGGACGGCCTGCCGCAGATCATGATCCGCGATCGGGCGACCGGCGAGGAACATGCGATCGCCTTTGCCGAGGAAGCCTATTCGCTGGGGCTGCAGGGTGCGGCGGAATATGACACGGATATCATCCGCTTCTCCTATTCCTCTATGACGACGCCGTCGCAGCTCTACGACTACAACATGGTGACGCGAGAGCGCACGCTGTTGAAGACGCAGGAAGTGCCGTCCGGCCACAATCCCGACGACTACATCACCCGCCGCGTCTTTGCCCCGGCATGGGACGGCGAGAAGGTGCCGGTCACCCTTCTCTATCGCAAAGATACCCCACTCGACGGCAGCGCCCCCTGCCTGCTCTACGGCTATGGCGCCTACGGCATCACCATTCCGGCCGGATTCAACACCAATTGCCTGTCGCTCGCCGACCGCGGCTTCGTCTATGCGATTGCCCATATCCGCGGCGGCAAGGACAAGGGATTTTCCTGGTACGAAGACGGCAAGATGGACAAGAAGACGAATACCTTCAAGGACTTCGTCGCAGCGGCCGATTATCTGAATCAACAGAAGTTCACCTCTTACGCGAAGATCATCGCCGAGGGCGGATCGGCCGGCGGTATGCTGATGGGTGCGGTTGCCAACATGGCGCCGGAGAAGTTCGCCGGCCTCATCGCCGCCGTCCCCTTCGTCGACGTGCTCAACACCATGCTCGACGACACTCTGCCGCTCACCCCGCCGGAATGGCCGGAATGGGGCAACCCGATCGACAGCAAGGAAGAATACGAGCAAATCGCATCCTACTCGCCCTATGACAATGTCGACGCGAAAGCCTACCCGCCGATCCTGGCGCTCGGCGGCCTGACGGACCCGCGCGTCACCTATTGGGAGCCTGCCAAATGGGTGGCGAAGCTGCGCGACAAGACGACCGGAGATGCGCCGATCCTGCTCAAGACCAACATGGACGCCGGCCACGGCGGTGCCTCCGGCCGCTTCCAGCGGCTGGAAGAGATCGCGTTCGAGTATGCGTTTGCGATCAAGGTGGCGGAGAAGATGTGAAGGTTAGACGGCGTGGGGCGTGCTGCGTGACAAAAGGTCAAGGGAGAGAGAAATGCCCGTCTATATCGCCCTCCTTCGCGCAGTGAATGTCGGCGGCACCGGCTCGCTGCCGATGGCCGAACTGAAGGCGATCTGCGAAGACCTGGGCTTTTCCGACGTCAAGACCTACATCCAGAGCGGCAACGTGCTTTTCCGCGCGGATGAAGCGGAAAAGGCGGTGGAGGAGCGGCTCGACGAGGCAATCGGCAAGAAGCTCGGAAAGCGGCCAGGCGTGATGGTGCGCAGCCGCAAGGAACTCGACGGCGTAGTCGACGACGCACCCTTTCCCGATGCCAAGCCGAACTTCCTGCTCGTGTACTTCCTGCCCGAAAAGCCGCCCGGCGATGCGCTGGAAAAGATGGTGGCGCCCGACGGCGAGGAGGCCAAGCTCGCCGGCAGGGAAATCTATGTACACTATCCCAATGGTTCCGGCCGCTCGAAGCTGAAGCTGCCGGCGCTGAAACCCGGAACGTCGCGCAATCTCAACACCGTACGCAAGCTCGCGGAGATGGCGGCGGCGTTGGAGGACGGGGACTGAGGATGTCAGCGCAATTCCAGCAAAGCCGTTTCGCACTTTTGCTGGAGTTGCTTTAGGCCCTCGGCATTTCCACTACCGGCAGGAAGAGCATTTTCACGAAGGTGCGGAGCATCAGCACCTGCTCGGCCAGCGTGTTCGGCTCCTTCAGCGTCTTCGACAAAACGATGCCGCCTTCCAGGACGGAGGACACCATGTCGGCGAGCTGGTCGACGTCGACGGGTTCGCGCGGCGGATAGACTTCCATGATCTCGCGGAGCATGCGGCCGAAGCGCCGCCGCCAGGCAAGCACCGCATTCCGGTTGGTCTCTTGGATCTCCCGGTCGAACAGCCGCTCGTAATAGCAGACGGTCGCCACCAGGCAGCCGGGATGTCCGTTCGGCAGGTCGGAGAGCAATTCGGAAAGCAGCTTCAGGCCGAGCAGGAAGGATTGCAGCGGATCGCCGGTCAGATCGCGCGCGCGGCCGAAGATCTCATCATAGATGCGCTCGTCATTATCGATGTAGCGGTTGAGCAGCGCCTTGGCGAGCTCGTTCTTGTCCCTGAAGTGATAGAAGAAGCCGCTCTTGGTGATGCCGGTCTCGGCGATCAGCTCCTCGATGGAAGTGCCGCCGAAACCCTTCTGCAAGACTGCCGCTTCCGCCACATCGAGGATGCGCGTCCGCGTTTCCTCGCCCTTTCGCATGTCCCCTCCTGTACCGGCGGTACAGTTTTCAGTGTTGCATGATCAGATCTGCCTCCGCCCCCGGCAAGATCGGTCGAAGCAAGCGATTGAATTCAATCGGCAAAACCCAAAACCGCTTGGAGTATACCGCAAGTCGCCTAGTTTGGCAGCCAATTAAGCGCCAGAACATCATTCATCGACGGCAGCCAATCGGGTGTCGCGAGGGAGAGGCTTCAACAATGGCAAAGTACAGAAACGGGTTGCCGCAGCTCAAAGGCGGCACATTCATTACCGATGGCGGCATGGAAACGACGATGATCTTCCAGGAAGGGATAGAACTTCCGCATTTCGCTGCCTTCATATTGCTGGCTTCCGAAGACGGGCGGCAGCGGATGCGGAATTACTATCGCCGTTATCTCGATGTCGCCCGGCGGCACGGCACGGGCTTCGTGCTCGACACCGCCACATGGCGGGCCAATCCGGACTGGGGGCAGAAGCTCGGCTATACCACCGAAGCCCTGAAAGCAGTCAACGAGGAAGCCGTCGACCTGCTCGTCGGCTTGCGCAGCGACTATGAGCGGCCGGAGCAGCCGGTCGTCATCAGCGGCGCCATCGGCCCGCGCGGCGACGGCTACAAGGCGGGCATCATGGATGCCGCCGAAGCGGAAGACTACCACGCTTTCCAGATCGGGGCTTTCGCCGGCACGGAAGCCGACATGGTGAGCGCCTTCACGCTGACCAATATCGACGAGGCGATCGGGGTGGCGCGGGCGGCACAGGCGCTCGGCATGCCCTCGGCCATCTCCTTCACGCTGGAGACGGATGGCCGGTTGGTGACGGGCCGCAGCCTTCAGGAGGCCATCGAGACGACCGATGCGATGACCGGCGGGGCGCCGGCCTATTACATGATCAATTGCGCCCACCCGACGCATTTCGAAACGGCGCTCGATCACGGAAGCGCCTGGGTGAAACGTATATCCGGCATCCGCGCCAATGCCTCGACCATGAGCCATGAGCAGCTCGACAATAGCGAGACGCTGGATGCCGGCGATCCCGAAGATCTCGGCCGCCGCTACCGCAAGCTCATCGACCGCATGCCAGCGCTCAGTGTGCTCGGCGGCTGCTGCGGCACCGACCACCGCCATGTCGCGGCGATCTGCGAGGCATGCCTGCCGCAAGCGGCATGACGACCTGAGAGGGAGGAGACGTTGTATCCGGCTAGGGTATGCCTTGTGTGCCCCCCTCTGCCCTGCCGGGCATCTCCCCCACAGGTGGGGAGATTGGCTGGGTGCACTGGCTTCCCCAAACAATGAGCATCCAGCACGGCGAGACGGTAGATGGGCAGGAAGTTCAAGCCACTTGTGATCTCCCCACCTGTGGGGGAGATGCCCGGCAGGGCAGAGGGGGGGCTGGCACGGCACAAAGCTCAGAGAGAGAAATGACGGTGGGTGCCACCAGCTCTTTGCCGATCGACGGCACAAAGCCGACGTCAGCCTTTGGCGACGGCGCCTTTCGTCTGTTTGGCCTTGTAGCCGGTGATCTCCTCGCCGGCGGTCGGCGAGAAGCGCAGGTTCCAGAAGGTGGCAGTGATCGAGATGATGGTGACGACGATGAAAGCGGCGGAGAAATCGCCGAGGGCCGGCGTCTCAGTGCCCGACAAGGCCATGGAGCCGTGCAGCGCCAAGGCGCCGATGCAGATGCCGAGCGACAGCATGAGCTGCTGGAAGGTGGTGTAGAAGCTGGTGGCCGAGCTCATCCGCTCCTTGCTGATCTCGTCATAGGCAATGGTGTTATAGGCGGTGAACTGGAACGACAGGAAGAAGGCGCTGAGCACCAGGACGACGAAGATCAGCGGCATCGGCCAGTCCGGCCGGAAGGCGGCACAGAGGCCATAGCCGATCGTACCGAGGATGCCGTTGAGGATGAGGCTCCTGCGGAAGCCCAGCCGGCGGAAGACAAACTTCGCCATCGGCTTCATGGCGAGAGCGCCAAGCGCGGTCGCGATGATGATCTGGCCGGCCGCCGCCGCAGACAGGCCGAAGCCGATCTGGAAGAGCAGCGGCAGCAGGAAGGGCTGCGCCCCTTGCGTGATGCGGGTCAGCGAACCGGCAATGACTGATGTGCCGAAGCTCGGCACCTTCATCAGCGAGAAATCCATGATCGGCGACGGATGCTTGCGGGCATGTCTGAGATAGCCGATGCCGAAAAGCAGGCCGATGGCGATCAGGAAGATCGAAAACGCGCCCTCGCCTTCATGGCTCGACATTTCGAAGCCGAAGAGCAGCGAGCCAAGCGCGATACCGGAGAGAATGAAGCCGATCGTATCGAAGGGACCACTTGCCTTACCCTTCACCTCTTCGATGTAGATCGACACGAAGATCATGCCGATGACGCCGATCGGCACGTTGATATAAAAGATCCAGCGCCAGTCGAGATAGGTGACGATGAAGCCGCCGAGCGGCGGGCCGACGATCGGGCCGATCAGCGCCGGCACGAGCAGCCAGGACATGGCGCTGACCATATCCTTGCGGTCGACGCTGCGCATCAGCACCAGGCGCCCGACCGGCATCATCATCGCGCCGCCGATACCCTGCAGCAGCCGCGCCAGCACCAGGAAGGACAGCGTCGGCGCCAGGGCGCAGAGGATGGAGCCGACGACGAAAACGGCGATGGCCGAGCGGAAAACGGTGCGGGAGCCGAAACTGTCGGCCATCCGGCCGCTTGCCGGAATGAAGATCGCAAGGCTCAGGAGATAGGAGGTCAGGGCGATCGACATGGCCGGAGCGCCGACGCCGAAATCGCGTGCCATAGTGGGCAGCGCGGTCGCAAGCACGGTCGCATCGATGTTTTCCATCAGCATCGCACTCGCGACAATCATTGCGATCACCCGGAAATTGGGCGCGGCGCGCCGAACCATCGGCGCTTGGTAAATCTGATCCGACATCGTCCGGGATCACTCGCGGTGGCGCGGCGGAGCACACAAGGCAGCAAGGCCGCGGGGGATGACATGGCGCAAAGCCAAGGGGAGACGATTTGCTATACGCCCGCGATCATCGCGGCGCTATGTCGTTTATGGCAAAGCTGCTTTGACGAGAGGTAAAGGCAGATCACAATTCCTTGCACGGGTCTGTTCTTCGTGAAGGTCTTCATACCCCGGCTTGTGCGGCAGGCATCCTAGCCCTACCTATGAACCATGACCTCCGCCCTGCAGAAAAACCGGCCCGGTGCGGCCTTTCCGTTCGACAACAGCTATGTCGGCTTGCCCCCACGCTTCTTTGCGGCGCAAGCGCCGACCGCGGTGGCGGAGCCCTGGCTGATCAAGCTCAACGAGCCGCTCGCTGCCGAACTCGGGCTCGACGTCGAGGCCTTGCGCCGCGATGGCGCGGCGATCTTCTCCGGCAATCTCGTTCCCGAAGGGGCCGAACCGCTGGCGATGGCCTATGCCGGGCATCAGTTCGGCGGCTTCTCGCCGCAGCTCGGCGACGGGCGGGCGATCCTGCTCGGCGAGGTCGTTGACCGCAGCGGCAAGCGCTACGACATCCAGCTGAAGGGCGCAGGACCGACACCGTTTTCGCGCCGCGGCGACGGGCGGGCGGCAGTCGGGCCGGTTTTGCGGGAATATATCATCAGCGAGGCGATGTTTGCGCTCGGCATTCCGGCCACACGGGCGCTGGCGGCGGTGACGACAGGCGAGCCGGTCTATCGCGAAGAGGTGCTGCCTGGCGCGGTCTTCACCCGCGTCGCGGCCAGCCATATCCGCGTCGGCACCTTCCAGTACTTCGCGGCCAGGGGCGACACCGACGGCGTGCGGGCTCTGGCCGATTATGTGATCGACCGGCACTATCCGGCATTGAAAGAGGCCGAGAACCCCTATCTCGCGCTGTTCGAAGCGGTCTCAGACCGCCAGGCGGCGCTGATTGCCCGCTGGCTGCATGTCGGCTTCATCCATGGCGTGATGAACACCGATAATATGACCGTCTCCGGCGAGACGATCGATTTCGGCCCCTGCGCCTTTATGGACGCTTACGATCCGGCGACCGTCTTTTCGTCGATCGACCAGCACGGGCGTTACGCCTATGCCAACCAGCCCGCCATCGGCCAATGGAACCTCGCAAGGCTCGGCGAAACGCTGCTGCCGCTGATCGACGCCGAGCCTGACAGCGCGGTCGACAAGGCGAATGTCGTGATAAAGAGTTACGGCAAACGGTTCCAGGCGCATTGGCTGGCCGGCATGCGCGAAAAGATCGGCCTTGCCGGCGAAGAGGACGGCGATCTCGACCTGGTGCAGGCGCTGCTGACGCTGATGCAGGCGCAGGGTGCCGATTTCACCCTGACCTTCCGGCGGCTGTCGGATCTTGCCGGCGATGACGCCGCAGAGCCTGAATTTGCAGTGGGTTTCCGCGAGCCGGATGCCGGCGGCGCCTGGCTTGCGCAGTGGCGCGAGAGGCTGTCACGCGATCCGCAGACGGCGGCGGAGCGCGCCGTCGCCATGCGCCGCGTCAATCCGGCCTTCATTCCGCGCAATCACCGGGTCGAACAGGCGATCGAAGCTGCCGTCGAGAACGGCGATTTTTCGCTGTTCGAGGCGCTGCTGAGCGTGCTTTCGAAACCCTATGAGGACCAGCCGGGCTTTGCCGCCTATAGGGAACCGCCGAAGCCCAGCGAACGGGTGCTTGCTACCTTCTGCGGAACGTGACGGGCGCTTCGATCGATTTCGGTGCGGGCAGCTGCGCCACAGCGATCCGCTTCCATTCGGCCCAGCGCCCCGTTCGACGCATCCGCACCCTGCGGCAATTGTGGCCGTTGAAAGGCATCTGCTTCGCGCTATCTGGCTGATCGGCGGGACTTTTCCGCCGATCCCTCAGCCCGGCTAACCTCAGCGGGAGACTGCCTTATGGCGATCATCGTCACCTCCATCTTCTTCATCATCATCGGACTCACACTCGGCGGCGGCGGCCTCTGGCTCGTCACGCTCGGCGGCAGCGTCTTCTATCTATTCGCCGGGCTGATGTTCCTGATCACCGCCGGGCTGCTGTTGATGCGCAAGGCGGTGGCGCTCTGGGTCTATGCGGTGCTCGTCGTCGCAGCACTTGCCTGGGCGATTTGGGAGGTCGGCTTCGACTGGTGGCAGCTCGGCCCGCGCGGCGGCATGATTATCCTGCTCGGGCTCTGGCTGCTGACGCCATGGATCCGCCGGCCGCTCGGCCTGCGCAGTCCGACGGGCATCACCTATGCCGCGAACCCCTGGCCGCTCGCCGTGCCTGTCATTCTCGCCATCCTGGTCGCCCTTTATTCGATGACGACAGACCCGCATGATCTTGCCGGCGACCTGCCGAAGGATCAGGTCACCGCCAACCCCGCCGTCGGCGGCAGCGTGCCGGATGGCGAATGGCATCAATACGGCCGCACGCCATTCGGCCAGCGCTACTCGCCACTGGACCAGATCACCGCCGAAAACGTCTCCACCCTCAAGGAAGCGTGGCGATACCAGACCGGCGACGTCAAGCGGCCGGACGATGTCGGCGAGACGACCTATCAGGTGACGCCGCTCAAGGTGAAGGACACGCTCTATCTCTGCACGCCGCACAACTGGGCGATCGCGCTCGACGCCAAGACCGGCAAGGAGAAATGGAAATACGACTCCAACTCCGGCATGAACCCCGACCGGCAGCATCAGACCTGCCGCGGCGTCACCTATTATGCCGATCCAACTGTCGCCGCCGGCCAGCCCTGCGCCGAGCGTGTCTACCTGCCGACCTCGGATGCCCGGCTGATCGCGCTCGATGCGGCAGACGGAAAGGTCTGCACCAGCTTTGCCGACCAGGGCGTGCTGCATCTGGAAACCGGCATGCGCTACAATCCGGCCGGCTATTATTATTCTACGTCGCCGCCGGTCGCGGTGGCGGGCAAGATCATCGTCGGCGGGGCGGTGAACGACAATTATTCGACCGAGGAACAATCCGGCGTCATCCGCGCCTTCGACATCAACACCGGCGCGCTGGTCTGGAACTGGGATTCGGGCAATCCCGACGTGACGACGCCGATCACCGAGGGCCAGACCTATACGACCAACTCGCCGAACAGCTGGTCGGTTTTCAGCGTCGACGAGGCACTCGGCATGGTCTACATCCCGCTCGGCAACCAGGTGCCCGACCAGATCGGCATCAATCGCAGCGAGAATGTCGAGAAATTCTCGTCTTCGATCGTCGCGCTCGATATCGCCACCGGCCAGCTGCGCTGGGTGCGCCAGACGGTGCATCACGATCTCTGGGACATGGATGTCCCGGCCCAGCCGGCGCTGATCGACCTGACCAAGCAGGACGGCACGACCGTTCCCGCCCTCGTCGGCCCGACCAAGCAGGGCGATATCTATGTGCTCGACCGGCGCAGCGGCGAGCCGATCATCCCGGTCAAGGAAATACCAGCGCCAGGCGGCGCGGTCTCGGGCGATCATACCGCGCCGACACAGCCGATCTCGGACCTCACCTTCTCGCCCGAGCCTCTCCAGGAAAAGGACATGTGGGGCGTGTCGCTGTTTGATCAGATGGCCTGCCGCATCGACTTCCACCGCTACCACTATGAGGGCCGCTATACGCCGCCTTCGCTTAAAGGGACGATCGTCTATCCCGGCAATTTCGGCACCTTCAACTGGGGCTCGGTGGCGGTCGACCCGGAGCGGCAGATCATGTTCGGCATGCCGACCTATCTCGCCTTCACCTCGCGGCTGGTGCCGGCCGCCGATATTCCGCCGAGAGGCCAGGACGAGAAGGGCAGCGAACAGGGGCTGAACCGTAATGACGGCGCGCCCTACGGCGTCTTCATGGGTCCCTTCCTCGGACTGCTGCAGATCCCCTGCCAGGCGCCGCCATGGGGTTATGTCGCGGGCGTCGACCTGCGCACCGGCAAGATCGCCTATATGCACAAGAACGGCACCGTGCGCGACATGACGCCATTGCCCCTGCCCTTCAAGGTCGGCGTGCCCGGCATCGGCGGGCCGATGCTGACCAAGGGCGGCGTCGCTTTTCTCGGTGCTGCGGTCGATAACTACCTGCGCGCCTACGACGTGACCAACGGACGAGAGATCTGGAAGGCGCGGCTTCCGGCCGGCGGCCAGGCGACGCCAATGACCTATACGACCGATGACAACAAGCAATATGTCGTCATGGTCGCCGGCGGCCACGGCTCGGTCGGCACCAAGCCCGGCGATTATGTGATCGCCTATACGTTGCCGTGACGTGAAGCTTCCCGCAAGCTCTGCGCAGGTTTGCCGCGCCATTCTCTCCCCGTTTTTCGGGGAGAGTTTTTATGGAAATTTCCAGTAATATTCGCAACTATTACGGCATCGGCGGCCTTTTCGATCAGCCGGCCAAATCCAAGAATCAGCAGACGGCGGATTTCACGAAAACGGCCTCCAATGCCGCGCCCGGCCTCGAACCGAGCAGCACGCCGCCGTCGATCGCCAATACCATGTGGGCCCTTCAAAGCGCTGAAGGCCCTTATATCAACCCGCCTTCCGAGGAAGAAGTGGCGGCAAGGGCGGCGCATAATTCCCTGGTCGACGAATTCTCCAAATGGGGAAACATGACGCCGGCGGAATACATCCGGGCCCGCTACCTCGAGCAGCACGATCTGTCCGAAGCCGATCTGGCCGCCATGCCGGCCGACCAGCGCGCCGCGATCGAGAAGGAAATCGCCGACCAGATCAAGCGCGAGATGGCCGGCATCGAGGATGACGGCACCGAGACGGTGGACGACGTACCGGCTGCTTGAGCTGGAGCATTTCGAATTGCCCGCATTTGAGAAAGACCCCTCCCCAACCCCTCCCCACAAGGGGGAGGGGCTGCCGTGTGGCGCCCGTTGCATTTCATTCCTGACGGTGCAGCGTGTGGCAGCGTATTTTGGTGGCAGGATCTCGCCTCAGGTTAATCCCTCCCCCTTGTGGGGAGGGGTTGGGGAGGGGTTTTCCGACGCGAACCGGACAGCTGTCGATGATGCCCTTCACATTTTCCTGGTTCACACCATCTCGACGATCATGCGGCCGACTTCGGCAAAGACCGGGTTGAGCTCCTTTACCGGCACGGTCGTCTCGCTGATATAGACGGCGGCGACGATCGGGCCGCGATCCGGCGGCCAGATCACCGCGATATCGCCGAGTGATCCATTCGGGCCGGTGCCGGTCTTGTCGCCGACCTTCCAATCCGCAGGCAGGCCGGCCCTGAGCCGTTCCTTGCCTGTCGTGCTCGCCACCAGCCAGGCGATCAGCCTGTCCGAGGAGGCCTCGGTGAGCACCGAGCCGAGCGTCAGATTGCCGAGCGTGTCGAGCATCGCATCCGGTGTCGTCGTGTCGCGCGGATCACTCTTCCTGCCCTCGTTCAGCGTCGGCTCGGTACGGTCGAGACGCGTCGTGCCGTCACCGATCGAGCGCAGCCAATCGGTCAACCCCGCCGGACCGCCGAAACTTTCGAGCAGCAGATTGCCGGCAGTGTTGTCGCTGACGGTCACCGCCGCCTCGCAGAGTTCGGCAAGGGTCATGCCATCGGTTCCGGCGTGTTTTTCGCTGATCGGCGAATAATCGACGAGCTTGTCCCTGCCGTAGCTCACCCGCCGGCCGAGGTTCTCCTCGCCCTTGTCGGTCCGGGCAAGCACGAAAGCGGCGGCCAGCGCCTTGAAGGTGCTGCACATCGGAAATGCCTCGCTGCCGCGATAGCCGAAGGAGATGCTCGTCTCGGTATCGAGCACGGAGACGCCGAGACGGCCGCCGGTGCGTTTTTCCAAAGCGGCAAGGCGATGTTCAATATTGTCCTCGCCCTCGCCTGCACTCCCCTTGGCCCCCTCCTCGGCATTGGCTCGAAGCGTCAGCACGGGTAGGCACAATGCCGAGCCGATCAGCATGCGGCGGGTCAGACTGAGATCCATGAAATCCTCCGGCGAATCAGGAGGACAGAGCTAAGCAGCGATTGCGGCGGCATCTCGTCCCCGCGGCGACCTTTGTCGTCCGCCGAGCGATGTTAATCGTCCATCGAGCGATCTTGTCGTCCGCCGCGCGTCTCCGCCCGCCCGATCATGCGGCGCGGGTGACCTCGACCGTCACATGCGACAGTTCTCCCAGCGCCGAGAGCCTGCCCTTGTAGAAAGCCGGGTCGCGCGGCTGCGAGGTGAGAACGGCGACGATCGCGGCATGATGGCCGGGGCCGACCTGCCAGACATGCAGATCGGTGATCCGGTCATCCTCCGTCTCGATGGCGCCGCGGATTTCCGCTGGCAGCGTCTCGCCTTCGGGAACGACGTCGAGAAGAACGCCGCCCGAGGATCTCATCAGGCTCCAGGACCAATTGGCGATCACCAGCCCGCCGACGATGCCCATCAGGGGATCGAGCCAGAGCCAGCCGTAGAGACTACCGAGCGTCAGCGCCGCGATGGCGAGCACGGAGGTCAGGGCATCGGCGATGACATGCAGATAGGCGGCGCGGATATTGTTGTCGCCGGTCTTTGCGTGATGGGCATGGTCGCCATGTCCGTGATGATGATGGCTATGGGCATGCCCGTGATGCGCATGATTGCCATGCGCGACATGGCCGCCGCCGGCCAGCAGCCAGGCGCTCACCAGATTGACGGCAAGGCCGATCACCGCCACGGCGATTGCCTGGGCAAAGCCGATCGGCACAGGATTGGACAGGCGCAGCAGGCTCTCCCAAGCCATCAGCAGGGCGATCAGCGCGAGGACGATGGCGCTGGCGAAGCCGGCGAGATCGCCGAGCTTGCCTGTGCCGAAGGTGAAACGCGGATTGCGCGCCTGCCGGCGGGCGAAGAGATAGGCGAGCGCGGAAATCAGCAGTGCGCTGGCATGTGTCGACATGTGCCAGCCATCGGCGACGAGCGCCATCGAGCCGTAGATGGTGCCCGCGGCGATTTCCGACACCATCATCACCGCCGTCAGCGCGATCACCAGCCAGATGCGCCGCTCGTTGCGCGCATGATCGGTGCCGAGGAAGACGTGATCATGTTCCAGGGCATCAATTCCAGCTTTGTCGATTCCGGCACTCATGACAGGCTCCTTCGTCGCCGCGCTTAGAGCGGTTCAGCGTTTCATGAAAACGCATAACCGCTCTAAGGTTTTGTTTTTACGCAATTCTCGGCAAAATCGCTTCGCGCTTTGCCGGGGAAAACCGCTTCACACTTTTCCCGGAATTGCTCTAGCGCATATAGGTTCTCAAGACTTCCGATATTTCCTCGACCGCCTCTGCCCTTGCCGCATCGTCAGCGGCATTCAGCACATGCTCACGCAGGTGATCGTCCAGCACCTCGCCGGTCAGCCCGGTCAGGGCGCCGCGGATCGAAGCGAGCAGTTGCAGGATCTCGCCGCAGGGACGCTCGGCCTCGAGCGCGCGCTCGACCGCCTCCATCTGCCCCTTCAGGCGGCTGACGCGGGCGACGAGCTTCTTTTTCTGCAGTGTGGTATGGGACATGACAGGTTCTCATATAGTATAGGGGGGTATGCTATCAAGACTGAAGCCGGAGCTCAATGCCATGTTGGGGCTCCGAACCCCATTGACAAAGGCTGCGTTTCCGACGATCTATGACCGATGATCGAAAACGCGCACCAGAGCCGCTCGTATTTTTGGCTGTACCTGTAAAGGGCGGCCGGACAAGATCATATTGTCAACAAGCCGCCGTCAGGCGGCTTTGTTGTATCGGCAGCGTCCTGACGGCAGACTATCAAAGGACGCGAAGACCATGACCGAAATCGAAGACAGCGAAATTTCACTGATGCGCCCATCGGTGGTGACCATCCGTGCCGCCAAGCCGCGCGACCTGCCCGAGCTCGGCGAGATGATCGCCCTGCTTGCCGCCCATCACGGCGATGCGGCTGCCACTACGCCGGAGCAGCTGGAGCGCGACCTCTTCGGGCCCCTGCCCTGGATCAATGCGCTCGTCGCCGAGACCAGCGAAGGGCTGATCGGCTACGCCATTCTCGTACCGCTCTACAGGGCGCAGGAAGGCAAGCGCGGCATGGACCTGCACCATCTCTTCGTGCGCGACGGCCATCGCGGTCACGGCACCGGCCAGCTCCTCGTCGACCGGGCGCGCGAGACCGCCCGCAATGCCGGCTGCGGCTACCTCTCCGTCAGCGCCGCGACCGGAAACGTGCTGGCGCACCGCTTCTACGAACAGCTGGATTTCATCCCGCGTCCGGTGACCGGCATGCGCTACCTGCAGTCGATTACTTAAAGCGCATCGCGATCTTCCAGATTCGCGTGATCAATCCTTTTGAGTTTTATTTTTGTAAGGAGCTTTTCATGCCTGACTTCAAACTCCATTGCTTCGCTCTCTCGGGGAATTGTTACAAGGTCGCACTCTTCTTTGCTCTCGCCGGCATCAAGTGGGAAAGCATTTTCGTTGATTATCTGGGCGGCGAAACGCGAACTGAAGAATGGCGAAAAACCATCAACGAACAGGGCGAAGCGCCTGTGCTCGAACATGGGCAAATGAAGATCAGCCAATCGGGTATTATCCTGGACTACTTGTCAGAGGTGACAGGCCAGTTTGGCGCGCAGACGGCCGAAGAACGACGCGACGTCATGCGCTGGATCCTTTTCGACAACCATAAATTCACGAGCTATTACGCGACGCTGAGGTTCATGTATGGCCTGCAGAAGAGCGGCGAGACACCCGTCGTCGAGTTTTTAAGACTGAGGGCTAAAGCTGCCTATGCAATTGTTGACGAACATCTGGCGCACCGGGCCTTCATGGTCGGCGACCGGGTGACGATCGCCGACCTCTCTCTGGCGGGCTACGTCTTCATGCCGGAGGAAACCGGAATCGATCACAGCGCCTATCCGGCAATCGCAGCCTGGAAAGATCGTATCAGCAACATGCCCGGCTGGCGCCATCCCTATGATCTCATGCCTGGTCCTACATCCCTGTAAGCAGGATCGAGATCGGCTTTCGGAAAATGCAGCGCCCTTTTATCCCGCAAAACCACTGCACATTTTTGCCCGACATGCTTTAACGCCCCGGCACCGCCTTCAGATAGGCGGCGATCGCCTCGCGATCGGAGGCCTCCAGGCGGGCGATGTTCTGCTGCACATCGACCATCTGGCCGCCGACGGAATCGAAATCGGGCGTGAAGCCGGTTTCGAGGTAGCTCACGATATCGGCTTCGCTCCAGCTGCCGATGCTCTCGGAGGCCGGGGTGATATCGGGTATGCGGCCCTTGCCTTCCGGATTGGGCGCGCCGGCAAGCCACTGATCCGCCTTGAAGCCGCCGAGCGCATCACGCGGCGTATGGCATTCGCCGCAATGGCCGGGGCCTTCGACGAGATATTGCCCGCGCTTGATCTTGTCGTCGCTCTTTGCCAGGGCGACGCGCGGCTGGTCGTTGAGATAGAGGAATTTCCAGCCGCCGAGCGCCAGCCGGATGTTGTAAGGGAATGGCAGGTCATGCGGCGGCGCGACGTTTGCGCTCTTCGGCAGGGTTTTCAGGAAGGCGAAAAGATCGTTGACGTCCTTGTCGCTCATGCGGGAATAGGAGCCATAGGGGAAGGACGGATAGAGATGCTGCCCGCCCGGGCCGACGCCCCGCTTCATCGCGTTGCCGAACTCAGCAAGTGTCCAGCCGCCGATACCGGCCGTTTCATCGGGTGAGATGTTCGGCACATGGAAGGTCCCGAAGGGGCTCTTCAGCGCCAGGCCGCCTGCAAGTGTCAGCTTGGCATCGCCTTCGGAACCGGGTGCAGCATGACAGCTGACGCAGCCGCCCGCCCAGAAAACCATCTGGCCGTTTGCCAGGTCGGGCGCGCCGAGACCCGCCCAATGGCTCTCCGGCAGCGGATCGGGTGCGGTGACGAGATAGAAGGCGCCCCCGCCGAGGACGGCGACGCCGATCAGACAGAGCAGTACCCGGATGAACCTGCGGACCATGCGCCGCCTCCCCTGTTGTCAACATTTCCCTGCAGTCGATCCCGCGACCGGTCCGCGCAGGCGGAGAATAAGGCGATCCGCGCCGGCGGCAAGGCTGGCGCGGATCGCGTATCCAGATGAAAACGGCCTATCGCTCACTTGCCGAGGCGATAGGCCTTGTGACAGCCGGCGCAATTGGCGCCGAGCGTGTTCATCGTCGCACCAATGGCTGCGGGATCGGCCGGAAGCTGAGCCAGCGCGGTTTCGGCATCAGCAGAGAGTTTGGCGGCGCGCGCCTTGAAGTCGTCCATGTTTTCCCAAATCTTCGGGCTCGCTGCCTCGTCGCCGGTCTCCGTGCCCGGCTTGAACTGGTCGGGGAAGACCTTGGCCGTTGTGGCGATCGTCGTCAGCGCCGCCTTCACCGCTTCGGCGTCATACGGCTTGGTGCCTTTGGCGATGGCTGCTAAGGCCCCGGCCGAACCGCCGATCTGCTTCATCAACGCAACCCGCGAATCATGGGTGCCGTCGGCGGCGGTCACCGAACCGAAGGCCATGCCGGCCATGGCTACGGCCGCCGCTGCTGCTTTCCAATTCATATTGCTCTCCCTTTTTCCTCGGCCAAGCTGGCCGATGGCCAATCTGCACCGGCAGCATGACAAAATCCATGCTTCTGGGCAGTCACGTTTTGCCGGATCATCATAAAAACAATGTGATAGGCAGTTCTCTGCTTTATGCACGTCGTTATCCCGGAACCGCTGCACACTTCCGGGCGACATGCAGTGGCGCTCAAGCGCTTTTCCACCCCTGCCAGAGGCTGAAGGCGGAGACCGCAACCAGCAGCAGTCCGGCGAAGCGGCCGACAAAGGCCGTGACATCAGGGTTGGCGACGAGCAAGTCGCGGCTGCGGCCGGCCGTCATCGCCAGCGTGCCGTAGATGGCAAACTGGGTGACGACGGTCATGGCGCCCATGATCAGCCCCTGCATCCAGATGGGGCCATATTCCGGCCTGAGGAACTGCGGATAGACGGCAAACATGAAAATATAGGCCTTCGGATTGACCAGACAGGTGACGGCGCCCTGGCGGAAGGCGCGCCAGCCGGAGCGCGCGGTTCCCGGCCCGACCGCCTCGACGGTGATCGAACTGCGGATCAGCGAGATGCCGATCCAGATCATGTAGGCGACGCCGGCAAAGAGCAGCACGTTGAAAAACTGCGGCAGCATGGTGACGAGCACGCCGACGCCGGCCGCGCCATAGGCCGAATGCACCGCGCCGCCGGCCATGATGCCGCCGGTCGCCGCCAGCCCGCGTTTGACGCCGCCGGTCAGCGAATTGGCGAGCACGAAGAGCATGTCCATGCCCGGCACGATGATGATGCCGAAGAGAAGGGTGAAGAAGAGCCAGAGGTTTTCATGGTAGTTCATGTCAGTTACCGCCCTTGGGTTCTGCGGGTCGTTTTGAAAGACCCTGATTGATTTCAATCCGATAGGCGGCTCTATACGCAAACCCAACTGACAGTGTATTGTCAGGAGCGTGGCGGATGGAGAGGTAAAATGCGCAAGGCCTCCAGGCTTTTCGAGATCATTCAGATCCTCAGGCTGGCAAGAAAGCCGATGACGGCGGCGGCGATGGCGGAGACGCTCGAAGTGACCGTGCGCTCGATCTATCGCGACATCGCCGCGCTTCAGGCAATGCGGGTGCCGATCGAAGGCGGGCGCGGTATCGGCTACATCATGCGGCCGGGTTTCGACCTGCCGCCGCTGATGTTCTCGATCGAGGAGATGGAGGCGATCGTGCTGTCGCTGGCGCTGCTCGAACGGACGGCCGACGAGGAGCTGAAACAGGCCGCGCGCCGGGTCAACCGGAAGATATCAGGCGCCGTGCCGGCGCCGCTGCGCCAGGCGATGGACAACAAGGCGCTTTATGCCTGGGGCTCGATTGCGCAGCCGGCAGGCTTCGACCTTGCGATCGTGCGCCGCGCGATCCGTGACGAACGCAAGCTGATGCTCGGTTACCGCGACGAACTCGGCCGCGCGAGCGAGAGGACGATCCGGCCGGTCGCGCTGATCTATTATTCGCAGACCGCCAATATCGTCGCCTGGTGCGAACTGCGCCAGGCGATCCGCAATTTCCGCAGCGACCGGGTGGAGCGCTGCGCAACAGCTGAGGATTTCTTCAAGGGCGACGGCGACCGGTTGCGGGAACTTTGGACCAGCGGTTGGACGGAGAAACCGATCGCCGTCTAGCTGTTCACCCAATCGCGATTATTCAGAGCGACATGCCGCCCGAAACCTCGATGCGCTGGGCATTGACCCAACGGTTGGCATCGCTCAACAGGGAGGCGATCATCGGCCCTATATCGTCGGGCACACCGGCGCGGCCGAGTGCGGTCATAGAAGCGACTGCACGGTTGATCTCCGGATTGTCCCTCACCATGCCGCCGCTGAAATCGGTCTCGATGGCGCCCGGGGCGACGGTGTTGACGGCAATGCCGCGGGGGCCAAGCTCCTTGCCCATGTAGCGCGTCAGCACCTCGACTGCACCCTTCATCGAGCCATAGGCCGATGCGCCAACCATGGCCATGCGGGCAAGACCGCTGGAGAGGTTGACGATGCGGCCGCCGTCCTCGATCACCGGCAGGAGCTTCTGCGTGAGGAAAAAGACGCCCTTGAAATGCAGGTTGTAAAGCTTGTCCATTTCCGCCTCGGTTGTCTCCGAAATCGGGGCGTGGTAGCTGGTGCCGGCATTGTTGACGAGAAAGTCGAAATGCTCACGCCCCCAGCCCTTGAGGATTTCGCGTACACTTTCGACAAAGGCATCGAACGCTGCCACGTTGCCGGCATCGAGTTGAAGTGCGGCGGCCTTGCGGCCCAGCGCCTCGATCTCAGCGACGACCTTGTCTGCCTCGTCGCGGTTCGAGTTGTAGGTCAAGATCACATCGACGCCGCTCCTTGCCAGATTGACGACCGTATTGCGGCCCAGGCCGCGGCTTCCGCCGGTAACGATTGCGACTTTAGAGGTTGAATTCTGGTTAGGCATGTCAGGTACTCCTGATGTTTTGATGGCCTATCTATGCGCCGCAAGCCCCGAATGCTGAATGCCGAAACCCTGCAATTTCTTGCCTATTCCTCCAAACACCTTGCCCAGACGGGCTGAGGGATTAAGATCACCCTCACCGGCGCGGCAGACCGACCCCGCGTTCATTGGAGACCAGGATGTCTGCAGATCTGAAGAAGGCGCTCAACGGGTACATGGATGCCCATGGCGGAGGTGACGGGCTTTTTGCCACCGCTATTGACGGTTTTTTCCTGATGCGTTCCAGCACTCTCTCCATGCCGAAACCGGCGATCTACCGACCGGCGCTCTGCATCATCGTCGATGGCGCGAAGCAGCTCATGTTCGGAGATCGGCTCTTCGATTACGAAGCGATGCAGGCGCTGATCATCAGCGTCGAGATGCCGGCCTTCGGACAGGTGACGAAAGCCAGTGCCGAACGGCCGATGATCGCCATCAACCTGGAACTCGACGTCACTATCCTGCGCGAGGTGCTGGAGGAGATGGGTGCACCGCCGAAGCCGGCAGGCGACGGCGGGCCGGGTGTTTTCGTACAAGAATTCGGCCCCGAGCTGCAGGACTGCATACTGAGACTGATCCGGACGCTCGCGACGCCCAAAGCGATCCCAATCCTTCATCCGGCAATCATGCGAGAGATCAGTTTCTGGTTGCTTTCCGGAAAAAATGGCAATGAGATCTGCAAGCTTGCATTACCCGACAGCCATACGCGCCGCGTGGCCGAGGCCATCTACTTGTTGCGCGGTAATTATGCGGACGCCGTGCGGGTGGAAAAGCTCGCGGCGGCAGCCAAGATGAGCCCTTCCTCCTTCCACCAGCATTTCAAAATGTTGACCTCGATGACGCCGCTGCAGTATCAGAAGCAGTTGCGGCTACTCGAGGCCCGGCGGCTGATGGTGACCGATGGGTTCAACGCCGCAAACGCGGCCTATCAGGTGGGTTACGAGAGCGCCTCCCAGTTCAGCCGCGAATATGCCCGCATGTTCGGGACACCACCGAAGCGCGACATCAGTGAAATGAAGGCGATGCCGGCTGAGCCGGCAATCAGCTAGATGGACAGCGTGCGGCTCACCTCGCGGCCGAAGCCCCGGATTTCGATGCTGGAGGCATGGACCTCGACGATCGCGAAGGCGTTTTGCGTCTCGGTATCGACCACGCCCTTGAAATTGACGAAGTGGCAGGCGCCGGCCATACCGTAATTGCCGACGTGGTCGTGACCGTTGAGATAGGCGACGACATTGGCCTGCGAGGCGAGCAGCGCGACGATGCGCTCGCTGTCCCACATGCCGTGCTCACTGGGCGGATGCACCGGATAGTGATTCATGACAATCACCTTCTCGCCGACCTCGGCCGCTTTTGCGATTTCATCGGCAAGCCAGGCGAACTGCTCGTCGCTCAGCGCGGCATTCCAGCGATGGGCATTCCTCGCACCCTTGGCCTGCAGCTCGGCCAGCATCTCGGCGGCAAGGGCGCGATGATGATGGCCTTCTGGCGGCGCGAAGATGCTGACCTCGTTGCCGTCGAGCACGATAAAGCGCCAGCCGTGGCGCAAGAAGCTGTAATAGGGCGACGGCATGCCGAGGCGCGCGGCGACTTCGGACAAGTGTCCTGCAGAGACCGAGAAATCGTGGTTACCGAGCAGGAAGAGCGCCTCGTGCCTCAGCTTCTCATAGACCGGCTGGATATCGTCGAAGCTTGAAAAGCTGCGGTCGATGACATCGCCGAGCGTCATGACGAAGCTCAGCTCCTCGCCGTTGAAGATCTCGATCGCCTCGGCGACCTTGGCAAGGCTGTTGGCGTAATAACGATCCATCGCGACGTGCGGCGCGATCGCCGCATATTGCGGGTCGGCGATAATGCCGAAGCGGAACAGGGGAGAAGCAGAGGAAGACATGGGGCGTGATTAGGAGCGGCCGATGACAGGCATGTGACGGCTTCGCGTGAAAACAGAACACCCGGCGCTTTGGACGCGCCGGGTGTCAAATTCAAAAAGGCGGACGACATCGCCGCCATGGCGGCGAGTCTGGTACCGCTTACTTCGTGGCTTCTTCGTAGCGTTCCAGGACGTAGTCCCAGTTGATCAGGCTATCGACGAAGGCCTCGAGATATTTCGGGCGGGCGTTGCGATAGTCGATGTAGTAGGAATGCTCCCAGACGTCGACGCCGAGGATCGGGGTGGCGCCGTGAACCAGCGGGTTTTCGCCGTTCGGGGTCTTGGAGATTTCGAGCTTGCCGTTCTTGACGGAAACCCAGGCCCAGCCGGAGCCGAACTGGGTGGCGCCGGCATTGGCGAAATCGGCCTTGAACTTGTCGTAGCCGCCGAGATCGGACGTAAAGGCCGCTTCGAGCTTGCCAGGCAGCTTGTTGCCGCCGCCGCCCTTCTTCATCCACTTCCAGAAATGGATGTGGTTGTAGTGCTGGGCCGCGTTGTTGAAGAGGCCGGCATTGGTGCCGAAGGACTTCTTGACGACGTCTTCGAGCGAGAGGTCCGAAAGGCCGGCTTCGGCGGCGAGCTTGTTGCCGTTGTCGACATAGGCCTTGTGGTGCTTGTCGTGATGGAACTCCAGCGTTTCCTTCGACATGAAGGGAGCAAGCGCTTCGTAGTCATAGGGAAGTTCAGGCAATTCGAAAGCCATGTCAGATCTCCTCTTGGCAATAGATTGCGTCTCGGCAGGTGAGGCGGAACATAGGAGGGGAAAGGGGGAGAGGCAACCGGCGAATTATCAAAAAACGACCGACCGGAGGAAAATTTGCCTCAGTTGCAAGGCTGGAATCGCGCATGCAAATTGCCTGGACAAATCCCTGGGGATGCCCGCCCCGAAAACCGCTTCGCTGGGGATAAAGATCAACGGAGACCGATATGAACAGGAATATAATCCAGCTTCTCGCCACAGCCGCGCTGCTTTCGCTGGCAGGTGCGGCGCATGCCTCCTCCGATGAGGCCTGGAAGCAGCTCGCCGCCGACGTCGAGGCCAAATGCAAGAAGGCAGCGGTCACGATCGAGAAGCCCAGCGCCACCGTCGATCCCTTCGGCAGCTCGCATTACGGGCTTGCCCTGGTGACCGGCAAGCCGAAGGGCGCCAAGGGGCTGATCGCCCAGATCTGCGTCTACGACAAGCAAAAGAAGACCGTCGAGATCGGCAGCGAACTGGACGCCAAACAGCTTGGGCTGATGCCGGCAAAATAGGCGGCAGCGGACTGCCACCCAGGCGCCCCTAAAGTGGTCGCAGGTGAGAATCTGTGCCTTGCGTGACATTTCGTGGGGAACCGGAGCCTACCCTTACGAGTTGAAAGGCTGGGCTTTACGGCGGATCGCGCTATTTCATGGAAGCGCAGAACCGCTGAAATCTTTTGTTTTATGCAATTCCTGGAAAACCGCTTTTCACTTTTCCTGGAATTTTCTGGGGAGGTGCCGGCATGTCAGAGCTTCGCAGCAGGGCGGAAGATCAGCAAAAAATCTATCAGCGCTGGGCACCGGTCTATGACCGGGTCTATCGCGGCATCCTGCGCGATGGCCACCGCAAGCTTGCAGCCCTGGCCGCTGCGGCCGGCACCGACATCCTGGAGATCGGCGTCGGCACCGGCCTGACACTCGGGCATTACCCGCGCCACTGCCGGGTGACCGGCATCGACATTTCCGAACACATGATCGCGCGGGCGCGTGAAAAGGCGAAACGCGAAACCCTTGAGCATGTGCAGGCGCTGGAGGTAATGGATGCGCATGCGCTCACCTTTGCCGACCGGTCTTTCGATGCCGTCTGCCTGCCCTTCGTCATCACGCTCATCCCCGAACCCGAACGGGCGCTGGACGAATGCGCGAGAGTGCTGAGGCCAGGCGGCGAAATCATCCTTGCCAGCAAGCTTGGCGACGGCGCCGGTCTGCAGGGTGCGATCGAGACGGCAGTGGCGCCGCTGGTGCGTCACATCGGCTGGTCCTCCGCCTTCCGCATTCACCGCATCGTCGCCTGGGCCGAGCGCCGCGGTGACTTTGCCGCTGCCGATATCCTGCCGGTCTTTCCGAACGGCTTCTTCAAGATCATCCGGCTGAAGCAGCGCGGACTTGCCGGCTGAGACCGGAAATTTTTTCCCCGCGTCGCTTATTCTGATGCTACCGTTCGTCTGAGGGGACTGCATGACATCGGATTTCTTCTTTTTCATCGTCGTGGGTTTCTGCGCGCAGATCGTCGACGGCGCACTCGGCATGGCCTTCGGCGTGCTATCGACGACGAGCCTTCTCGCCTTCGGGGTGCCGGCGGCCAATGCCAGCGCCATGACGCATGTGGCGGAAATGTTCACCACCGCCGCCTCGGGCATCTCGCATGCCTATCACCGCAACGTCGACTGGCGCCTGGTGGCGCGCCTTGCACCGGCCGGTATGATCGGCGGCGCGATCGGGGCCTATCTGCTTGCCAATATTGACGGCAAGGCGATCGAGCCCTTCGTGTCGGCCTATCTGATCGCGATCGGGCTGGTGATTCTCTACAAGGCCTTTCGGCCGCCGCCGAAGCGGGATGTTCGCGACTGGATGGTGCCGCCGGTCGGGCTTTTCGGCGGCGTGCTCGATGCGATCGGCGGCGGCGGCTGGGGGCCGATCGTCACCAGTTCGCTCGTCAGCCGCGGTCACGACCTGAAGCGGGTGATCGGCTCGACCAATTTCACCGAATTCGCGGTGACGCTTACGATTTCCCTGACCTTCATCCTGACGCTCGGCTGGTCGGAACTCGATTCGGCGATCGGCCTGATCATCGGCGGCGTCATCGCCGCCCCCTTCGGCGCGATCCTCGTCAAACGGCTGCCGGTGCGGCCGCTGATGGTGGCGGTGTCGATGATCATCATCGGCACTTCGGCGATACGCCTCCTGTAAAGCCAGGGCGATCACAGCCTCGGCCGGAGCTACAGATTTCGGCCGAAATAGACATCCACGGAGGCGATCTTGTCGCCGCGGAAGCGAAAGCTCTCTATGTTGCGGAAGCTGCCGCCATCCCGTTTTTCGGCACGGTAGCGGACGACCGCCTCGTCGCCGTCGATCGCCAGGAATTCGATGTCAAAGCCGCGGAAGACCGGCTCCTTCGGCCAGCAGCGCTCGAAATAAGTCGCCCGGTCGATGTGGTCGTCGCGCGGACTGGAGAAGGTGAAATCCTCCGTCAACATGGCGCCGACGATATCCTTGCGGTCGTCGAGATAGGCGGCGTAGAGATG
This sequence comes from Rhizobium sp. 10PS4, assembly GCF_032464805.1. Classification (NCBI taxonomy): domain Bacteria; kingdom Pseudomonadati; phylum Pseudomonadota; class Alphaproteobacteria; order Hyphomicrobiales; family Rhizobiaceae; genus Rhizobium; species Rhizobium sp. 10PS4. Next base: position 48,785 of record NZ_JAWDIW010000018.1, on the reverse strand, counting down.
ACGGACGGTCTGTTCTCGGGATGTGCGCATGTCGTTCATGGCAATGTCCTTGGATTAACCGATTGCATCATGCAATCGGTCCTGTTCTAGCACTTTTGCCGGAGAGGGTCCAGATTGCAGCTCTCATTTCCAAAGACAGGTCAGCGATCTGGAAAGCGTTGTCTTGAGGATGGGCCATAGCGCGGTTATATCAGCGCGTGCCCGCCCTGGAACGGCGAGCGCATGCACCGCTACGGCCTATGCGCTCGACCTCGAAAAGCTCGATCTTCAGGACAGTTTCACCCGCGCCGATCCCCTCGCCGCGGCAAAGGGCACATCGTTCCATCAGGCGTGCGAACTTCGCCGCCGCATATTTCCTCAAATCGGAACCGATTTAAGGAAATATGCAGATTTCAAAGTGCTACAGCGGCGCTGTAGATCAATGCCGAGGCCGAGAAAATGACCGATACGCAGTGGGACGCCAGCGCCAGGCCGGGCTCGATATACTGGAAGCGCAATCTCACCATCTCGCTGATCGGCTCCTTCACCACGATCGTGGCGATGACGCTGCTGCTTCCCTTCCTGCCGCTTTATGTCGAGGAACTCGGCGTCAGCGACCATGCTGACATCGTGCAATGGTCGGGCATCGCCTATGGCGCCACCTTCTTCGCCGCGGCTCTGGTCGCGCCGCTCTGGGGCCGGCTCGGCGACATCTACGGCCGCAAGCTGATGCTGGTGCGCGCCAGCCTCGGCATGACGCTGGCGATCTCGCTGATGGGCATGGCCGGCAATGTCTGGCAGCTGGTGGCGCTGCGCCTCTTCGTCGGGCTTGCCGGTGGCTATGCCTCCGGCTCGATGGTGCTGGTGGCGACGCAGACGCCGAAGGATCGTTCGGCCTGGGCGCTCGGCGTTCTGTCTTCCGGCATCATGGCCGGCAATCTCGTCGGGCCGCTCATCGGCGGCGCACTGCCGCCGATCATCGGCATCCGCGGCACGTTCCTCGCCGCCGGCGGCATGATCTTCCTCGCCTTCCTCGCCACGGCCTTCCTGATCAAGGAGGAAAAATCGCCGGCCCGCAAAAAGGCGGCCAAGGCCAGCGGCGGCTGGAAATCCATTGCCGACAAGCGGCCCGTCATCGCCATGCTGGCGACCGGCATGCTCTTGATGTTTGCCAATATGTCGATCGAGCCGATCATCACCGTCTATGTCGCGCAGCTGGTGCCCGTCGAATCCCAAGTGACGATGGTATCAGGCGTTGTCATGTCGGCCGCCGCCCTCGGCAGCATCCTGTCAGCCTCATGGCTCGGCAAGCTCGCCGACAGGATCGGCCATTGGTCGGTGATTGCAGGCGCGCTCGCCATCGCCGGGCTGCTGCTGATCCCGCAGACCTTCGTCACCAGCGCCTGGCAGCTGATCTTCCTGCGTTTCCTGATGGGTGTGGCACTCGGCGGGCTGCTGCCCTGCATCGCCGCGGTCATCCGCCACCGCGTGCCGGATAGTGCGGCCGGCAGCATTCTCGGGCTTTCGATTTCCTCGCAATATGTCGGCCAGGTGGCCGGCCCCATCCTTGGCGGTTTTGTCGGCGGCCATATCGGCATGCGGGCGGTGTTCCTCGGCACCTCCGTGCTGCTTCTCGCCGGTGCGGCCTATGCCTGGGTAGTCCGGCCGAGGGATACGGAGACCCGGGACTCGACCTAAGGATTATTGGCGCTTCCGCAGATCAGCTCGACGCCTGACCGGGCAATCGCTTCCAATACCTCGCGGCTGTCGCCGGCGCGGGCGCGGACGGCGAGCGAATGCATGACGGCGGAGGCGAGCCTGGCAAGCATCTGCGGATCGGCGCTTTCCGGAAGCTCGCCTCTTTCCACGCCAAGCCGCATGCGCTTCTCAATCTTGTCGTCGAAATCGTTGAGGCTGCGGCCGAGCACCTCGCGGACCCGCTCATGCTGGACCGCCTCGGCCGACGCCGTGCCGATCAGCAAACAGCCGCGGGCGGCGGTTTCACCATGCAGATAGATCGCCAGCGCACCGGCATAAACGCGGGCGATGTTGTCGCGCAGCGGCAGTGACGGGTCGAGCGCCTCGGCGAGCGTATTCATGCCGTCCTGCCGATACCCCTCCAGCGTATCGAGATAGAGATCCTCCTTGTCGCCGAAGGCGCCGTAGAGGCTCGGGCGGTTGAGGTTGGTCGCAGCGCTCAGATTGTCGAGCGAGGCGGCGGCAAACCCCCTGTCCCAGAAGACATCGCGCGCCTTGCCGAGCGCCGCCTTGGCGTCGAAGGCCCTCGGGCGGCCGCGCCTCTTCTCGTCCTTCATATTTGTACCGTTTCGCATTAAATTCTTGACGAGAGTCATTTTATGCGAAACAGTACAGATGTTCAACACTGTCGGCCGGCGGCATCGACCGCCTCCGCAAGGAGAGGAAACCGCAATGAAACTTTACATGCACGCCGCGGCCTGCTCGCTTTCGCCGCACATCATCTGCCGAGAGCTCGGGTTCGATATCGAGCTCGTCCAGGTCGACCGGCAGACCCACAGGACGAGCAACGGCGAGGATTATCTCGCGATCAACGGCAACGGCTATGTGCCGGCGCTGATGCTCGACGATGGCAAGGTGCTGACCGAGGGGCCGGCGATCGTGCAGTTCCTCGCCGACAGCGTGCCCGAAGGGGCAGCCCTATTGCCGCCGATCGGCGATCTCCGCCGCAACGAAGTGCAGTCCTATCTCAACTTCATCACCGCCGAGCTGCACAAGCCGATGGTGCTGCTCTTCGACCCGACTTATTCCGGTGTTCATGGGGAGGTCCGCGCGCTGATATCGAAGCGGCTGACATGGCTGAACGGCCGTCTTGCCGGACCCTATCTCACCGGCGATGCCTTCACGGTGGCGGATGCCTATCTCTTCGTCTGCCTGAACTGGTCGCCCTGGACCGATATCGATCTCAAGCAATGGCCGGCGCTGCACGGCTTCATGGCGCGGGTGGCGGCACGGCCGAATGTGCGCGAGGCGCTGCAGGCCGAAGACCTCGAAGCCTTCGATGCCGACGGCGTCTATTTCGCGCCGCATGCCTATCTCGCTTCGTCAGGACGGACGGGCGAGCCGGTCAGGCCGTAAACCCCGGGTCGCGCCCGCACGCATCCCGCGCCTGGACGACCTTCAGAGGGCGTTGACGGCCACCGGCAAGGCGCGCTTGTGGGCGGTCGCCCGATAGGCGGCGAAGATGCGGCGGCGGGCGATCTCGCCGACCGGCTTGCCTTCGAGGAAATCGTCGATCTCGTCATAGCTGACGCCATAGGCCTCCTCGTCGGGGCGCAGCGGCCGCTGGTCCTCGAGATCGGCTGTGGGCACTTTGAACACCAGTTCGTCCGGGGCGCCGAGCCGCTTTGCCAGCAGGCGGACGCGGCGCTTGTTGAGGCCGGCGAGCGGCAGGATATCGGCGGCGCCATCGCCGAACTTGGTAAAGAAGCCCATGACCGCCTCGGCCGCATGATCGGTGCCGATGACGAGGCTGCCAAGCGCCCCGGCAAGGGCGAACTGGGCGATCATGCGCTGGCGCGCCTTGATATTGCCGAGGATGAAATCCTGACGGCCGGCATCGGCAAAGGCGAGACCGCCGTCCTGCGCGGCGGCAAGCATCGCATCCGCCGACGCTTTGATGTTGACCACCATCGAGCGGTCGGCGCCGATCGTTTCCAGCGCCTTCACCGCATCGGCCTCGTCCGCCTGGACACCATAGGGAAGGCGCACGGCGATGAATTCGGCCGCATGGCCGCTTTCCCGCAGCTCGCGCACCGCCTTTTGAGCCAGCAGCGCCGCCGTCAGCGAATCGACGCCGCCGCTGATGCCGAGGACGTAGCCGCGCATGCCCGAGGCGACGAGATAATCCTTGAGGAAAGCAGTTCGCCGTTCGATCTCCTGCTCAGGGTCGATATCGGCGGCAACACCCAGTTCGCGGATGATCTCGCCTTGTTCGTCGAACAGCATAGTCATAAGCCTCTTCCTCCCCGCTTACGGAATTTCGGCGCCACTATGGCGAAAAGATGGGGGAGGACGAAGCCGTTTTGGGCAAACCTGCCATGCATTTTATGCAAGTGGGCGGCTTGGTATCTCTCGGTAGGGTGTGCGGCACCCCCCTCTGCCCTGCGCTTGCGCTCCGGGCGTTCGTCGCGGCAATCGATTCACTGGATCGATTGCTTCGGCTTCGCCGAACCGCTGCTCACTCTTCGCTTTCGCTGCGGCCGTGGGCCCAGTCCATGTAGAGATCCAGCGCCTTGCGGGTGACCGGGCCTTCCTGGAGATCGCGGTCGTCGAGACGGATGACGCCGACGACTTTGGAATAGTTGCCGGTGGTGAAGATCTCGTCGGCTTGCATGAAATCCTCGACGGAGAGTGTTGCTTCGTGCACGTCGAAACCGGCCTTGCGCAGCAGGCCAATGACGCGGGCGCGGGTGATGCCGGCGAGGAAGGTTCGGTTGGCGGCCGGCGTCATCACTACGCCGTCCTTGACCATAAAGACGTTCGAAGAAGCGGTTTCGACGACGTTGCCGTTCAAGTCGCGCACCAGCGCATTGTCGAAGCCGCGGCTGCGCGCTTCGGCGATCATGCGGCCGCTGTTTGGATAGAGCGAGCCGGTCTTCGCCTCGGTCATCGCCGTTTCCGGCGACGGGCGGCGGTAGGGCGAGACGGTGAGGCTGGTGCCGCCATGGCCACCCATCGGCGCCTCGAACAGGCAGAGCGCGAAGCGGGTTGAGTCCCCATCGACCGAGACGACGCTGCCCGGCGAACCGTGCTCGCCCCAATACATCGGCTTGATGTAGATCGGTGTGGCGCCATCGAATTTCGCGACGCCTTCCCAGGCAAGTGCCACAATCTCCTCGGCTGATTTCACCGGCTTCAAGCCCATGGCGAGCGCCGAGCGGTTGATGCGCTGGCAGTGCAGGTCGAGATCCGGCGCGATGCCGTCGAACCAGCGGGCGCCGTCGAAGACCGTGGAGCCGAGCCACATGGCATGCGAGGTCGGTCCGATCAGCGGCGGATTGCCCGGGAGCCACTCCCCGTCGACATGAGTCCAAGTGGTTGAACGGGGTGATGTATCGACGGCCATGATGGTTTCCTCCTGAAGCCGGAGAAGGAAAAACCGCCGCGGCAAGCCGGGTCAAGAACAAATCCCAAGCGGAAACACGGAAGCAAGAAAATGCCGAGGAATGGCGCCAGGCCGCAATATTCGTGCGCAGCGATGGCAGCTTCATCGATGGGTGCATCAGCAAAAATGATGGAATGGAATGTTGGAATAGCTGCCTGCCGCATGCGATGATGGGTGGAACCGCCGCTTAAGAGCGGCGCATCGACTTGATCCATGCTAGGCTCTTAAGCTCTTTTTTATGCATGTCGTTATCCCGGAACCGCTGCACATTTCCGGGCGACATGCATTCGGCAGCAAGGGAAGACGCCGATGAAAGCCATGTTTTACGAAGCCTTCGAACAGGCGCCGGAGATCCGTACCGTTGCCGATCCGACGCCTGCCGAGGACGGGGTCGTCATATCCGTCGGCGCCAGCGGGCTCTGCCGCAGCGACTGGCACGGCTGGATGGGGCACGATCCCGACATTCGCCTGCCACATGTGCCGGGACACGAGCTTGCCGGGCGGATCGTCGCCACCGGCCGCGGCGTGATGCGCTTCAAGGTGGGCGATCGGGTGACCGTGCCTTTCGTTTCCGGCTGCGGCCATTGCGGAGAGTGCCATTCCGGCAACCAGCAGGTCTGCCCGAACCAGTTCCAGCCGGGTTTCACCCATTGGGGCTCGTTTGCCGAATATGTGGCGATCGATTATGCCGATACCAATCTGGTGCACCTGCCCGATACGATCGACGATGCGACGGCGGCAAGCCTCGGTTGCCGCTTCGCCACCTCGTTTCGCGCCGTCGCCGACCAGGCGCGCACCGGGCCCGGCGAATGGATCGCCGTGCATGGCTGCGGCGGTGTCGGCCTGTCGGCGATCATGATTGCCACCGCGCTCGGAGCGAATGCGATCGGCATCGATATTTCGGAAGAGAAACTCGCCTTTGCGCGGGAGTGCGGGGCGGTGGCGACGGTCAATGCCTCCGGCGTCGCCGACGTGGCGGAGGCGGTGCGCGAGATCACCAAGGGCGGCGCGCATGTCTCGATCGACGCGCTCGGCCATCCCGTCACCTGCTTCAACTCGATCAAGAACCTGCGCCGGCGCGGCCGGCATGTGCAGGTGGGACTGATGCTCGGCGAGCACGCGACGCCGCAAATCCCGATGGCGCAGGTGATCGGCCACGAGCTGGAAATCTACGGCAGCCACGGCATGCAGGCCTGGCGCTACGACGCCATGCTGTCGATGCTTTCGGCCGGCAAGATCGCGCCGCAGAAGCTGATCGGACGGCGGGTCAGCCTCGAGGAAGCCGTGCCGGCGCTGATGGCGCTGGATAAGGCTGAGGCGACGGGGATCAGCGTCATTACGCGGTTTTCATGAGGGAACTCACCCTCCCCTCCTGTGCCGAGCACAGGTGAGGGAGAGCGGGACGAGCAACCGACGTTATTCAGCCACGCCGATCGAGGTGAGATAGGCAGCAGAGGCCGGTATCTTCGACTTGTCCTTGATCTCGATGATGAGGCGCGGATTGCTTTCAAGCTTGGCAAGGGCTGCGAAGACGGCATGCCAGCGGATCGTGCCTTCGCCGAGGCTCCAGTGGCGGTCGGCATATCCGTCGGCATCCTGCAGGTGGACATGCTGGAGGCGATTGCCGGCGGCCTTGACATAATAATCGACCGGCGGCGCACCAGTATAGCCGTGGGCATAATGGGCGTGGCCGGCATCAATCGAGACGGCGACGGCGGGCGAGTTGAAGCTTTCGGCAAGCGCCACGCGAATATGCGGATCCTTGTCCTCGATGTTCTCGATGACCATGGTGCAGCCGATATCCTCGGCGCGCCTGACGGCGTCGCGCAGGGTCATGTGCGTGCGCTCGGCCAAGGCTTCGCGGGCGCCGGCATTGTCGTCGAGATTGTTGTAGGACCAGGACGTATAAGGGCTGTGGATGACCATATGGGTCGCGCCGATGGCGGCGCAGACATCAAGACCCTGCAGCAGGCGCCGGGTGACGATGGCGCGGATATCGGGATCTTCCGAGGCGACGGTGAAGCCCCAGAACGGGCCGTGAATGCCGAGGCGGCCGCGATGACCGTCGAGAAGCCTTCTGGCGCGGGCGGCAAGCGGCGCCCAGTCGCCGTTGAGAATCTCGGCATCGATGAAGCTCTGCAATTCGAGATCGCGGGACTTTTCGAAGAGCCAATCACGGTGAAGTTCGACTTCATCGAGCGTCATGGCGGCGCCGACGACGGGAAGAGAGGACATGGTTGCGCTCCATCAATGTGGATGATCAATGTGAATGCCGGGACGGCGTGGAAGGACGGCCGCCGCGTTCTATGCGCCCCTTCTGTGTCGGCGGTATTACAGGCGCCGAGCCTTTCGAACCCGTCCGGCCTCAGTCATTTCCGCATAGCTGATGCGGCATTGGCGGATCTTGCGGAAACGCCCCGAAGTACCGATATCGGCCTCGACAGTCTCGTGACGCAGTGGCGCGCGAGCGGCGCTGAACCCCTGGCAACGGAGCCGTTTGTTCATCGCTTCGGCTGGCGCAGCGTGCTTCTTTGAAGCGCCTTCGGCGATGTTACCCCCAACAACAGGGGGTGGGTTGTCAAAGGCGGCGCAAAGGTCTAACGGCTGCGCCCGCAAGAAAAAGCCCATAAGAAGAAGCCCTGTAAGAAAAAGAAAGAGACATGATGTCCAACTCATTTGTGAAAATGCCTGCGAGCAACGAGCCCAAGCGGTTTTTCGTCCTCGGCGACCGGGTCGAGCGGCGGCTTAGAATCAGTGGAGCCTGGCTCAATATCTTCGACGTCACCGTGCCATCAGGCAGTCGGACGCCGAAACATGCGCATGCGAGCCCCGAAGTGTTCCGCATCATCGAGGGAAACCTGACGATCTGGCGCCTGAGCGATAACGGCCCCGAAGAGATCGAGGCCAGCGCCGGCGACATCGTCACCATCCCGCCCTTCATGGTGCACGGCTATTCCAACCGCGGAACCGTTCCCGTGGTCTTTTCCGCGGTCGTCGATCGGGGCATGGCCGAGTTCATCGAAGCGGAAGGCACGACGGAGCCCCCAAAGGCCAGCCCTTCGACGGAGACCATCGCCCGCATGACGGCGGCGGCCAATGCCTATGGGATCACCATCCTCGCGGCGTGATGGCGTGAGTGCATGATGCCTTTTTCAGACGACATCATGCATTCCTTCGTCGATCATGCTACGCATTTAACGGGAGCGATTTCAATCGGCTCACCAGTTCATCCAAAGCTTCGTCGACCGTTTTCGAGGCGGTGTCGATGACGATCGCATCGTGCCATTCGTCATAGGCTCTTTCGGAAGTCTCTTGCCATGTCGGCTTCACCAGACCTTCGACGTCGGTGAGGCGCGTTTCAGCACGCTTGCGGTGCTCGGCTTTATCCGAGCAAACGACCTCGACCTCCGCCGCCGGCACCCCGGCCGCTTGGGCGACTGAAAGCCACGCTGACCTGGTTATCCGGAGCGGGTTGACTGAGTCGGCGATAACAATCCTGCCGAGGGTCAGATTGTCTCCGGCGACACCGTAAGCTGCGATATAGCCTGCAGGCCCTGCATCATCAGCTATTCCGGAAGCGCGGATTGCCTGTTCAATGGTATCGACGCGCACATGGACTGCATTCAACCGCTCAGCCAAAGCACGGGCAATCGTCGTCTTTCCACTGCCGGGCAGACCGCCCAAGATAATGAGCATCGTGACCTCGTCGTTTTTGGAGAAGCTCCACGAGAAACCAGAGCAGCTCGCGGTCACAACAATCATTCACCATTAAGGCCCGGTTCGCAATTCCTTCGTCAGCACCAGATTTGTCATAGGCTCGAGCGCCGCGCGTCCTTTCAGACGTTTAAACAACGCTAACTTTGACTTTGTAGGTAACTTTTTCCTTGGCTCCACCTCTTTACCAGATCGCTATTCCAGCTCGTGGGACGCGCCGCAGTCCCCACGCTCCATCCCGTCAAATTCCCTCTGCCGACAGCTCGGTCATTACCAGGCGCTTTTGCAGAAAAGCGGAAAACCAGCCGAAATCCTCAACCAAAACGAGGTGCTGCTCTCCTTTTCAAAACTGTCACATCAAGACGCTATAAGGATTTTCGCCCGGCGCCTCTTGCGTCGGCACTGTTTCACCGTCAAAATTGCGGCATGCCTGACAGCGACCCATCCAGTACAAGCTCCGCCCCTTCCCACCGGGATCTCCCGGCCGAGGAAGCAGGCGACCATTGTAGACGGTGCGACGACCTCCGCCTCGCCTCAGGCCTATCAAGGCTCCCGCAGAGAGGGCCGCTTCCCATTGTCAATGACGGGTGGCCGCAGCCTGCCGGTTTTACCGATGGCCCTGACTTTCACCTCAGAGGAGCGGCCTGATGGAACCTGAACTGATGTCAACACGATAATGGAAAGACGACAGGCGATGCGTATATGCGTATAAGAGCGTCCCTTCGAATGCCTCGCCGCTTCGCCTGACGAACGCGGCATTACAACCTCAACGAATAGGGTCCCTGTGTTTCTGGAAATTGGAATTGTGGCGTTTCTCACCATCCTGAATGGTGTGCTCGCCATGTCTGAGCTGGCCGTCGTGTCTTCTCGAACAGCCCGCCTGAAGGTTCTCTCCGACAATGGAAGCAAGGGTGCAGCTCAAGCGATCAAACTTGCCGAAAACCCCGGTCGTTTTCTCTCTACGGTGCAGATCGGCATCACGCTGGTCGGCGTTCTATCCGGCGCTTTCTCAGGGGCCACGCTCGGCGGCCGCCTGAGCGGATGGCTGGAAGTCCAAGGAATGTCATCGACAGCCGCTGATGCCCTTGGCGTGGGTTCAGTCGTGGTGGCAATCACCTATCTTTCGCTGATCATAGGCGAACTTGTTCCAAAGCAGATCGCGTTACGGGAACCCGAAGCGGTTGCGGCCAAGGTCGCACCCGCTATGGCGGTCCTTTCAAAAATTGCGCTGCCACTCGTGTGGCTTCTAAACGCCTCCGGAAACCTTGTGCTCAAGCTCCTGGGCCAGGCAGGAAAAGGTGGCGACAATGTCTCTGACGCAGAGATCAAGACCGTTCTGGCCGAGGCCCAGTCGGCTGGAGTGATCGAAAGCGAAGAGTCCGCGATGATATCGGGTGTCATGCGGCTGGCTGACCGCACCGCCCGAGCACTTATGACGCCCCGACGCGACGTCGAAATTATCGATATTGACGACAGCCTTGATGAAATTCGGACCCAGTTGCACAGGACGAAGCGGTCGCGGTTGCCGGTTCGAAAAGGCAGTTCGGACGAGGTGATCGGGATCCTTCCGGTCAAGGACTTCTACGACTCGATGTCCGAACACGGCACTGTCGACATCAAGGCGCTGACGCAAGATGTCCCGGTGGTTTCAGACCTTGCAACTGCCATCAATGTTATTGAAGCCATCAGGAAATCGCCCATTCACATGGTGCTGGTTTTCGACGAGTACGGCCACTTCGAGGGGATTGTCTCGTCGGGTGACATTTTGGAAGCAATCATGGGGGCTCTCCAGGAGGGACCTGTCGATGAACAGGCCATCGCTCGTCGAGATGACGGTTCTTACCTCGTGTCGGGCTGGACGCCGATTGACGAGTTCGCTGAATTCTTAAACCTCAGGCTCGATGACGACTTGGAATATCAGACTGTGGCCGGTCTGGTGTTGGAGGAGCTGAAACATCTGCCCGAATTGGGGGAGAGCTTCACGAGAGGTGGATGGCGCTTCGAGGTCATCGATCTCGACGGGAGGCGCGTCGACAAAATACTTGTGTCTGAAGATCGAGGGTGACGGCTTGGCCCGTGTCGTCAAGCTCGACGGCAGCAACATCGACACGATGCGCATGGAAGACGTGGCCCGACACCAGGAGGTACCGCCATGGCATGGTCCGCCAGCCAATATGTGAAATTCGAGGACGAGCGCACGCGACCGTCGCGTGACCTTCTGGCACAGGTGCCGCTGCAAAACATTCGTCATGCCATCGATCTCGGCTGCGGCCCGGGCAATTCGACCGAGCTGATCATCGAGCGCTATGGGGCGGACGGCGTCTCCGGCGTCGACAGCGACATGAACATGCTGGAGGCGGCCCGCAAGCGGCTTCCCGGCACTGCCTTCGTCGAGGCCGATCTCGGCATCTGGCAGCCGACTGAGCCCGCCGACCTGCTCTTTGCCAATGCGGTCTTCCAATGGCTGCCCGATCATCTCGATATCTTCGACCGGCTGATGGACGGGCTTTCCGAAGGCGGCGTGCTGGCCGTGCAGATGCCCGACAATCTCGGCGAACCCTCGCATCTGGCGATGGAGGAGACTGCCCATGCCGGCCCATGGAAATCCGCCTTCGAGGTGAAGAGCGTGCGCCGCAAGCCGCTGCCGCCGCCGTCCACCTATTACTCCAGGCTGATCGCCAAAGCTTCGCGCGTCGATATCTGGCACACGGTCTACAATCACCCGATGGCGGATGCGGCGGCGATCGTCGAATGGGTGAAGGGAACCGGACTGATGCCCTATCTCGCCCATGCCGGCGAAGAGCATCGCGAGGCATTCCTGGCGGATTATCGGGAGCGGTTGGAAAAGGCCTATCCCAAGATGTCGGACGGGCGGGTGCTGCTCAGGTTTCCGAGGATCTTCATGGTGGCTGTGAAAGGGTAATCGGCCGCCTACCACCAAGGTGACGTGGGCTCAGCCAGTCCGGATGGTGTCAAATGCTTGTTATCCCTCGCCTGCATATGTTGCGGCAAAGCCGGCGCGCAGTATAGTCGGCCGCAAATTCCAAGGAGATGGCACATGGACGCTGCCCCTACCCCGCCGGTCACCCTCGTCATCTTCGGCGCCACGGGAGACCTGACGCGCCGCCTGCTGGTGCCGGCGATCATCAATCTGACGCGCAGCCGCCTGGTGGGCGAGGATCTCCACATTCTCGGCATCGGCATCGAACCTGGTGACGACGAATTCCTGCGCGGGCGGCTCGACCAATTCCTCAACCATCTGAGCGGCGAAACGCCGACAGTGAAGGACGAAGCCTGGGAGAGCCTGCGCCGGCGCATTTCCTATACGTCCGGGGATTTCACCAAGGACGATATTTTCGTCGAGATCGGCAAGCGCCTAGGCCCGAATGCCAATGCCGCCTTCTATCTTGCGGTGCCGCCATCCTTTTTCGGCACGATCGTCGAGAAGCTCGCCGCCCATGGGCTGACCGATGAAAGCGACGGCGTCTTCCGCCGTGTCGCCATCGAAAAGCCGTTCGGCACCGATCTCGCCTCGGCGCGGGCGCTCAATGCACAGATCCTCGCGCAGGTCGGGGAAAGCCAAGTTTACCGGCTCGACCATTTCCTCGGCAAGGAAACCGTGCAGAACTTGATGACGGCGCGTTTCGCCAACATGATGATCGAGTCCTTGTGGAACAGCCGCTACATCGACCATGTGCAGATCACCGCCGCCGAAATCGTCGATGTCGGCAGCCGCGGCAAATTCTACGATGCAACCGGCGCGTTGCGCGACATGGTGCCGAACCATCTCTTCCAGCTGCTGGCGATGATCGCCATGGAACCGCCGAACAGCTTCGATGCCGAGGCGATCCGCAACGAGAAGAGCAAGGTGCTGAAGGCGCTACGCATCTATACGCCTGATGAGGCCAAGACGCATGGCGTGCGCGGCGCCTATGGCGCAGGCCCACTCAATGGTGCTGCGCTTCCGGCCTATCGCCATACCAAGGACGTCTCGCCCGACAGCAGGACCGAGACCTTCGTGGCGCTGAAGCTCTATGCCGATACCTGGCGCTGGGCCGGCGTGCCCTTCTATCTCAGGACCGGCAAGGCGCTGACGGCGCGCGACACCGAGATCGTCATTACCTTCCAGCCGGTTCCCTTCGCGCAGTTTCGCGAGACGGAGGTCAATAGTCGCCTGCCGCCGAACCGGCTGGTGATCCAGGTGCAGCCCGACGAGGGCATGAGCATGGAAATCTCGATCAAATCGCCGGGGCTTTCCGTCGACACCGTGCCGGTCTCGCTCGATTTCCGCTATGCCGACAAATTCGATATTGCCAAGACGACCGGCTATGAATCACTGCTCTATGATCTCTTCATCGGCGACCAGACGCTGTTCCAGCGCGCCGACGGCATCGAGGCCGGATGGGCGGCGGTGCAACCCTTCCTCGATATCTGGGCTAGGGATCAAAGCGTGCCAGACGCTTACGCGCCGGGCAGCATGGGACCGGCCTCAGCCGACGAACTGATCCAGCGCGACAGGCGGCAGTGGCATGAACTCGGCGTGATACTACACAAGGACGGCAAATAGCCGGTTCTGCCTTCCAATCCCGGACTACCCCGTCAGCGGCAGGCGTCGCTTAGCGTACCGTCGCGCTCGGCCGCGCGGTACTGACGCGTCCCGGGCCGCGGGCAGGTGGGTCGATCCGGCGGAAAGACGACGTTGATATCACCGGTTTCGACTGGATCGAGCGGAATCACGAGTCCGCCGCTGGATTCCGCCCCCGGCACCGTGCCGGGCGGCATACCGCCGAAGCGGCCGCTATAGTCCATATCAGCAAGCGCCTGGGAGAAGGCCGGCGTGGCGAATCCGAGGAGAATGATCGAGGCTGCTGCAAGAAACATACGCATGATGCTATTCCTTCTGGTTTCGGCGATGCGGCAGAAACAGCAGAACGACATCATTGTTCCCCCGGAAGCGGGGCGGACGATCAAAGTTTGGCGATCGGAATATGGCGCCTCACAGCGGGTGATCTCCGGCTCAATCGCGCCAGCGCGACAGCAGCCTGTCGAGACCTGTCGGATAGAGATCGATGCCGGCGTCCCGCAGCCTGTCGCGGCCGAACCAGCGCGCCGTCGCCGCCGTCTCGTCGAGTTCGGAATAGTGAATTTCGTCGCGCCCGTAGAGCGATGCATCGGCCAGTTCGATGTCGGCGGCGAAGATATATTCGTGACCGATCGCGCCATGATGTTCGAAGATGTTTTCAAGCAGATGCCAGGGCCGAGGATACGGATATCGGTCTCGAGTTCCTCTCTGAATTCGCGGTGCAAGGCTTCTTCACGGCTCTCGCCGAATTCGATCGCGCCGCCGAGCGGGCGAACGCCCTTGATGCGGCCGCTGTCGTCCTCCACCTCGGCGGCAAGCAACTGGTCTTTCCGCCAGGCGAGGCCGATCACCTTCAACCTGATCTGCTGCGATGGGCGCCAGACGGTCACGAGCTCTCCTTCCATCCAATGGCAGCCGTTAATTAGCGGGCGGAGGCTGAAAGGCAAGGCGATCAGGGCCACCGCGGCCGGATACCGCCGATCACCAGACGACCGGAGGAGATAACGACCGTTTAACGTCGAGGATTGACATCTATTGCCATCACGGTGTGACAGCTTCATATTGACGACAACGAAAGGAAAACCATGCCCAACGTTGCGCTCGGGAACCACTACGAAGAATTTGTCCGGAAGCAGCTGGAGTCCGGCCGCTACAATAATGCCAGCGAGGTTGTCCGTGCAGGCCTGCGGCTACTGGAGGATCATGAGGCGGCCCGCGAGCGCTGGCTCAATGAAGAAATTCCGGCGCGCTACGACGACCTAGTGAACAAGCCGGGCCTCGGCATCCCGGCCGAGACAGTGCGCGCCCGCTTTGAAAAGCGCCGGAATGACGCGGCGAAAGCCAAGTAGGGCATGGCCTACCGCATTATCTACCATCCGAAGGCAGAAGCCGAACTCGACAAGCTCTATGCCGATATCGCCGTTGAGGCGGGAACCGGCATCGCCGGCGACTTCGTTCACGCAGTTCATCGAGGCCCTGGAGACGTTTCCGGAACGGGGCACGCTGCGGGAAGGCCGAATTCCCGGCCTCCGGATCATCGGCTATCGGCGCAGCGTCTGCGTGGCGTTCACGGTGAGCGGCAATAACGTCAGCATATTGGGCGTGTTTGCGCGTGGGCGTGATATCACCGACGAACTCCTCGAGGAGCGACAACGGTGAGCCGACCGGCGAGCGCCTTCCGAATGAACGGCAGGTACGGCTCCTTCAGGTTCAGCTTGCCGTGCTGCCGACTGGCCACCTCTTCAAGTGGGACCAGGGCAAAATATGATGAGTCTCGCGGCGACGCCGCGAAGGCTCTTTCTCGTCGTCGCTCAGACGAACTGGCTGAGGCCCGGGACGGAAGCGACGACCTCGTCGACGACTTCCTCGCCGGCATATTGCTTGGCGATCGCGATGGTTTCCTTGGCAAGCGAGGTGATTTCGCCCATGCCGAGACCTTCGCCCATCAGCTGCTGGCCGAGCCCCATGATGCCGCCGCCGCCGAGCGAGCTCATCAGCCCGCCGAGCAGACCGCCGCCGGCACCTTCGCCGTTGAACTGGGCGACAAGATCGGCACCGCCGGGGATCGCTTCGATCATCTTGGCAACCGGGCCATCGGCGGCCTCGCGCTGCAGGAAGCCGAGCATCATGCCGAGCGCCTTTTCGGCCAAATCAGGCGCAATACCCACGCGATCGGCGATCTGGGTCACAATTTCATTCATCGTCAGCCTCCTGTTTTTTGACGTTAACGTCAACGTTAATCGAGATTCGACCACAACTCAAGCCGGCCCCTCCCCGGGCCGCACTTTGTCCGGTTTTGCTTTTAATGCAAACAGTTGTCCGCATGCGCATGCCTGCTTATAACAGGGAAACGATAGTTCAATGAAGGCGGCAGAAGCACGCCTTCTCATACAAATGGCGGCAGAGCCCCAAGGGAGCATTCCGAATGATCGAGGAAGGCAAGATTTTCATCGGCGCGAGCCGCAATCCCGATGACAGCATCAACAAGCCGGAATATCTCGACCTGAAATTTGGCAATCGCCACGGCCTCGTCACCGGCGCTACCGGCACCGGCAAGACGGTGACGCTGCAGGTGCTGGCCGAAGGTTTCTCGCGGGCCGGCGTTCCGGTGTTTGCGGCCGATATCAAGGGCGATCTTTCCGGCATCGCCGCCAAGGGCGAGCCCAAGGACTTCCTGACCAAGCGCGCCGAGCAGATCGGCTTTGCCGACTATGAATTCGACCAGTTTCCGGTGATCTTCTGGGATCTGTTCGGTGAGAAGGGCCACCGGGTGCGCACCACCATCGCCGAGATGGGACCGCTGCTGCTCGCCCGCCTGATGGATGCCTCCGAGCCGCAGGAAGGCGTCATCAACATTGCCTTCAAGATCGCCGACCAGGGCGGGTTGCCGCTGCTCGACCTCAAGGATTTCAGCTCGCTGCTCAACTATATGGGCGAGAACGCCAGCCAACTTTCCAACCAGTACGGGCTGATCTCCAAGGCTTCGGTCGGCTCGATCCAGCGGGCGCTGCTCGTTCTCGAACAGCAGGGTGCGGAGCATTTCTTCGGCGAACCGGCGCTGAAGATCACCGACATCATGCGCACCAGCAATAGTGGCTACGGCCAGATCTCGGTGCTGGCCGCCGACAAGCTGATGATGAACCCCCGGCTTTACGCCACTTTCCTGCTCTGGCTGCTTTCCGAGCTCTTCGAGGAATTGCCCGAAGTGGGCGATCCCGAAAAGCCGAAGCTCGTCTTCTTCTTCGACGAGGCGCATCTGCTCTTCAACGACGCGCCGAGGGTGCTGACCGAACGTGTCGAGCAGGTGGTACGGCTGATCCGTTCCAAGGGCGTCGGCGTCTATTTCGTGACGCAGAACCCGCTCGACGTGCCGGAAACGGTACTTGCCCAGCTCGGCAACCGGGCGCAGCATGCGCTTCGCGCCTATTCGCCGCGCGAGCAGAAAGCGGTGAGGACGGCGGCCGATACATTCCGCGCCAATCCGGCCTTCGATTGCGCCACCATCATCACCAATCTCGGCACCGGCGAGGCACTGGTCTCAACGCTCGAGGCCAAGGGCGCGCCTTCGATCGTCGAGCGCACACTGATCCGCCCACCCTCCGGCCGCGTCGGCCCGGTGACGGATGCCGAGCGCCGGCAGATCATGGACAGAAGCCCGGTCCTCGGCATCTATGACGAGGATGTCGACCGCGAATCCGCCTTCGAGATGCTGGTGGCGCGGGCAAAGAAGGCGGCCGATGCCGAGGCCGCCAAGCGAGCGCAGGAAGAAGCGGCAGAGCAGCAGCCGGGCACCACCTCCGGCTGGACCCTGCCTGGCTTCGGCGGCAGCAATGACGACAATCAGGGTCGCAGCCAGTCGCGCGGCAGGACTTCCGGCTACCAGCGCGAAACGGTGGTGGAAGCGGCGATGAAGAGCGTGGCGCGCACGGTGGCAACGCAAGTCGGCCGGGCGCTGGTGCGTGGGATCTTGGGGAGCTTGAAGCGGTGAGCCTGGGTCTCTTCTTCCCTGGGTCCGAAGGACGATGCCCGCAGGCAGATGAAGGGTAAGAAGCATCATCGAGAACGCCTTGAGCGACCAGTGAAAGGCAGCAACGCGGTGTTCTGTCCCTCATTCGAGCTGCTTGGGTTGAGCCACGTCTCTCAATCCAGCTTGTTTGATCTCGATCTTGATTTTATATCTTTAAATATATATTTCTTAGGCGGCCGATGACATATAAGGTTCAATTCCATCCCGACTTCGTCCCTGAATGGAAAGAACTGGAGATGGGGTTGAAAGAACTGGTTGGCGAAGTGTTCGACCACCTTGAAGATGATGGCCCGTTCTTAGGGCGCCCTCAGGTCGATACGCTTTCAGGTTCCGATTATGCGAATATGAAGGAAATCAGAGTCAAATTTGGCAAACAGGTCTGGCGTTTTGCTTTCGCCTTCGATCCCGCTCAAAGTGCCATCATCCTTTGCGGAGGAGACAAGCAAGGCATGAATAAAGCGCTCTTTTACAAACAACTGATCAACAAAGCTGACGCGCGGTTCGGTGCGTGGCTGAAGGAGAAGAAAAATGAGCACTGAATGGAAGACGTTACGCGACGAACTTCCAGAAGATGTTCGTGCTCGGCTCGACATGAAACGTCAGGAGCGTCGTCTGGGCAAAGCCTTGGCGGAAGTGCGCAAAGCGATGCATGCAACACAGCAAGAGGTCGCTACGCGTGCGGCCATGACGCAGAACACTGTTTCCAAAATCGAAAGCGCCGACGATGTCCTCCTATCGTCCATCGTGCGGTACATGCATTCTCTTGGAGGCGGAGTCGAGCTTGTCTTGAAAACGCCTGACGGAAAAGCGAGGCGCGTTGATTTTGATCCTGAGATCTACGTGAAGCAGACCGTGTAACTGCAGAGCACTCGAATACGGCAGCCCCGCGCTCCGTGCGCGGAACATTCGGCAGCCTGAAGCGACAAATCCGCCGACTGCAAGCAGAAGAAGGGCGGCAAGATCGCTGTCTGCCGCGCGATTGGCTGCCTCGCCTTGAACCTGATGCCTTTATTCCCTAAATTACCAGCCATCGACCATTTCAACAGGATGTGTGCCGCAATGGATTTCAATCCGATCGCAACGCCAGTTCGCCTTGCCAACGGGGAAATCCATATTCATGCCTGCATCCATCACTCTCTCCCAAATTTCATGGTCCGCTCCTGACGGGCGGCCGCTTTTTTCCAATCTCGACCTGAGTATCGGGGCCGAGCGTACCGGTCTTGTCGGGCGCAATGGCGTCGGCAAGACGACGCTGCTCAAACTCGTCTCCGGTGAGATCCAGCCGCATTCGGGCACCGTTTCCGTCACCGGCAGCCTCGGTGCGCTGCGGCAGAGCATTCAGGTGGCGCCCGAGGAAACGGTCGCCGATCTCTTCGGCGTGACCGATGCGCTCGCTATTCTTCGCCGCGCCGAAGCCGGCGAAGCAACGGCCGACGAGCTCGCATCGGCGGACTGGATGCTGGAGGCGCGCGTCGCCGCAGCGCTCAATCGCACCGGGCTCGCCGCACCGCCAGAGACGCCGCTTGCCGTGCTCTCCGGCGGGCAGCGCACCCGTGCCGGGCTTGCCGCGCTTGTTTTCACCGAACCGGGTTTCCTGTTGCTCGACGAACCCACAAACAATCTCGATCGCGAAAGCCGCGAGGCGGTGATCGCGTTGATCTCAGGCTGGCGGGCCGGCGCCATCATCGTCAGCCATGACCGGGAACTGCTCGAAAGCGTCGATGCGATCGTCGAGCTGACGTCGCTCGGTGCCACGCGCTACGGCGGCAACTGGAGCCATTTCCGTGAGCGCAAGGCGCTCGAGCTCGCGACGGCACAGCATGATCTCACGGAAGCAGAAAAACGCATGGCCGAGGTGGCGAGGAAGGCGCAGGCGACGGTGGAGCGTCAGGCGCACAGGGACAGCACTGGGCGGAAGATCGCCGCCAAGGGCGGCATCCCGCGCATCATGCTCGGCGGCATGAAGGAACGGAGCGAAACGACGGGTGGCGACAATGCCCGGCTCGCCGACCGCCGGCGCGCCCGGGCGCTGGAAGAAGCAACAGCAGCGCGCGAGAAGATCGAGATCCTCCAGCCCTTGTCGGTCGCCCTGCCCCCGACCGGGCTGCCTGCCAGCAAGATCGTGCTGAAGATGGATGGCGTGACATCGGGCTACCGGCCTGATGATCCCGTTATCCGAGATCTCTCCTTCGATGTGACGGGACCCGAGCGTATCGCCGTCACCGGCCGCAACGGCTCGGGCAAGACGACCTTGCTAGCGCTCGTTACCGGCGCGCTGAAACCCTGGGCCGGCACGGTCAGCGTCATGACCGCTTTCTCGATGCTCGATCAGAAGGTGAGCCTGCTCGATCCGTCAGCCTCGATCCGCGACAATTTTCGCCGGATCAATCCGCAGGCCGATGAAAATACCTGCCGGGCCGCCCTTGCCCGCTTCATGTTCAGGGCCGATGCGGCGCTACAGACGGTATCGACGCTGAGCGGCGGGCAATTGCTGCGGGCGGGCCTTGCCTGCGTCCTCGGCTCGGCACCGCCGCCGCTGTTGATCCTCGACGAGCCGACCAATCATCTCGACATCGACTCGATCGCCGCGGTCGAGGCAGGACTGCGCGCCTATGACGGCGCGCTGCTGGTGGTCAGCCACGACGAGACATTCCTCAGGAGTATCGGGATCACGCGGCGGCTGGAGCTGTCGCCAGCCGATCCGGCCGGGTGATTTTGGGATTGGGCAACGTGCCCATCCGTCTGCCCCACCTCTCCGTCCCCCACCCGCCTCTCGCATGGCAAGTCCCCTCGCCCCGTTGTTTTCGAGAGCGCGGCATCCTCCAACGTCCCTCATCCTGAGGCGCGCAGGCCGAAGGCCGAAGCCTCGAAGGACGCGCTCGGCGCTGCTCCTTGCATCCATTAACCGCCAGCGCACCCGCCCCGCCCTTCGAGGCTCCCTTACAGGGCACCTCAGGGCGAGGCTCTCGTGAGCGCCGAGCACCAGAGCACCATCCTCACTCAGCCACCAACAACGGCATATAGGCGATAGCGGAGTTTAGAGGACGCGTTCCGGCCAAGCTCGCCGCCGACGCGGTGACCGGAAATCGGCGTGCCTGCGCCTCTCTTGCCTCTTTTCGCGGGCAATGTTATTGGAATCCCGCAACCTTTTGAGAAAGGAGGATCACGCAATGCAATATTATTTTCGACATCATCGCCAGCGTGGTCCCGTCAACGCCCTGCAAATGCGTTTGCAGGGCTGACCAGAGACCGTTTCTCGACATCTCTTCCTGGTCTGCCCTTCGTGGCCAATGCGGCGCCGTAGATGACAGCGCGCATTCCTCTCATTTCCCGGGCCCGAACCGCGAAATTCCGTGATGGCTGAACGCCCCGGACCGCGCTTGATACCCGGTCAAGACCAGAGAACGATCATGACACTCATCAATATCCGCAATCTCGGCGTGACGCTGGGCAATCCTTTGTTTTCCAAGCTCAATCTCGTCGTCAATGCCGGCGACCGCATCGGCCTCGTCGCCGCCAACGGGCGGGGGAAATCGACGCTGCTTGCCTGCATCACCGGCGCGCTGGAGCCGAGCGAGGGCGAGATCACCAAAGCGCGCGGGCTGACCGTCGGCCATGTCGCGCAGAATGTGCCACCTGCCCTTTTCGACACGCCATTCTACGATGCGGTGCTGCAGGCGTTGCCGGCCGATCAGGCCGAAAGCGAAAGCTGGCGTGTCGACGTGGTGCTGGAATCGCTCGAAGTGCTGGAGGTCATGCGCGGCCGGCCATTGAAGCAGTTGAGCGGCGGATGGCAGCGGCTTGCCATGCTTGCCCGCACCTGGGTTGGCGAGCCCGACGTGCTTCTGCTCGACGAGCCGACCAACCATCTCGACCTCGAAAAGATCTCGCAGCTGGAGAGCTGGCTGAATGCGCTGCCGCGCGACGTGCCGGTTATCCTGTCCAGCCACGACCGCGCCTTCCTCGATGCGACGACCAACCGGACGCTGTTCCTGCGGCCGGAGCAATCGCCGGTCTTCGCCCTGCCCTATAGCCGGGCGCGCGCTGCCCTCGACGAGGCCGACGCCTCGGAGGCGCGGCGCTACGAGCGCGACATGAAGGTGGCGGAGCAACTGCGCAAGCAGGCGGCGAAGCTCAACAATATCGGTATCAATTCCGGCAGCGATCTGCTCGTCGTCAAGACGAAGCAGCTCAAGCAGCGGGCGGAGAAGCTGGAGGATGCGGCAAAACCGGCGCATCTGGAGCGCTCGGCCGGCGCCATCCGGCTTTCCAACCGCGGCACACATGCCAAGGTGCTGGTGACGCTGGAGGATGCGGCGGTGACGACGCCGGATGGAACGCTGCTGTTCAAGACCGGCCGGCAATTCATCTGCCAGGGCGACCGCATCGTGCTGCTCGGCCTCAACGGCGCCGGCAAGTCGCGGCTGGTGTCGATGCTGAAAGAGGCGATCGAAAGACCGGAGACGGCGCGGGACAGCGTCAAGGCGACGCCTTCGCTCGTTCTCGGCTATGGCGACCAGGCGCTTGCCGATCTTGCCGATACCGACACGCCGATCGGCACGATTATCCGCCGCTTCGATGTCGGCGATCAGCGGGCACGGGGCTTGCTGGCCGGCGCCGGCATGACGATCGATATGCAGGCAAAACCGATCGGCCAGCTCTCCGGCGGCCAGAAGGCCAGGCTCGGCATGCTGGTGCTGCGGCTGACGGAGCCGAACTTCTATCTGCTCGACGAACCGACCAACCATCTCGACATCGACGGGCAGGAGGCGCTGGAGAGCGAGTTGATGGCGCATGAGGCGAGCTGCCTGCTGGTCTCGCACGACCGCAGTTTCGTGCGGGCGGTGGGAAACCGGTTCTGGCTGATCGAGAGGAAGCGGCTGGTGGAGGTGGAAAGTCCGGAAGGGTTTTTTGCTTCGGTTGCGGGGTGATGGATGGCGAGGATGTGGCGTGGGGCCGCTGCCCCCCCTCACCCTAACTTACCCGGGTAGAGCCACTCGTCTCGACCCGTGCTGCGGAACCCCGCTCGCGGGGAGAGGGACGTGCCCTGTGAGAGGTGGGTGGGGAACGGAGAGGTTGCGGCATATCCCCTTCGCCCCGCAAGCGGGGAGAAGGTGCCGGCAGGCGGATGAGGGGCCAACCACCCACCGCCAACGTCGCTCCCAAACCCTACCGCTTCGGTGCGACCAGGCAGAAGAAGGCGCCTTGCGGGTCGGTGGCCTGGATGATCCAGCTGCCGCCGGGGACTTCCATCGGGCCGTTGACGACCGTGCCGCCGCCTGAGGTGACACGTTCGATCGCGGCGTCGAGGGTGGGCACGATGAAATAATAGCACCAGAAGGTCATCGGCATGTTTTCCGGCTTGGTCATCATGCCGCCGGTCTGCCTGCCGTTATGGGCGAAGATGTAGTAGACGCCCATCGGTCCCATATCCATCTCGCTGTCCTTCGTCCAGCCGAACAGCTTGGAATAGAAGGCCAGCGCCTCTTTGCCATTGCCGGCATAGAGTTCGCGCCAGCCGATATTGCCGGGGGCATCGAAGGCCAGTTCCGGCATGGGTTTCTCCATCGGCGCCGGCGTCATGATGCAGAGCACCGCGCCATGCGGATCGGCGACGACGGCGAAGCGGCCGATGGTCGGAATGTCTTCCGGCGGACGGCGGACCGAACCGCCATTGGCGGCAAAATCCTTGGCCGACTGGTCGACGTCGTCGACATCGACATAACCCGTCCAGTTCGGTGGAATGCCCTTACCTTCGAGTTCGGCCGGAAATTCCATCAGCCCGGCGACGCCGATGCCGTTCGCCTCGAAGATCGTGTAGGTGGGCATGCCCTCCACCTTCATTTCCGAGGTGGTCCAGCCGACGACAGAGCTGTAGAATTTCGCCGCGGCCGATGTGTCGGGGGTCATCAACTCGCACCAGATGAACTTTCCATGCGTCTTGGACATCGTACTCTCCCTTTTTCGACGCCGCTTTTTCCTGGGCCCCGTTTTTGGGGTTTGGGGCGCGCCGTGATTGTCAGATCTTGCGGGCGTAATGCGCTTCCATGAACTGCTTCCACGAGCCATCCGGCTGTTTGGTGCTAGAGACGAAAGTGCGATGATCGGCGTCCACGAAGATGATCTGCTCGCGATAATCGGTAAGGCCTTCGGTGTTGAAGTCGGGACCTGTCGTATAGAGGTCGAGCACATTGCCCGACGCGTCGACCTCGCCCTCATAGACCCACATATAGTCCATCATGCTGCCGATCCAGCTGCCGATGTACTTAGCTTTCGAAGCATTGTAGCCGAGCGTCAGGATGCTGGTGGCTTGTTTGCCATCCGGCATACGGCCGGTCCCTTCGGCGACGAACCAGATGCCGTGCAGTGAGCGCACGGTCTCGATCCAGGGCTCGCCGCCACTCATGTCGGGTGTGGTGACGGTCCAGTCGCCGACCAGTCTTCCCAGGAAGGAATGTTCCTTCAGCACTTCAGCGGTCTTCATCATCCTCTTCTCCCTTGAATGATGGTGGTGTTAGTTTTTACGCATCCTGTGAAAGTCACTTCGCGGCTTTCCCGGCAAAGCCGCTTACACTTTTCGGCATCATGCTCCGGCTCAGTGACAGCAGGATGGCGCCTTGGCGGCTTCCTCATATTCGTCGTGGCGGCGCACGAAATTCATCGTGCTGTCCTCGTTGCGGCCCTTCGGCGCGCGGTCGAGCATCATCAGGGTGCCGATCAGTTCTTCCGGCCCGCGGGCATAACTCGAATAGGTATGGAAGACCTCGCCCTTGTCGTTGCAGTAGAAAGCGCTGAGGCCCGGCAGTTCGTCATTGGCATCAGCCGGCGGCATAGGCGTGAAATTATAAAAGACCTTGTCTTTGGCAAGATCCTCCGGGCTGAAAGAAACGTGATAATCGAAATTGAAATCGTTGCCGAAGGAAGAAACCCAGGGAAATTGCCAGCCCATGCGCTGCTTGTAGGCGGCGATCTTATCGAGCGGTGCGCGCGAAACGGCGACCCAGGTGACGTCGTGATGGTTCAGATGCGGCAGGGCGCCATCGACATGATCCGACAGGAAGGAGCAGCCGGTGCAGCCGGCATCCCAATCCGGGCCAAGCATGAAATGGTAGATCAGCAATTGGCTGCGGCCGTCGAAGAGATCGGCGAGCGACTTCCTGCCCTCCGGCGTTTCGAAGACATAATCCCTGTCGACCTTCACCCAGGGCAGCGCCAGACGGGCGGCGTTGACGCTGTCGCGCAGCCGCGTCGCCTCTTTCTCCTTTGCCAGCAGGGCACGGCGGGCTTCGAGCCACTCTTCGCGGGATACAACTTCATTCTGCATGGAATGCGCCCTCCTCCGGCGCTTGCCGGTGAAGCCGGCTCATCTCCTTCTCCTTGACTAAATAGATTGATATCAATAGAAATGGAGCATGTCAAATTTGATCGAGATTCCTTTTTCCACGACGCTGATGGTGCGCGACACCTGCCTTTGCCTGCATGTGCAGCGGGCAGCACGCGCGCTTGCCCGGCTGTTCGACGATGCGCTGAGGCCGGCCGGGCTGACCAATGGGCAGTTTTCGCTGATGATGTCGCTGAACCGGCCCGAGCCACCGCCGATGGGGCCGGTCGCTGCGCTGCTCGCCATGGATCAGACGACGCTGACGGCGGCGCTGAAGCCGCTGCAGCGCAAGGGCTGGGTGACGGTGACGGAGAATCCGCGGGATAGGCGCGGCCGGCTGCTGAGCCTCACCCCTGAGGGCAAGGCGGTGCTGGCAAAGGCCCTGCCGATCTGGAAAAGCACACATGCGATGATAGACGGCAAGCTGCCGGATGGCAGCGCCGAACGGCTGCGGCAGGATCTGCAGGCGCTGTCATGAATGACGATAGAAACGCCGAAGCCGGCCGGAAAGTACGCTGCCCGGCCGGCAGGTGGTGGCAGCCGATACGGCTACCAAGTTTTTTAAAATCGATCAGGCGACGGTGACCGGGACCTCGGTCGAGGTGCGCATGGCGTGGCTGTAGGGGCAGACGATGTGGGCTGCGGCTGCGAGCTTTTCAGCGGTTTCATGGTCGAGACCCGGGATGTTGACCGTCAGCGCCACTTCGATGCCGAAGCCGCCGCCATCTTCACGCGGGCCTATGCCGACGTTGGCGGAGACCGTCGTGTCCTCGGGAATCTTGACCTTCTGCTGGCCCGCGACAAATTTCAATGCACCGAGGAAGCAGGCGGAGTAGCCGGCGGCGAAGAGCTGTTCGGGATTGGTGCCGGTCGCGCCGTCACCACCGAGTTCCTTGGGAACGGTCAGCGTCACGTCCAGAACGCCGTTTTCGGAAACGGCGCGGCCCGCGCGGCCGCCGGTGGCAGAGGCTTTGGTCGTATAGAGAATAGGCATGACAATCTCCTTTGGTTGGCCCTTCGATCGGGTTGGACTTTTATTATCGCACAATTAAATTGTACGCAAGTGAATTTTGCAAATTGCATTTCGGATTCGAAAAGAGGACAATCAGGCTTCAGGGATAATAGATATGAGAGCGCAAACGACGAAGACGATGGAGATACCGCAAGAGGAGAAGCGGCTGGAAAAGCAGTTGTGCTTCGCGGTCTACGCGACGGCGCATGCTTTCACCCGCGCCTACAAGCCGATCCTCGACAGGGTCGGCCTGACCTATCCGCAATATCTGGTGATGCTGGTGCTGTGGGAACGCGGCGAACTGCCGGTCAAGACGATCGGTGAGCAGCTGGATCTCGATTCCGGCACGCTGTCGCCGCTGTTGAAACGGCTGGAACAGAGCGGGCTGATCAAGCGCATCCGCGACCTGCGCGACGAACGGCAGGTGATCGTGTCGCTGACCCCTAGAGGTGAGGCAATGAAAGGAGAGATCGATACGATCATGACGGCGATCGGGCAAGCCGCAGGCTGCACGCTTCAGGAAATGGCCGAGATGCGCGACATGCTGCATCGGCTGCGGGGCAATCTCGGGCGGGCCGGCACGGACGGCGGCTGAACGCATTCCCCCGGTAGAACGGGCACCCGGTAGAGCCGGCGTGCGCGCCGAGGAATCAGGGCCGCGGCTTGGCCGGCGACCGGCGCTTCTTTGCAGGCGCAGCCTTAGGTTCGGCCTCGGCCTCCTGCTGCAAACGCAGCGCCTTCAGCTTCTCCGTCTTCTTGTCACGGGCCGATGCCTCGGCGGCGATAATGGCGCGCGCCGTGTGATCGGTCGCTTCCGCCTTGTCGCGAGACGAAAGCTTGGCGGGATTGAAGAATTCTCCCTTGGTGGCGGTCATAGGCCCCTTTCCCAGGTGATGGCGGCGTTACTGCATCGTTCCTCAAATCGGAATCGGTTCAAGGAATTATGCTGAAATTCAAAGTGTTACAGCCTCCTTGCGCGTCTCAAAAAGACGCGCGGCGCTGTAAGCCATGGCTCCACGGCAGAAACCATGATTCACGGCTGAACCGTGATTGCAACGGTTGGGCCGTGATGCCACGGTTGGGCCACGCCCGGGATTAGCGGGTGGGGCGGAGAACCTTCTTCGGTGCCGGCAGCAGACCTTCGCGCTGCAGCTTCTTGCGGGCGAGCTTGCGCTGGCGGCGAATGGCCTCGGCCTTTTCGCGGGCGCGCTTCTCGGACGGCTTCTCAAATGCGCTGCGCGCCTTCATTTCCCGGAACAGGCCTTCCCGCTGCATCTTTTTCTTGAGCACGCGGAGCGCCTGATCGACATTGTTATCTCTGACGAGTACCTGCAAAACGATATCCTTCCTGTCGCGGCGGCGAGGCCGCACTGTCCAAAATAAAAACCCGGGCCAAATAAAAAACCCGGAACTACTTCCCGATTTTGATGCTCGAAAACTTCAGCCAGGGCTCGGCGCCGTCGGACTTGGCCGCCGCCTCGGGGGAAGCCCTCGACGGAGATTCACCGGTGTCGATGTCGGCCTCAGTGATGCGGCGCTCGAAATTCTCCGCGTCGAACTGGACGCGATATTGCACATGCCCGTGGTCGTTGGGCAGGATGCTGGAGATCCGGCACCGCTTGTTGGCTTTCGCCGTTCGAGTGAGGCCGGATTTCAGCACGATCATGTCGCCGACTTTATAGTTCTGTCTGCCCATTTCAGCGTCCCTTCAACTCTTCGGCTGCTCAATCGGTCAATCACAAGGCCTGCGCAAAGCAAAAAGGCCGGGCTCGAACCCGACCTCTTCCAGTCACTCAGCCCGCTGCCAGTTTGGTCAGCCCGCTGCCAGTACATCCGTGGTCAGCGTAGGCGAATGACAAATCATGCGGCCTGAAGATTGTCGGCCGAATTCTTGCCGGACTTCTTGTCGCGGACGAGATCGTAGCGGATCTTCTGACCTTCAACGAGTTCGCGCATGCCGGCGCGTTCAACCGCTGAGATATGGACAAAAACGTCCGTAGAACCATCATCGGGCTGAATGAAGCCAAAACCCTTGGTGCCATTGAACCACTTGACGACGCCTGAATTCATAACGATCTCCTTTTCAACCGTTTGTGTTCGCCTGCGGAAAGATGTCCGACAAGCCGTATCGATGTTGAGAGGATATCTGACGGAGCGCTCAAGCGCGTGGACAAAGGTCGCAAGCAATTCGATACGCACCATGTAGGATATTTACCGAATTAAGCAATGGTATTTCGGAAAATAATTCTCTCGAGGGGGCAAAATGAAGCACTTGCCCCAGGGGGAAGCACCTGTTTTTCCGGGGCAAAGCGCCACCTTGCCTGGGACAAAGCAACCACTTGCCTGGGGGAAAGCACCAGCTTGCCCGGGAAAAGCGATCGATCCGAGGCGGCCGGATTGCGGCCGCCTCGGTGACGATCATTGCCAGACGACGATGGGCGCCTTTGTCGGCACGCGGTCGTAGAGATCGATGATATCCTGGTTCATCAGCCGCACGCAGCCCGACGAGACGGCCTTGCCGATCGAGCGCCAGTCGGGATTGCCGTGCAGGCGGTAGAGCGTATCCTCTCCGTTCGAGAAGATATAGAGCGCGCGGGCGCCAAGCGGGTTCTTCAGACCCGGCTCCATGCCGCCGTTCTCGATCGAATATTTGACGAGTTCGGGCTGGCGGGCGACCATCTCGTTCGGCGGCTTCCAGCGCGGCCATCTCTGACGCCACTGGATGACGCCCGACCCCTGCCAGGCGAAACCCTCGCGGCCGATGCCGACGCCGTAACGCATCGCCATGCCATCGCCCTGGACGAGATAGAGGAAGCGCGACGGCGTATCGACGACAATGGTGCCGGGGGGCTGACCGGTGGGATCGACGACGCGCTGGCGATAATAGCGCGGATCGATCTGCTCGTAGGGGACGGCTGGAATGAGAAAGCCGCCGTCTTCGATGGGGCCATACATGACGGCAAGTTCGGCCCCGCTCGGCACGCTCGATGTTCCCATCGATTGGAACAGGCGCATGGGCGAACGGTAAATGATCGTCGTATCGCCTGATGTCACGGTGTTGGCTGAGGAGGCGCAGCCGGTGAGCGCGGAGGCTGCGGTCAACGCCGAAAAGGAAAGAAAGCTGCGGCGGGAAAGATGTCTATCGAAGCTCATGACGCGAGACTGATTTCCTTTGATACGGGAAGCCGGACAAGACGCCGGTTAAACCGGTGATTCGTCCCATGCCGATAACGATATTAGGAATATCTATCGGCTTGCGCCAAATAAACCATAGCTTCACGCAGACGTGTCCCGCCAGAAGCAGACGATATGGGAAGCGCTGTTGCAGCACTACATCACAACGATCTCGGCCTTAGCAGGAAGGCGGTCGTAGAGATCGACGACGTCCTGGTTCAGCATGCGCACACAGCCCGACGAGGTGGCCTTGCCGATCGACTGCCAGTCGGGTGTGCCGTGGACACGGTAGAGCGTATCCTGCCCATCCTTGAAGATATACATGGCGCGGGCGCCGAGCGGGTTCATCAGCCCCGGATTCATGCCGCCATTCTCCACCCCAAACGGGCGAACTTCAGGCTGGCGCGAGACCATTTCGACCGACGGCGTCCAGCGCGGCCATTTCTGCTTCCACTGGATGACGCCGCGGCCCGACCAGGCATAACCATCGCGACCGAGACCGACGCCGTAGCGCATCGCCTTGCCGTTGCCCGCGACGAAATAGAGGAAATGCGCCTTGGTATCGATGACCACCGTGCCGGGGCGCTCGGTCGTCTGATAATCGACCTCCTGGCGCAGGAACTGCGGCTGCACGCGGCTGACCGGGATCGCCGGCAGGGTGAAATCCTCATCCCGCAGCTGGCCATACATCGCCATATGCACGGGATTGGTGACCGGCAGGCCATAGGTCTGGTGAAACTGGGTCTTGTAGAGCTCGCGCGTCTGCGGCACCGGCTGATCGGGGATCGGCCGCACCCGGCGCGGATCGACGCCGGGCGGCTGATAGAAGACCGGCGAGGTTTCCTGGACGAAGCGGGCGGGCGAATCGGCGGCGACATCGGGAATGAGGATGTTGCAGCCGCTCAGCGACGCAACCGCAATCACAAGCCCGGCAATCGGGAAGACCCGGCGCAGAAAATTCATGGAACCACCCTTCTCAACGATCGGCAGACAGCGATATCTGCCGGAACGATGGCATCCGCGGCTGGAGCGAGGCTGGCGTTGGCGTGGGAAAGGCGGCGGCGAAAGTCAGGTTGCCACCCCGCGGAAGAAGCGGATGCTCTGTTCGATCTCGGCCGGCAGTGCCGAGGTGTGATTGCCGGCGACGGTTTCGGTCTCGATGTGAACGCCGGCGCCGCGGGCTCGGCGGGCCAGCAGATCGGCGCGGTCGTTGAAGTGCGGCTCCTCGGTGCCGTGGACGACACGGACCGGGCATTTGAAGCTGTGGGCGTAACACAGCGCCGAACGCACCTCGAATTCGTGCGCGTTGCTATCGTCGAAACGGATGTCCTGGGGATAGCGGTTGAAGAAGCGGAAGGCATCGGGGTTGCCTGAAATCGGTGCAGCGGCGCGGAATTTGTGAGTGCTCATCGCCGTCAGCATGGTCAGCGTGCCGCCGATGCTGTGGCCGGCGATGAAGAGGCGCTCGGGATCGACACCCGGCAGATGCGCCAGGCGCTCGGTGGCGGCGAGCACGTCGTCGACCTCGTCGTAGAAGCCGGAGAAATTGCCCATCTGGCCGTTCTCGCCACGCAACGACGGCATCATCACCACGTAACCGGCATCCATATAGGGCTTCATCAGCTGCCAATGGCCGATGCCCATGGCATTGCCGCCGTGCAGGAAGAGCACGGCCGGCCTGGCGGCCCGCTCGCGCTTGTATTTCGAAACCCAGGCCGCCAGTTCCAGCTCGCCGTAGCCTGAGCGGTAGAAGATCTTGTCGGCATCGGCTGGCGCATTCAGCGGTTCGTATTTGTCGGGCGCCGGGCCCTTCTGCAACAGCTTGGTGCGGAAATGGTGGCGGACCTTGGCATAGTCGCGCTTGGCAAGGCGCGGCTCGTCCGGGACATCGAAAGCGGCCGCCACGCGCGGCAGGATAAGTGCACCGGCAAGACCCGCCAGAACTGCACGGCGCTGGAGGAAAAGGGAATTTCGTTCACGCGAGCTCATAACGCACCCATCATTTTCCCGGCATGCAGAATCTGCACCGGAAGATCGTTGCCGCCAATACACATGCTGTTGAAAATATTGCCCTGCGTCATTGTTGCGCAGGGCTTGCAACTTTACGCCGGCTTGGCCTCGATCATGGCGATCAGCGTGCGCAGCCGGTCGGCCTCGTAGGAGGGTTTGTCGGGGCGAAGGCGGGCGATGCGGGGGAAGCGCATGGCGACCCCCGATTTGTGCCGGGTCGAACGATTGATGCCTTCGAAGGCCACTTCGACGACGAAGCCGAAATCCTTGTCGGCACGCACCGCCCGCACCGGGCCGAAACGCTCGGTGGTATTGTCACGCACGAATTTGTCGAGCACCTCGAGCTCGGCATCGGTGAAGCCGAAATAGGCCTTGCCGACGGGCACCAGCTGTTCGCCGTCCTCGTCATCGGCCCAAACGCCAAAAGTGAAATCGGAATAGTAGCTGGAGCGCTTGCCGTGGCCGCGCTGGGCATACATCAGCACTGCATCGACATTGTAGGGATTGCGCTTCCACTTGAACCAGGGACCCTTCATGCGGCCGGCCTGGTAGATGCTGTCGCGGCGCTTGATCATCACGCCTTCGATGACCGGATCGGGCGGCGCGGCGCGCAGAGTATCGAGCTCTTCCCACGACGAGAACGGCACGAGCGGCGAGAGATCGAAACGGTCGTGCGGGGCGCGGTCGATGATCTCGGTCAGCCGATCGCGGCGATCGACATAGGCAAGACCGCGAACATCTTCCTCATCGTCGAAGAGCAGATCATAGGCGCGGATGAAGGCGGGGTAATCGCCAAGCATCTTTGCCGTCACCGTCTTGCGGTTCAGGCGCTGTTGCAGGTCGGAGAAGGTGCGGGTCGGGCTGTTGGAGCGGGCGGTGCCGCCGACCAGCAGCTCGCCGTCGACGACGCCGGAAAAATCGATCGCGTCGAGAATATCGGGAAAGGCGCCTGATATGTCGTCGCCGGAGCGGGAATAGATCTTGCGCCTGTCGCCGGAGCGGGAGAGCTGGACGCGGATGCCGTCCCATTTCCATTCGGCGGCATAATTTACTGGATCGAGACCGGTCAGATCCCCCTCCTCCACCGCATTGGCGAGCATGACGGAATGGAAGATCGCCGGTGTGGCCAGCACCGGCTTTTCGCCACCACCCGCCAGCCATTCGAACAGCGTCTCATAGGGCGGCTGCAGGCCATGCCAGAGGGTTTCGATCTCGGTGACGTCCTTGTCGCCGAGATCGGCGAGTGCCTGCTTGGCAAGGCGGGCGGAAACGCCGATGCGCATGGCGCCGGTGGCAAGCTTGATGAAGGCGAAACGGCCGGAGGAATCCAGCCGGTCGAGAAGATCGCGGACGTAGCTGCGCACTTCGGTGCGGCCGAGCGCATTCATGCCGGTGACGACCTCGCCGAGACGCGGCTGGGCAAAGGCCGAGCGGTCGATATCCCTCTCATTGTCCCAGACGAGCGAAATGGTTTCGGCAAGATCGCCGACATAGTCGTAGGAATAGCGAAACAGCACCTCGTCCATACGCTCCAGCACCAGCTCGCGCAGCATGGCGGGCTTGACGTTGCGCACCTCCAGCGTGCCGGCGATGGCGGCAAGGCCGTAACCGCGGTCAGGGTCCGGCGTGTCGCGGAAATAGTCGGTGAGAAGCTTCAGCTTGCCGTTGCGGCTGGGGGTCAGCACCAGGCGGTCGAGGAGGTCGGCGAAGGCTTTCATGGGTGCCTCCCGACTTCTGAGGAAGGCCCCTCCCCAATGGCATGTGGAAAAAACCCCTCCCCAACCCCTCCCCACAAGGGGGAGGGACTTAATGCGCGGCCCTTGCCGCATTCATCTTCCAGCGCAGGGCATGCAGCAGGCCTGGTTTGCGAGGCGGCGCCACGGATTAGCCCCTCCCCCTTGTGGGGAGGGGTTGGGGAGGGGTTTTCAGCGAAAAACTCCACGCTCAATCCCCCTCATCCTCGTAACCCACCAGATGCAGCGGCTTCGCCTTGATGCCCTGCAATTGGCACCAGCGCACTAGGGCCTCTTCGCGGCCATGCGTTACCCAGACCTCGGCCGGGTGCAGCTCTCGGATTGTTTCGGTCAGTTCCGGCCAGTCGCAATGATCGGAGATGACGAGGGGCAGTTCGACGCCGTGTTGTTTGGCGCGCTGGCGCACCATCATCCAGCCGGAGGCGAAGGCCGGCAGCGGCTCGTTGAAGCGCCGGGCCCAGCGGTCGGCGAAGGCCGATGACGGGCCGATGACGACCGCCCCCCTGAAGGCGGATTTGTCGCGGCTTTCGATCGTCGCCGGCAGCAGCTCGCCGAGATCGATGCCCTGCTCGATGTAATAGTCGCAGAGAGTTTCCATGGCGCCGTGGATATAGATCGGTTCGGCATAACCGGCATCGCGAAGCAGCCGGATGACGCGCTGGGCCTTGCCGAGCGCATAGGCGCCGACGAGATGGGTCCGCTCGGGAAATTGCCGCAGCGATGCCAAAAGCTTGCCAATCTCGTCCATCGGATCGGGATGATGGAAGACCGGCAGGCCGAAGGTCGCCTCGGTGATGAAGACATCGCAGGCAACCGGCACATAGGCGGCGCAGGTCGGGTCGGGGCGGCGCTTGTAGTCGCCGGAGACGACGATGCGGGTGCCGTTCTTCTCGATGGCGATCTGGGCGGAGCCGAGCACATGGCCGGCCGGGTGAAAACTTACCTTGACGCCGTTGACCAGCAGCTCCTCGCCGAAGGCTGCCGCCTGCTCGCTGGCGCAGAAACCGTCGCCGTAACGCAAGCGCATGATGTCGAGCGTCTGGCGGGTGGCAAGCACGTTCACATGGCCGGGGCGGGCATGGTCCGAATGGCCGTGGGTGACGAGCGCCTGCTCGACGGGCCGCACCGGATCGACATAAAAGCCGCCTTCCGGGCAATAGAGCCCCTCCGGGGCGGGATAAAGCAGCGCATCAGGTCTCATGAAACGAGAGATAGCGGCAAATGGGCGCGAGGCCAGAGGGCGGGAAGAAGGGACTGGCGAATGCGCCGCGGTCAACCCCGGCGATCGTCACGGCCCTATTCCATCGAGGAAGGATTCCACGGCGGCATTAAATTGCGACGGCCGCTGCAGCGGCGCGAAATGGCTGACACCGTTGAGATAGATCATCTCAGCGTTCGGAATGCTGCGGGCAAGATATTCGGCATGGTCTGGCTTGATGAATTCGTCGTGCTCTGCAAGCACGATCGCAACCGGCACGCGGATCAGGCCTAAGTCGGCGGCCTGGTAGTTGGGCTCCGTCCGCATCATCAGGCTGACCGCCTCGACCAATGGATTGAAATCATCCGGCGTGGTGGACAATGCGGCATAGTCCTTGGCGTGCCGGCTGAAGCATCGGTTGATGACCGGAGTCGCGACGAATTCCCGCGTGCCGCTCGGATCCATGTTGCAGCCGAAGAAAAAGACGCCCTCGAGCCGCGACGGCGCCGCCATGGCGAGGATCAGAGCGATGCAGGCGCCGTCGCTCCAGCCGATGATGGCCGCCTTGTCGAGATGCAGTTCGTCCATGACGGCGAGCACATCTGAAGCCATCAGCTCATAGCTATAAGGACGGGAATCGCGGGTGCTTCGTCCATGGCCGCGGCTGTCGATCAGCACGACGCGGCGGCCGCGGCGCACGAGCGCCGGGACCTGATAGCCCCAGTTGCCGCTGTGGCCGAGGCCGCCATGCAGCAGAATGACGGGTGGGCCAGAGCCATAGCTCGCATACCAGATACGGGCTCCGTCATGCGCGACATGACCGTCGACTGCTGCCGGCGGCAACGGGGCAGCGCCGTGCGCTTCGAACTGGATAAGCTCGTCGTCGTCAAATTCCATAGCGATCAGGCTCATTGTTGTCGCTGCATAGAAAAGCCAGAAAACAGCCCAAGAACAACCGGAATCGCTTTCTAGCACTTGCTCGTCGATACAACCAGAGGGGGATCAACTTTGGGCAGGAAGCTTCTCTATTGCGCCGCGGCGATCGTGGTTGCAGTCGCCGGCATCTACCTCAACAATACCAGCCTGCTCGCCGAACATCGGCCGGGAAAGCCGGTGCTGCTCGCCCATCGCGGCATCGCCCAGCGCTTCGACGAAACCGATCTCAAGAACGACACCTGCACGGCAAGCCGCATGCTGGCGCCGAAACACGACTATCTGGAAAACACACTTCCGTCGATGCAGGCAGGTTTTGCGGCCGGCGCCGATATCGTCGAGATCGACGTGCATCCGACGACCGACGGCGAATTCGCCGTCTTTCACGACTGGACGCTCGACTGCCGCACCGACGGGCATGGCGTCACCCGCGAGCATTCGATGGCTGACATGAAGAAGCTCGACATCGGCTATGGCTATACTGCCGATGGCGGCAAGACCTTTCCCTTTCGCGGCCGGGGCATCGGCATGATGCCGACGCTTGCCGAGGTGCTGTCGACCTTTCCGGATCGGCGCTTCCTGATCAACGTCAAGAGCCGCGATCCGTCCGAGGGCGAAAAGCTCGCCGCCGTGCTCAACGGGCTTTCCACTGAGCGGCGGGCGGAGATCATCGTCTATGGTGGCGACGAGCCAATCGACTTGCTCCGCCTGATGGCACCCGATATCAAGACCGCCTCGCGCAAGAGCCTGAAGGGCTGCCTCACCGGCTATATCGGCTATGGCTGGACCGGCCTGCTGCCGGACGAATGCAAACATGCGATGATGCTGGTGCCGATCAATATCGCGCCGTGGCTCTGGGGCTGGCCGGATCGTTTTCTCAACCGGATGGCAGATGCCGGGACCGAGGTTTTCGTGCTCGGCCCCTATCGCGGCAGCGATTTTTCCACCGGCATCGACGACCCCTCGCAACTGGCGCGGCTGCCTGAGAACTATGCGGCGGGCATATGGACGAACGAGATCGAGGCGATCGGCCAGCTGAAGAAATAAGTTCAGAGGCCTCCCGCCCGCAGCAATAGGGGGAATCTCCTCCGGCGAGACCGGCTTTAAAAAGCGGGAGCCCTGTGCCTTTCGCAGCGCCCCTGGCACAGGAAACGGTTCATTTTGTCGCAGTCAATCTTTGCCGCGACTGCAGAGTTTCTTCATCGATGCACACGCGATTTCGGCCGCTTTCCTTTGCTCGGTAAAGGGCACGATCAGCGTTCGAAAACACTGTGTCGAAGGAACCGTCTGTCGGACGGCGTATCGCAACTCCGATTGACACTGTCGCGTAGAAGACGCCGGATGCGGTGACGATCGGCTGCCGCTCAATGGCGCATCGAACATGTTCGCAGGCAGCGATCACTGCATCACTCTCCATTTCTGGAAGCAAGAGGAGGAACTCTTCGCCACCAACCCGAGCGAACGTCGACCCATCGAACTGCAGCGTCGAAATCAGTTCTCGTACCGTTTGCGACAATGTTCTCAGCGCAGCGTCGCCAGCTGCGTGTCCGTAGGTATCATTCACGCGCTTGAAATGGTCAATATCAAGGACAGCGACCGCGAAGGCATGGGACCCAGGACGCGTGCTGTCGAAAAACCTATTCGCAATCGCGAAGGCATGGCGACGATTGAAGGCACCAGTAAGCTCGTCGGTGATTGTGAGACGATGCAATGCATTCTGAATGGTCTTGAGATCTGTGATATCCTGAAGGAGAAGCTGGACGACGGGGTTGCCGTCCCAAGGCAATGCACCTGCTATCAACTTGATCGTGCGCACCGTTCCCTCAGCCGACCGTATGTCGGCCTCCGTCGAGTTTTCGCAGATCCGCCCTTTAAATGCTTCGTCCATCTGTTGTGCCGCTTCATCGATTTGAGTTTGAAGGAAATCGAGAAAATGCCTGCCGACGACTTGGTCTTGCGGCACTTGGAGGAGTCGTGACGCTTCTTGATTTCCGAAGATAATTCCCTGTCTGGTATGGATGAGGAGCCCCATGGGCATGAGATCAAGCATCATCCCCATTCGCGCCTGCGTATCGACCAGTGTTTCCTTTGTAAGCTGAGCCGCAAGAAGCGCTTCGTGATCTTCATCCAAAAACATGGGTTGTTCTCCGCCTTCGAGGGGTGTCCGAGGTATTTTCGAGCTCAAGCCGCCCTAGCCGCGGCGGCCTCAACGCGGTCACAACCATTCTTCTTTGCCGCGTAAAGCGCCTCGTCCGCAGCACCGACCAGTTCTGCCGCCGGCTCGACACCGGCGCCGCCCATGGAGATCCGCTGCACGGACGTGAAGGCTCCCGTCACAAGAACAGCCAGTGGCGCTCACGCAGACATCAGAATTCCTTCCACTCGCTGGCGACAACTGCGGCATTGCCGTGAAAAACGGCAGTCACGTTGGCTGCCCTCGTCCGCGCCGCCGACGCGACAGGCTTGGAAGCGGCAGTTGCTATAGCGGGGCGGATTTGACGTGATGCCAGGCCGCTTCCGATGTTGAACTGCCCCAGCAACTGGAAAAGTGCATCGGCCTCTCTGGCAAGGCTGTGGGCAGCGGCCGTCGATTCCTCGACCATGGCTGCATTTTGCTGCGTGCCCTGGTCCATGGTGTTCACAGCCGTATTGATCTCCTTCAATCCGGTCGCCTGCTCCTTCGAGCTTTCGACGATTGCGAGAACGTTGCCATTGACCTGCTGGACCTGGGCGACGATCTCATCCAAGGCCTTTCCGGTCTCGCCCACGAGAGCGACGCCACTCTTCACATGCTCGTTGGACGCGGCGATCAATTCCTTGATTTCCTTTGCTGCTTTCGCGGATCTCTGAGCAAGCTCACGCACCTCCTGCGCGACGACGGCGAAACCTTTGCCGGCGTCGCCGGCGCGTGCTGCCTCGACACCAGCGTTGAGCGCCAAGAGATTAGTCTGAAATGCGATCTCATCGATCACACCGATAATGTTGCCGATTTCAGCGGATGATTTTTCGATCTTGCCCATCGCATCGATTGCGCTTCGGACCACCGCGCCGGAGTGCTCCGCATTTTCCCGTGTCCTTCGCACCAGTTGGCCGGCTTCCTGGGCACGGTTGCTGGAATCGGCGACAGTCGTGGTGATCTCTTCAAGGGCGGCTGCGGTTTCCTCGACGGAGGCTGCCTGCTGTTCCGTTCGCTTTGACAAGTCGTCCGAAGCGGAACGAATTTGCTGGGCTCCGGCAGCGATACCCGTTGCATTTTCCGCCACGGTCTGCATCGCACCACGCAGCTTGCTAACTGTCGCGTTGAAATCGGTCCGGAGTTTTTCCAGCGCGGGCGTGAATAGGGTTCTAACTTCCTGGGTCAGATCCCCACCGGACATGGCCTGCAAAGAGCTTGCAAGTTCGTCGACATTGTTCA
Source organism: Rhizobium sp. 10PS4 (assembly GCF_032464805.1). Lineage (NCBI taxonomy): Bacteria > Pseudomonadati > Pseudomonadota > Alphaproteobacteria > Hyphomicrobiales > Rhizobiaceae > Rhizobium > Rhizobium sp. 10PS4. The sequence continues at coordinate 10,463 of NZ_JAWDIW010000018.1, read as the reverse complement.
CGCGCGCGGTGACGTCGGTCGCGAATTTGACGACCTTGAAGACCTTGCCGTTCATGTCGAGGATCGGATTGTAGGAGGCCTGGATATAGATCTTTTTCCCGCCCTTGCCGATGCGCATAAACTCATCGGCCACGAAATCGCCAGCTGACAGACGCTCCCAGAACCGCCGATAATCGTCACTGTTTGCGTAAGCGCTCTCGCAAAACATCGAATGGTGGCGTCCCCGGATTTCGACAAGCTGGTAGCCGAGCGCCGACAGGAAATTCTCGTTCGCGGTCAGAATCTCGCCTTTCGGTGTGAATTCGATTATCGCCTGGGCGCGCGAAAGCGCGTTTATTTTGCCGGCATCCTCGGCGCTTTGCAGCTTCTGCTTCGTGATATCGGTGGCGAACTTCACGACTTTATACGGCTTTCCGCCGCTGAAGACCGGATTGTAGGAGGCTTCGATCCAGATTTCCTTGCCGCCCTTGCCAATGCGCTTGTACTGGCGTTGGTTGAACTCACCCCTATTCAGCCTCGCCCAGAACTCGCGATAATCGGCGGACAAGGCTTCTGCCGGCTCAACGAACATTCGGTGATGCTGGCCGACGATCTCGGCCAATTCGTATCCGAGTGCGGCACAGAAATTGGTATTGGCCGTCAGGATCTTGCCGGCGAGATCGAATTCGATGATGGCCTGTGACCTGTTCATCGCGGCGAGTATCGCCTTGGCGTCAGATCCAAAGCCGAATGCTATTGCCTTCATGCTGTTTCCCCACTCAGGACCAAGAGAGCGACTGCCGCCACCCGGACGGGGGACGAGCAATCCGAGAATAAAATCCATTAAAATCTTTAAGTATCCATTAACCGCGTGGCTTCCGAATTTTGATCGCTTGAAGCTGCTTCAGATGAATGAAATATATTAATTCAATCAAAAAGTTATGCGAAGATCTTTTGAGCGCATCCGAGTGATGAAGATTTCTCGATGGCCGGCTTTCAATCCTTGCATGGACTTTTTTCGGCATTCTTGCATCATCAAATCGGAATTGTGTTTACCAGTTTTTAAGAAGTTATAGCTGCACTAACGCCACCTCACGAGCTTTGCAATTATCCCCTCGAGGGCATGTCGCACTTTCGTCCATACGTGTAAAAACCACTCCCAACGCGAGCGGATTCGCTAGGCACATCAGCCGCCAAGCGCCCTGACGCGACTGCTGATCGGAGAAAGAAATGAAATTCGAGGCCGAGTTCAATCGAATTGAGGAAGTCGCCGCGGCCTTCAACACGCATTACGAAGTATTCAAATACATGAAGGGTCTCACACAGGACCTTGGAATGAATGCTTTCCTGTTCATGACGCTGCCGACGGTCGACATCGTCGAAATCGGCGCAGCCAAGATCATCACCAATTGGCCGGCGGAAATGGTGGATTACTATGATGCCCATAACCTCATGATCGACAGCCCGGTCATCCGGCGGATGCTGAGATCGACCAGCCCCTTCAACTATGATGTCGAAGCGATCAATACCAATCGTGGAGGAGGCAAGAAGTCCACGGTCATCGAGCTGTTCAACCGATACGGCATGGAAAAAGGGGCCTATTTTCCTGTTCACGATGCCGCCGGTGGACGCGGCGCCATGTCGATTTCGGGATCTCGGAATTTCAACATGACCGAAATGGCAAAGCTGCTGTTCATCGCCACACTGATTTATGACCGGCTCTCGCAGCTAACATTGAACGAGAAACACAAGCCCATCGAGTTTACGCCGAGCGAACTGGACTGCCTGAGGCTGACCGCCGGCGGCAGGAAGGGCAATGAAATTGCCAAGCTTCTCGATCTCACAGAAAATGCGGTCAACAATCACATCGGCAACGCGATCAGGAAGCTCGGATGTACGACAAGAACGCAGGCCGTCGTGAGCGCTCTGCGGCTCAATATCATTCGTGTTTAGAGATCGAGGCGATCGGCAGGCTGATGAAATAAGGCTCAGAGACTGCGTGCCCGCAGCAATTCCGGGATCTCCTCCGGGGAGACCGGTTTGGAGAAGCGGAAGCCTTGCGCCTCCTCGCAGTGCGCCTGGCGCAGGAAATCCATCTGGGCGTCGGTTTCGACGCCTTCGGCGAGAACCGAGAGCTTCAGCGTCTGCGCCAGCGAAATGACCGCCGAGGCGATGGCGACGGCGGTCTTGTCGCCGGGCAGCGCCTCGACCAGCGAGCGATCCATTTTCAGGCGGTCAAAGGGGAAGGTCTTCAGCGCCGCCAGGCTGGAATAGCCGGAGCCGAAATCGTCGATCGACAGGCGCACGCCAAGCCCCCGCAGCGTTTCCATCACGGCGAGCGCGCGTTCGGCATTCTGCATCACCACGCTTTCGGTGACTTCAAGCTCCAGCCAGCGGGACTGCAGGCGGTGGCGCTCCAGCGCCTCGGCGACATGGGTTGCGAAATCCGGATCGGCGAACTGTTTGGCCGAGACGTTGACGGCGATCGTCAGCGGCGCCAGGCCCATGTCCTGCCAAAGCCGCGCCTGGCGGCAAGCCTCGTTCAGCACCCAGAGGCCGAGGGGAACGATGAGGCCGGTCTCTTCGGCGAGTGGAATGAAATTGATCGGCGGCATCCTGCCTTTTGCCGGATGGTCCCAGCGCACCAACGCCTCGAGCCCGGTGATGCGGCCGGTGGCGACATCGACCTGCGGCTGGTATTGCAGGAACAGCTGGCCGCCGGTGATCGCCTGGTGCAGCTCTTCCTGCTCGCCGAGCGGCATTCCGACAGGCGTGCCGCCGCAGTCGTGATATTGTAACGTGTTGCGGCCGAGCTCCTTGGCGCGGTACATGGCGCGGTCGGCATTGGCGAGAAGCTCTTCCGAGGTCGCGCCATCGAAGGGGAAGGCGGCAACGCCGATGCTCGAGGTGACGGTGATCTCGCCGTTCGCGCCGCGGATCGGCCGGTTGATTGCCTTCTGCAGCTCGCGAAGGCGGCGCGTGATGCCGGCATCGTGGCTCGACTGGTGGACGAGCACCACGAGGAATTCGTCGCCGCCGAGACGCACCACCATATCGGACGCCCTGACGCTGTTGGCCATGCGGGTGGCGATCTCTTTCAGAACCTCATCGCCCGCAGCGTGGCCGCGGCCGTCATTGATATCCTTGAAATTGTCGAGATCGATATAAGCGACGGTGACCTTGCGGTTGTTGCGCCGGGCCTGATCGAGGATGCTCGCCAGCCGTTCCTTCAGAAAGGCGCGGTTCGGCAGGCCGGTGAGATCGTCGTGATGGGCCATGAAATGGATGCGGTCATCGACGCGCTTGCGCTCGATGGCGATGCCGGCGATATGGGTGGCGAGCGCCACCAGCGTCATCTCGTGCTCGGTGGGACGGCGGACTTCCCGGGAATAGAGCGCAAACGTGCCGAGCACGTTGTTCTCAGAGGTGGCGATCGGCGTCGACCAGCAGGAGCGGAAGCCGAACGGCGCGATCATCGCGCGGAAATCCTCCCAGAGCGGATCGATCGTCACGTCCTCTACGATCACCGTCTGGCCGCGCCACACCGCGGTGCCGCAGGAGCCGACCTTGGGGCCGATCGTGACGCCATCGATCAGGCGGCTGTAGCCGCCGGGCAGATTGGGAGAGGCGCCGTGATAGAGCCTGGTGCCCTCGCCGTCGAGCAGCAGCACCGATCCGTCAATCCCATCCAGTTGCGCCTCGATCATCAGCACGAGCGCCTCGAGGATCATCGGCAACGGCTCGTTGCGGGCGATCATTTCGAGCAGGCCCGCCTGGCCGCGATGCAGATCCTCCTGGCGCTTGCGTTCGGTGATATCACGGGAAACACCGATCAGGCCGACGATCTCGCCGCGATCGTTGCGCAGCGGTATCTTCGAGGTCAGCCGGCATATCGGCCTTCTGCTGCCGGGAAGGACGTAGGATTCCTCCATGTCGATGCGGGCTTCGCCCGTCGCCATGATCTGCTGCTCGATGTCGAAATGGCGGCGCGCCGTCTCGAAATCGAACAGGTCGAAGTCGCGCTTGCCGGTGATCAGATCGGCGCGCTGCAGGCCGAGGCTGCTGGCGGTGACGGCGTTGGCGAAGACGAAGCGGCTGTCACGGTCCTTGACGTAGAGGAAATCCGGAAGTTCGTGGACGATCGCCTTAAGGCGCAGGTTCTCGATGCCCTCGGAGAGGTGGTGGGCGGTCGATGCCATCATTGCCTCCGTCGCGGCGACGATGCGTCGCGTTTCGGCCGTCAGGTCATCGATTGATTCCCATCGCCTGGCACCCAATTCGTGCATGATGCCATTCTCCCCGCCGGCCGAAGGCCGTATCCCGCACTCGTCATCATTGAAATTCCCTTCAAAGTAGTCCTCATTTCCTTCGGCTTGCTTAAATGAAAGGGTGAACAAGACGACAATATAAGCAGCGAGATCCTGCCGTTGGCCTCGGCCATAACGGCAATTTCATCCGCCTTTGCCCAGCCTGTGCCAAAAGAATACATGCCCGCCTGGCACGTTTCCTGCTACGGGCGCGTTATGACAAGTGATCCCAGGATGCCCTCACGCCGCGACATGCTTTTCTTTCTTGCCGCCTCGGCCGTTGCGGGAGGGGCATCGCGCACGCTTGCCTCGCCGCTGACGGCGGCCGCTCAGCCCGATCTGCGCGGGGCGATCGACGCGGTGGAATATCGCGCCATTCCCGAAAACGGCAACCGCAAGACCCGCAACCTGCAGCAGATGATCGAACAGGCGGCGCGCGAGAACGTGCCGGTCTTCCTGCCGCCCGGCACCTACCGGGTCTCCAATCTCACTTTGCCGGACAATACGCGTATCACTGGCGTGCCCGGCGCCTCGCGGATCGTCTATACCGGCGAAGGCCACCTGTTTGCGGCCGAGAACGTGCGGCGGATCGAGCTTTCCAATCTCGTCATCGACGGCGGCAACCGCTGGCTTGGCGACGATGCCGGCGGGCTTTTGCAATTTACCGGCGTCGACGAGGTGCTGATCGACAATTGCGAGATCGGCGGCAGCCGCAAGCACGGCCTGCAACTGGAGCGCTGCGGCGGGCGGATCGAGCGCAGCCGTATTTCGGGGGCTGCCCAATCCGGGCTTTACGCGGTGGATTCCACCACCCTCTCGGTCACCGGCAACACGGTCTCGGATTGCGGCAATGGCGGCATCCTGGTGCATCGCTGGAAGAAGGCAGAGGACGGCACTGTCGTCTCCGGCAACCGCATCTCCAATATCCGCGCCAATGACGGCGGCACGGGGCAAAATGGCAACGGCATCAACATCTTCCGCGCCGACGGCGTGATGGTGGTGAACAACCAGATCTCCGATTGCGCCTTTACAGCGATCCGCGCCAATTCGGCCTCGGACATCCAGATCAGCAGCAATCAGTGCCGGCGTTCCGGCGAGACGGCGATCTATGTCGAATTCGCCTTCGAGGGCGCCGTCGTTTCCGCCAACATGATCGACGGGGCGGCAAACGGCATCTCGATCGCCAATTTCGACGAGGGCGGCCGGCTGGCGAGCGTCACCGGCAATGTCGTGCGCAACCTGACGCTGCGCGGCCCCTATCGGCACGAGGTCGGTTTCGGCATCGGCATCGCGGCGGAGGCCGACACGATGATCTCAGGCAATGTGATCGAGGGCGCGCCGCGCTGGGGGCTGCAGATCGGCTGGGGGCCGTATCTGCGTAACGTCGTTGTGACAGGCAATGTGGTGCGCAAGGCACCGGTGGGATGCGCCGTCTCGGTCGCCGATGGCGCGGGGACCGCCGTCATCACCGACAACGTGTTCCAGGAGACCGCCGAAGGGGCAGTGCTCGGCTTCCAGTGGGAGAAGAAGGTCTCCGGCGAGATGGCGGGCGGCGGCTCGCCCTATGCGCAGCTCACCGTCGAGCGGAATCGCGTCTCCTGAGGAGCACGTCGATCATCCACGGTCAATTTCCATCGGTTATCGCGCCTGATAGGTGCCGGTGACGGTCGCTTCCTCCAATGTGTGTTTCTTTGCCTCTGCCCACATCACGCCTATGCCGGCGGCATCGGGAATCGCAAGTGTAGGCACGTCGAGAGCAGCGAGGCGGAAGATATAGCGATGGGGGCGATCGCCAGGGGGCGGTTGCGGGCCGTCGTAACGGGCGTGGCCGAAATCATTCCGATAGAATCGCGGCGCGTGCTCCGGCGCCGTATCGGCACTTTCGCCAAGAGCAGTCCACTCAGCCGGAATGTTGGCGATCCCGCAATGGCAGAACGTGCCATGAGGGGCGTCCGGATCCTCGACCACCAGAGCGAAGCTCCTGGTTTTATCAGGAGCGCCGCCCCAGGTCAGTGGCGGGAAGAGGTTCTCGCCCGTTCGCGCATATTTCGCAGGGATCGGCTCGTTTTGCGCAAAAGCTTTGCTGATCAATGTCAAAGCCATGACATTCTCCTTCCCTCTCAGGGGCGACCGCTTCCCTTTTTATGCCCGCTTTCCTGATTGCGGCCGCGCACAATGCTCCGATCCTCGTTCCCGGAATCGGTGCCGGTCTTCAGATCGCTTCCTTTTCGATAGGCTTCTTTCGCCTGTTCATTGCGGTGCAGATCCGCCGCCGCGTCGAAGGCCTCGTCGGCATTGGCGGTTTTCTCGCGTTTTTCGATTATGCGAAGCTGCTGTTCATGCGTCTTCTTCCCCGTCATGACATTCTCCTTCGTTTGCAGGTGTATGTTTTGGGGTGCGGTTGGTCGCTGTGGACACCTTGGCCGTGCCAATCTTCGAGACGAACCCGCTGGCGTTGCCATTGTTCCTTCGAAACGGCAGGAATTGTGCTTCGATCTTTTCGGGCGGGGGAAGTGCATTTGAACTGAGCCCTGGTCGGTCCGAGCTCTCGCATCAAAAGCTTTCATCATCCCATTAGCGGCAGGGACTTTTCGCAACCCGATCCGGCATTTACGCTCTCCTGGACAAATACCGAGGGGATATCCAATCATGCTGACAGTCTACGGGGTCTATCGCTCGCGCGCATCGCGTGTCTACTGGATGGCGGAGGAGCTGGGGCTCGAATTCCGGTCGGTGCCAGTGCTGCAGGCAAGGCGGCTCGCAGATCCGCTGGCGCCGGAGGCGGCGCTTAACACGCACTCGCCTGACTTTGCTGCCGTCAATCCCATGGCGCAGATTCCCAGCATCAGGGACGGCGATCTCGTCATGCACGAGTCGCTGGCGATCAATCTTTACCTGGCACGTAGACATGGCGGACCGCTTTCCGGCCAAACCGTCGAAGAAGACGGATTGCTGACGATGTGGACGGTCTGGGGGGGCGTCCCAGGTCGAACCGCAGACGGTGAAGATCGTGCTCACTTATGATGACCGGCTCGAAAACAGCGAAGGCGGCCAGCAGACGATCGCGGTTGCCTGCCGGTCGCTGCGCAGGCCGCTGGCGGTTCTCGAAAGCCACCTTGCCTACCGGCAATGGATCGTCGGCGACCGCTTCACCGTCGCCGATCTCAACCTCGCCGAGGTGCTGCGCTATGCCCAGAGCGAAGAGGCGCTTTTCCAAGCGCATCCGAATATCAAAGCCTGGATCGAGCGTTGCCAGTCCCGCCCGGCCTACAAGGCGATGCAGGCGACGCGGGCCAAGGAGCCGGTCGAGGTTTGAAAACTACTTGAAAAGCGCCAGCGTGCCGGCCATTTCCTCACGGATCCAGGCCTTGAAATCCTTGACCTTCTTCGGCTCGCGCGTGCCTTCGGCGGTGACGAAATAGTGACCGAAGCCGGTGCGGGCGCGAATGCCGAAGGGGGCGACGAGCCGGCCCTCGACGAGCGCGAAGCCGGCAAGGGTCTGCCAGGCCAGCATGACGCCCTGACCGGCGATCGCCGCATCGAGGCAGAGCGAGGCATCGTTGAAGACGTGGCGGGTCGAAAGGGTGGCGCCGGATAGTCCGGCCTCGCGCATCCAGACCTCCCAGGTAAACATGGCGCGGCCATCGATGATGGCAGGCAGTGCGAGGATATCGGCGGGTTCCTTCAAATTCGCCGCCATCTCGGGGGAGCAGACGGGAAAGACCTCCTGTGCCAATAACAGTTCGGCCTTCACGTCAGGCCACTTGCCGTTGCCGACGCGGATGCCGATATCGACGTCGCAAAGCGCCGGATTGACGAGATTGGTCGTCGCATCCAGCCGCAGCTTGATGTCGGGATGACGCTCGGCGAAGCGATCGAGCCGGCAGACGAGCCAGCGGGCGGCGAAAACCGGCGCCACCGAGATCGTCAGAATCGTATCGTCCTTGCGGCTGGCGATCGACACCGCCGCCGAAAGACGGGCAAAACCCTCGTCCAGCGCCAGAAGCACCGGCCGGCCGGCTTCGGTGGCGACCATGCCTCTGGCGGTGCGCTCGAAGATCACCTGACCGAGTTGGGCTTCGGCCTTGATCACCTGCTGGCTGACGGCGCCGACCGAGACGCCGAGTTCATCGGCAGCGGCCTGCAATGAGCCGAGACGGCCGACGGCTTCCAGCGCCCGCAGGCCGTTGAGATGGACCATGTTCAAGTTCTTCATATAGTTTTTCTATAGCGCCTCAGCGTTATTCTCAATTGAAAATCTGCCTGCTGAGGCCGACATTGCAAGCATAGGCAACCCATTCGAACGTAATTGCGTGGACGGATGGGATGGCAGAGGCGAAAACCGCTGCGCGATCACGTCCGCGCCACTGAAGAAAGCGAGGCATGCCATGTCGTTGCTGAAGTTTTTCTTGAGGCCCGCTCTTCCTGTGGGCAGCGCGGAAATTGCCGATGCTACCGCTTGGAAGGACGATCCGTTGCGGCATCCCGAGGTCGAGCGCATGTCGATGCGCGAAATCGCCGATCTGCCGCTCGGGATGCCGGCCGGCTTTCAGGCGGAGGACAAGTCGCCGTTGGCGAAATGCGCGTGAAAACACTAAGTCAAAGAAAGAGAGCATCATGTCGTCCGAAACCGATCACCCTCTTCGGCATTGGGCTCTATCGGCTTGAGGGTCATCCAACTTTGACCCGACCCTTAAACTGTCCTTTGTCCTCAGTCCCAGGACAAAGGACAGTTAGGATGAAAAGCCAAGACATCGTGATTTTACTGAAGCTCGTCAGCCTTCAAGAACAGGAAGAACATCGGGAAGACGAGTGGCTTCAGCTGGAATCGCAAGGCGGCGATCCCTACTCTGTGCGCAATCTGGAGGCATCGCTGGGGATAAGCAAGACGGAAATCAGCCAGGCGATAAAGAGGAGTATCTCCTCTGGAATTGCATCAAAGGATGGTGACCTCAATGCGCATTGAGGCACGATGGTTTGCCAAATTATTACCCACACCCGCGCGGATAGGCCCGTGCCTTTCGCTCGCACTTTTCGGCATCATGCTCTAAGCTTTCGCCCTGGCAGAAAGGGCGGAACCATGGCCGGCGATGTCGATGCGATCTTCGAACGCCTGAAGCGGCTGGCGGCAGAAGCCGGGCTGCCTGATGTCGAGGAGAGCACCTCCTACGGCAATCCGGCGCTGAAGGTCGGCGGCAGGAGCTTCGTGGCGGTGAAGAATGCGGAGACGATCGTGATCTCGATTTCGCTCGACGACAAGGATCACCTGCTGGAGATGGCGCCCGACGTTTATTTTCAAACCGATCATTATGTCGGCTGGCCGCATCTGCCGGTGCGCGCCGCCGTGATCGGCGACGAAGAATTGCGGCTGCGGCTGATCGGCGCCTGGCTGTTCCGGGCGCCGAAGAAGCTTGCCGCCGGATTTAAGGATCAGGCCCGATCGTAGGCCAGCGCCCGCTGCACGGCGGGGCGCTGCAGCATGCGGGCGTGATGGTCGCTCGCCTTTTCGAACCGGGCGGGATCGACGCCGTCGGACGGCAGCCAGTCGGTCATGACGAAGAGATAGGGATCGGCGAGCGAATAGGCTTCGCCCATCACCCACGGACCTTCAAACATCGTCTGCTCGATCAGCGTGAAACAATCGGCCATATTCTCAGGCACCTTCGCCTTCATCGCCTCGATTGCCGCCGGCTCGTCGGCCCAGCGCGAGCCGCGCGGACGATGGGCATGGTTCACATGCACGGTCGAGCAGATATAGCTGTTGAAGGACTGGAGCCTGGCAAATTCGAAGGCATCGTCAAGCGGCGCCAGCTTGGCGGCCGGCGCGCTCTGGGCGATAAAGGCCAGGATCGCCGGCGTTTCCGTCAGCACGCCATAATCGGTGACCAGTGCCGGCACCCGGCCCTTCGGGTTGATCTTCAAATAGTCCGGCGAGCGCTGCTCGCCATCGCGGAGGCTGATCTTCTTGACTTCGAAGGCCAAGCCGGATTCTTCCAGGGCAATAAGGCTTGCGAGCGCGCAGGTTCCCGGCGCGTAGTACAATGTCAGCATGGTTTCGACTCCCTTTCGGCAAGGGTTATAGCGTAGCGGTGGACGCGTCGGAACTGGGGAGATTGGGTTTTGCTTCTCCCAGGACAAGTGAGGTGCGTTGAGCGCGAGCGAAGGGCAATGAATGGT
>NZ_JAWDIW010000017.1:0-147211 GCF_032464805.1 Rhizobium sp. 10PS4 | reverse complement strand
TGGAGTGATGGGCGGCTACATCGCCGCGTCGACGGCGCTTTGCGATTTCATCCGCTCGTTTGCCTCCGGCTTCATCTTCACGACGGCGCTGCCGCCAGCACTTGCCGCCGGCGCCGTCGCCTCGATCCAGCATCTGAAGGTCAGCCAGTTCGAGCGCGCCCGCCATCAGGACCGGGTGCGCAAGCTGAGAGCACTGCTCGACCAGCGCGGCATTCCGCATATGCCCAATCCGAGCCATATCGTGCCGGTGCTGGTCGGCGATGCGGCCAAGTGCAAGTGGATCTCCGACCTGCTGCTCGACAATTGCGGCGTCTATGTCCAGCCGATCAACTATCCGACAGTGCCGAAGAAGACCGAGCGCCTGCGCATTACGCCGACGCCGCTGCATTCCGACGCCGATATCGCCCATCTGGTCGAGGCGCTGCATTCGCTCTGGTCGCGCTGCGCGCTGGCAAGGCACGTCGCCTGATTTTTCGATGATCGCTCCTCTGCGTCCCAACAATCGGGCTCAACGTCTCTACCTATCGACCTGAGATAGCGGAGATCTCGGCCGTGAGATGCCGACGCGAACCGACAAGGTGACCCCTTGGCGATACGCCGATACATGCGGCGATTGAACGGGCCGCTCGCAAGACGGCCCCGGAACCGGCGGTATTCGGCGAGGCGCTTTCCGCCGGATCGATGAAGAGCGGTGATGCTGACAGACGATTTCCCAAAGCGGATCCGGCGTGTTTCTCGGCATATATCATCGCTGCCACAGTGCGGGTCGACGCAGGAAGTCCAGTAGATCAAGATCGCTCCGTTGTTGATCGCGATCAAAGACTGACCACTGAATTGGGGTGAAAAGACCAGTCGATGCAAACCAGGAGTTCACGGCATTGATGATTGCCAAGCACGACCGCCTCGCCGATACGCCTGCATGTTGCACGGAGGCTACGGACCTCGGCGCAGCGAGAGAAGACCGCTCCCGCAGGTCGCTAGCGGGACTTGGAAAGCTGACGCCTCTTCTGCGCGCCCACCGGTGGCTGGCGGCCGGCGCCGTCGTCTCCCTTACGGCCGCCGCTCTCATCTCCCTCGCGCTGCCGACAGCGGTCCGGCGTCTGATAGATCGGGGTTTCGCCCGCACCGACGGCGCATTCGTCGACCACTACTTCCTCATGCTCGTCGTGCTGGCGATCGCTCTCGCCGTCGCAAGCGCCTGTAGATACTATTTCGTCGCCGCGCTTGGCGAGCGGCTGGTCTGCGATCTTCGTCTCCAGGTCTTTCAAAAGGTCGTTCGTCTTCCTGCAAGCTTCTTCGATGCGAACCGCTCCGGCGAAGTCTCGTCGCGGCTCACCGCCGATGCGGCGCAGATCAAGTCCGCCGTGAGCCTTGCTGCCTCCGTCGCGCTTCGGAACTCCATTCTCTGCGTCGGCGCCCTTGCCATGATGTTCGTGACAAGTCCCGGCCTGTCCTCAATCACGGTCGGAGCAATCCCGCTCATTGTCGTGCCCCTGGTGGTGTTCGGTCGGTCAGTCCGGCAAAAATCCAGGTCCGCACAGGACGCGCTCGCCGAGGCGTCGGCCTTTGCAAGCGAGATCGTCGCAGGAAGCCGGACTATACAAGCCTTCAACGGTGAGGAAGCCGCTCAACGCAAATACGTCCGCGAAATCGAGGCGTCATATGCCAGTTCGGTGAGCGCCGCGCGCTCGAGAGCCTTCCTCACGGCTTTCGCGATCGCCCTCGTTTTTGCGAGCGTCGTCGGCGTGCTTTGGATCGGAGCGCAGAACCTGCTGTCCGGCGCGATGACCGCAGGAGATCTCGGGCAATTCCTTCTTTACGCGGTGATCGCGGCAGGATCGCTCGGTTCGCTTTCGGAGGTCTGGGGCGAGCTCGCACAGGCGGCAGGTGCGGCCGGCAGGCTATTCGAACTGATGGACGAAGAGGACGGGCGGCCAGAAGCAGGTGCGACGCTGCCGCTGCGAACGCCCGTCGCGGGTCGGATCGAATTCGAGGACGTGCGCTTCGCCTATCCGGGTGCGCCAGATCGTGAAGTCTTGCGGGGACTGTCGATGCGGGTCTCTCCGGGCGAAACCGTGGCCGTGGTCGGAGCATCGGGCTCTGGTAAAAGCACGCTATTCTCCGTCCTTCTCGGCTTCTACGGCGTAGGCGATGGAAAGATCGCAATCGACGGTCGCGACGTCGCTACTCTCTCTCCGGAAGAAGTGCGGCAACAGATGGCCATCGTCCCTCAGGACATCACGATTTTCGCCTCCTCCATCAAGGAGAACATAGCGATCGGCCGGCCGGAGGCCATCCCGGAAGAAATAGAGGCCGCCGCCGCCAGGGCGCAGGCGCATGACTTTGTCTCCGCTCTTCCCAACGGATACGGCACGGTCGTAGGCGAGCGCGGTCTTACATTGTCTGGCGGGCAGCGCCAGAGAATCGCGATCGCAAGAGCTGTCCTGAAGGACGCTCCGATCCTTCTTCTCGACGAAGCCACGTCATCACTCGACGCCGAAAGCGAGATGCTGGTGCAGAAGGGACTCGACGAGCTTATGGAGAATCGCACGACGATCGTCATCGCACACCGGCTTGCCACCGTCCTCAAGGCTGATCGCATCCTCGTCATGGACGAAGGCCGAATAGTCGAAGAAGGGACGCATCCGTCGCTCGTTCGCCAGGGCGGCGCATACGCAAGGCTTGCGGAGCTGCAGTTCGATGCTCCGGCGTCGCTTCCAGTCGAAAGGAATGCGGCGTGATGAGCGCACGTCAAGGACTCAGCAAACCTTTCAGGATAGGCACCCGCGCAAGCCCGCCTACCATCGCCCAGGCATCGGAGGTGGCCGCGCGCCTATGCGCCTGCCATGGACTGCCCGCTGAATCCTTTGCATCGTGCCGCTGACGACGAAGAGCGACCGGCTGAGCGAGCAGCCGCTTCCGGACATCGGTTCTATCGTTACTCCATGCCGAGAGCGTTCATGTAGGTCTGCAGGATCGACTCCTCCTCCATGCGCTCGTTGGCGTCTTTTTTCCTTAGCCGGATAATCGTCTTCATCGCCTTTGTATCGTAACCCCGGCCCTTCGCCTCCCCGAACACGTCCTTGATGTCGTCGGCGATGGTCTGCTTCTCCTCCTCAAGGCGCTCGATGCGCTCGATGAATGCGCGCAACTCCGCGGCGGCGACGTTCTCGGTGCTGGTTTCGATCTCGCTCATTTGCTTTGAATTCCTCTTTGTCGGTCCGGCCGTCGAAGGCGCTTGCGCATATCGTCGCGGCCGTGTATTTTGCTTTCAAATCATTGATTCTACACGTATAAACTACGATTCACGGGGGTTTAGCAGCCCATTCCCTTGGCCTCGCCATAGGCGTCCTTGATGTCGACGGCGATGGTCTTCTTTTCTTCTTCCAGCCGTTCAATGCGCTCGATGAAAGCGCGAAGCTGATCGCGGGCGACGCCATGAGCATCAGACATCGTGTTCTCCTGGTTTTTCGGTGATCAATTTTGGATGCCAGTGACTGCCGCGAAGCGGCGCCACGGTCAAGCCTGTTCGCGGCCAGCCAAGCTATTTGTGTGGATTGTTCAGTTCAAAAGCAGTCTTTTGCACTGGCGAGGCCTCGTTCTGGTGAAGATTCTTCCAGTCCTCATAGGGCATGCCATAGACCATCTCGCGCGATTCGTCCCTGGTAACCGGGACACCTTCGGCCTCGGCGGCTTCGCGATACCAGTTCGACAGGCAGTTGCGGCAGAAGCCGGCCAGATTCATCAGATCGATGTTCTGAACGTCGCTGCGTTCGCGAAGATGTGCGACGAGGCGGCGGAAGGCGGCAGCTTCGAATTCGGTCTGTTGTTCCTTGCTGAGCGCGGTCATCTCGCTTCCTTTCGTTAAAGTGAGGCCTTTCGTTAAATGGGGGCCTTCGTTCAATAGGGGCCGGAGCGCGACAGATGAACGTCGTATCCGTGCAAGGCGGGATCGGCATTCATCGCCGCAAAGATCGGCGCCAGGCGTTCGGCCCATGCTGATATGCCGGTCTCGTCTCCGATCAGGTCCTGGCGCACCTCGAGCAGCGCATGCGGAATGCCTGTGATCATGCAATGGCGGTACATGGTATCGCCCTTCAGCGCGCCGTCATAGGGTTCGTTGTCGCCAACGGCGAGATCGGGATCGGCGCGCAGCATCTCGAGCAGCGGGCCGACGGCGCGATGGTCGCTATCCCAGAGTACGGCGGCGTGCCAGGGACGGGGAATGCCTTTCCAGGCCGGCGTGAAGGAGTGCAGCGACAGCACCAGCGGCGCCCTGCCGGTGGCATTCGCCACGCTGTCGATCGTTGCGGCGACGGCATGGTGATAGGGGCGATGGAAGGTTTCGATGCGGTAGTCCCATTCCTGCGGCGTGATCGGATGATTGCCTGATACGACGGCGCCGTCGGAGATCTTCATGATTAGCGTCGGATCGTCTTCGCCGCGATTCGGATCGATCAGCAGGCGCGAAAAGCCGCCGAGCACGGCGGGAACGCCGAGTTTTTCCGAAAGCTGCCGCGTCAGGCCCTCGATGCCGATGTCATAGGCGATGTGGCGGGCGAAGGCCGCGTCGGGCAGTCCGAGCCGGCCATATCGCGCGGGAAGGCGGTTCATCGCGTGATCTGCGAGGATCACCATGCCTTTGTCATGTTTGCCGGATAGGATTTCGAAGGATTGGAAGTCGTCCATCAGGAATTGCCGTTCGTCATTTGCGCCGTCGGGCGCAGTGATCGCATGCGCCTGCGGCGGGTTCAAGCGCGGCACGAGGGAGAGGTTGAACCGGACCCTCGACGGATGGGTTATGAAAGGAAATATAATCGATTAGCATTGCGTTGACTTTCGCTTGACGGCGGCGCAAGAAGACACGGATACGAATAACCGTGGAGCTATTTGGGAGCCGTGTTGATCCAAGCCGCGCCAAGTTTCCTCACGCGGTCCGGACCGCTGGTCCGTCTCGCTCTGTTCGCTCTTGCAGCCGCCATGCCGTTTTTCATCGCAGATGCCGCACGCGCTGATTTTCGCGTCTGCAACGGAACGCAGAATCTCGTCGGCGTCGCGATCGGATACCGGGCCAAGGATGGCTGGGTGACGGAGGGTTGGTGGCAGGTGCCGGCAACGACCTGCGCCACGCTGATCGAGGGAGAATTGCAGTCGCGCTATTATTACCTCTACGCAGAGGACGCCGCCCGGGGTGGACGATGGACGGGTGACGTGCAGATGTGCGTTGCGGAAAACGAATTCAAGATCGCGGGTGTGCAGGATTGTTATGCCCGCGGTTACCAGAAAATGGGATTCAAGGAATATGATACGGGCCGCCAGGGTAGCTGGATGGTTCAACTCTCCGACACCCCAGGGACGCAAGAAAGCCAGAATTGATGAAGCGTAATCGCAAAGTTAAAATCCTCGCCACCCTCGGGCCAGCCTCCTCCGAGGAATCGATGATCGAGAAGCTGCACCAGGCCGGTGCGGATGTCTTCCGCATCAATATGAGCCATGCGAGCCACGACATGATGCGTACGCTCATCCAGCGCATCCGCTCGGTCGAAGCGCGCTCCGGCCGGCCGATCGGCATTCTCGCCGACCTGCAGGGACCGAAACTGCGTGTCGGCAAGTTCGTCGACGGCAAGGTGGACCTGAGGCCCGGCCAGACCTTCACCCTCGACAACAACGAAGCGCTCGGCGATCAGAACCGCGTCTATCTGCCGCATCCCGAAATCCTGGAATCGGTACAGCCCGGCCATCGTCTGCTGATCGACGACGGCAAGCTCGCGCTGCGCGCAGAAAAATGCGACGGCAAGAGCATCGTCACGACTGTTATTTCGGGCACGCGCATCTCCGACCGCAAGGGCGTCAGCCTTCCCGACACGCTGCTCGGCGTTGGCGCGCTGACGGACAAGGACCGCGCCGACCTCGACGCCGTGCTTGCCACCGACGATGTCGACTGGGTGGCGCTTTCCTTCGTCCAGCGTCCCGACGACCTTGCCGAAGTGCGCAAGATCGCCCGTGGCCGCGTCGGCCTGATGTCAAAGATCGAAAAGCCGCAGGCTCTCGAGCGCATCGAGGAAATCATCGAACTGTCAGACGCATTGATGGTCGCCCGTGGCGATCTCGGCGTCGAAATGCCGCTCGAATCGGTTCCCGGCATCCAGAAGCAGCTGATCCGTGCCTGCCGCCGTTCGGGCAAGCCGGTGGTCGTTGCCACGCAGATGCTGGAATCGATGATCTCTGCGCCGGTGCCGACACGCGCCGAAGTTTCCGACGTCGCGACCGCCGTCTTCGAAGGTGCGGATGCCGTCATGCTCTCGGCCGAATCGGCCTCGGGCGATTATCCCGTCGAAGCCGTCACGACGATGGCGTCGATTGCCACCGCCATCGAGCGTGAGCCGCATTATCCCGGCATCATCTATGCCCAGCGTGCCCAGCCGGAAGCGACCGGCGCCGATGCGATCTCGCTTGCCGCCCGTCAGATCGCCGAAACGCTGAAGCTGTCGGCGATCGTCTGTTACACCTCGTCGGGCACGACAGGCCTTCGTGCCTCGCGCGAGCGTCCGCAAGTGCCGATCCTGGCGCTGTCGCCGATCATCAAGACGGCGCGCCGTCTTGCCGTCGTCTGGGGCCTGCATTGCGTCGTCACCCATGACGCGACCGATCTCGACGACATGGTCAACCGCGCCTGCCGCATCGTCGCGGACGAAGGCTTCGGCAAGCCGGGCGACCGCATCATCATCTCAGCCGGTGTGCCGCTCGGCACGCCCGGCGCCACCAACATGATCCGCATCGCCTATATCGGCTCCGACGGCCAGAGCGGCGTCTGATCCAATCGCATGCCTTCGAAAGTCCGCTGCGTGAAGAGGCGGCGGGCTTTTTCGTTGACGGACTGGCATTGCCAAGCTTGGCGACGCATGCAAGTTTCGCTCCCTGGAGCTGGACATGCTCCGGGTTCGGAGGAGCATCATGGATATCGTCACGCTTCTGGCTTTTGCAGCCGTTTCTTTTGTCGGCATCGCGACGCCCGGGCCAACCGTGTTGTTGGCGCTGACCAACGGTTCTCGGCATGGCCTGCGCCGGGCAGTTGCCGGCATGATCGGCGCGGTGCTGTCCGATTTCGTGCTGATCGGCGCCGTCGCGATCGGGCTCGGTGCGCTGCTCGCTGCATCGGAATTCTGGTTCTCGATGCTGAAATGGGCGGGTGCCGCCTATCTCGCTTTTCTCGGCATCATGTTGCTGCGCTCGAAGGGCACGATCGATGCGGCGTTGAAGTCCGGAGCGCCTGCGGGCGCGACTTCGCCCTTCTCGATCGGGTTGAAGAGCTTCATGGTCGCGGCGACCAATCCCAAGGGCTACCTGTTCTTCTCGGCCTTCCTGCCGCAGTTCATCGATCCAACCATGCCGCAGGCGACGCAATATATGCTGCTCGCGCTGGTCTTTGCCGCGCTCGATTTCCTCATCATGTTCGGCTACGCCTTCTTCGGTTCGCAGGCCGTGCGTTTCCTTAAAACCTCCGGCGCCATGTGGCTGGAGCGGGCCTGCGGTGGCGCGCTGCTGGCGCTTGCCGGCTCGCTGGCCTTCTATCGCCGGGCAACCGTCTGAGTTCAGGGTCCAGGCAGGGACAGGTGGCCAACGTGATAAGCCTGCGTATGCTCGCCGATTTCCGGAACCTCGCGCCATAGCTTGAAGCGTATTCGCGTCCATGTCGTCGGTTCGAAGCCGGAGACGGAGGCGAGCGCGCCTGTTGCCATATCGGCATCGGCCTCTGCGCTGTTGGCCCCGCGGAGATCGATGAGCGGCGCATAGGGTTCCGTCTGCTGGATATCGCAGGTGGCGAACTTGGCTGCGGCGATATCATGCGAGATTTCCGCCTGCCAGACGATCCAGGTTTTGACCTGCGGCCAGCCGAAGGCGCCTGTTAACGCCTCAAACCCAGGACCGCAAAGGAAGTCACTTACCCCTTCCGGCGTCTGCCAGAGGTAGAAGGGCGCGTAGAGGTTTTCGCGACTGCCAAATTCACTTTTGCGCGCTTTGAGATAGGCCTTGAAACCGAGATTGGGAAAGCCGTCGAGCAACGGTCCCTTGTCGCGGATGCGGCGGTCGATGATCGACATGTCGTAATCGGCTGGCAGGGTGAAGCTGTACTGCATGGCAATCATTGCCGATCTCCGATTGCACGAAGCCGCCAGTCGGGGTCGGTCATCTGGGCAATGCCATTGCCGAAGGACCAGTCTTCCGGTGTACTGGTGCTGATGACGATCATCACGTCCTCGGGCCGGAGGCCCGGTGACTGCGCCAAGAGATCGGCGAGCCGCCGATAGAGCGCCGCCTTCATCTCGACGGTGCGAGGCCTGCCGATCGTGATCGAGATATAGACGAAGTCGTCCGAGCGCGGGCCGGCGAGATAGCTGCGGTCGAAGATCAATTCGTTCCCGTCATGCTGATGAATGGCCTGGAAGCGGTCGTTTTCGGTCACGTCGAAGGTCTCGACCAGGGCGCGCTGGATGCTGTCGGCCAGTGCCATGAGGTAGTCCGGCGACTTGCCTTTGTGAAGGGAAATGCGAACGAAGGGCATCGGGATCTCCATGGTTCAGACCGCGGTCGGCCTTGACAGCAGAACCATCGCACGGCACGATGATGCTGAAAATCAGAATTTTATGGATAAACGGTCCTGAAAATCGGGATAATGCAATGCGACGGACGATCTTCGATCTCGACGTGCTTCGAACCTTTTCGACCGGCATGGAACTCGGCAATTTCGCCAAGGCGGCCGAGCGGCTCGGCCGTTCGACCTCTGCAGTCAGCGCGCAGCTGAAGAAGCTGGAGGAGCAGGCGGGTACGCCGATCTTCCGCAAGGCGGGGCGCGGGCTGGCGTTGACCGATGCCGGCGAGACGATGCTCGGTTATGCCAGGCGGCTGTTGGAACTCAACGACGAGGCGGCAGCAGCCGTCAACAGCGTCGAGCTGGAAGGCTGGGTGCGGCTCGGCCTGCAGGAGGATTTCGGTGAGAGCCTGCTGCCTGATGTGCTCGGCCGCTTTGCGCGCGCTCATCCGAAGGTCCGCATTGAAGCGCGGGTGGTGCGCAATGCCGAGCTGCTCGAGCGCGTCACTTCGGGCAAGCTTGATCTGGCGCTTGCCTGGAGCGATGGCACGCTGACGGCGCATTGCGAGCGGGTCGGCGAAGTGCCGATGCGCTGGATCGGACCTGCCGAGGGGCAGCCGTGCTGGCAAGCCGTAAGCGGCGAGCCGATGCCACTCGCTTCGCTGGAGGCGCCGTGCCTGCTGAGGAATGCAGCGACCAAGGCACTTGATGAGGCGGGCATTTCCTGGCGGCTCGCCTTCGTCAGTCCCAGTCTCGGCGGTCTCTGGGCCGCGACAGCGGCAGGCCTCGGCCTCACCATCCGCACGCCGATCGGCCTGCCGGCGAAGGTCCGGCCGCTGGCGCCGGAGACGATCGGCCTGCCGGATTTGCCGAAGGTCGGTCTGGTCCTGCATCGGGCGGAAGCCGAACCGCAGCCGGCTGCCGCCCGGCTTGCCGAGCTCGTGCTTCAGTCGGTGCATGGCGCGCTACGCGAGGTGTCGGCTTGACATCTCCGGATTGACCCCTCGGGCGCAAGCCTGTAGCCTCGAACTGCTATGAAGATGTTCACCCTCAATATCGCTTCGGTCTTCTTCTTGAGCCTCTAAGGGCTCTGCCTTCGGGCATCAGAAGATGCGGCCGCTGACAGCCTTCGTGGCTGTGCGTTGCCGTGAACTGTAACCACCCTGCATCTGGCCAAGGAAAGAGCCAGCAGGTTTGGCGATAGAGAGATGTTTCATGACAGCAGATGTTTACCCGCCGGCACTGAGTGCCGCGCAGATCGAGCGATTCATCGATGACGGTTTCGTCAGGATCGACGACGCTTTTCCCCGCGAATTGGCCATGGAAGCTCGTGCCATCATGTGGCGCGATATTCCTTTCGATGCGGATGATCCAAGGACGTGGACGCAGCCCGTCGTGCGGCTTGCCGGTTATGGCGGCGGGCCTTTCGAGAAAGCCGTCAACATGCAGGTATTGCATTCGGCCTTCGACCAGCTCGTCGGCAAAGGACGCTGGGTGCCGCGCAATGGGCTTGGCAGTTTCCCGGTGCGCTTTCCCCATCGCGATGATCCAGGCGATGCCGGTTGGCATGTCGACCTCAGCTATCCCGGCGAGGATTCCAATCCGGATGAGCAGCGGGACTTTTCCGCCTGGCGGGTGAACATCACCTCGCGCGGCCGGGCGCTGTTGATGCTCTTCCTGTTCTCAGATGTCGGGGAGGAGGACGCGCCGACCCGCATTCGCGTCGGTTCGCACAAGGATATCGCCCGCCTTCTGGAACCGGCGGGCGATGCAGGGATGGCGCACCTCTGGCTGGAGCATGTCGGGGAGGAGCGGCCGCTGGCGTTGGCGACAGGACGGGCTGGCACGGTCTATCTGTGCCATCCGTTCCTCATCCATGCAGCGCAGATGCACCGCGGCAAGCAGCCCCGTTTCATGGCGCAGCCGGGCCTTGCACCTTCCGAACCACTTCGGCTCGAACGGGAGGACGGCGCCTATTCGCCGGTCGAGACGGCGATCCGCCGGGCGCTTCAAGAGCGGTAACGAGAACAGGATGCGTCCTGCCGTCGCAGGCTGGATGTATCACATCTGCAGCTCCTGCAGGGCGGCGCGCCGAATTGCCTGCGGCGGCTGGCCGAAAGCGCGAAGAAAGGCGCGGCGCATGCGCTCGCGATCGGCAAAGCCTGTTTCGCGGGCAACGACATCGATCGGGTGGCGGCCCTGCTCCATCATCAGCCGGGCCGCTTCCAACCGCAGGTTCTCGACGGCCTTGGCCGGCGATTGGCCGGTTTCAGCGCGGAAGGCGCGGCTGAACTGGCGGGGGCTAAGATGGGCCGCTTCCGCCAACGCCTCGACTGAAAGCGCCGATTTCAGATTGCTACGGGCGTGGGCGAGCGCCTTCTGGATGCGGTCCGATTTGGGCTCCAGTTCCAGAAGGGCGGAAAATTGTGACTGGCCACCGGCGCGGCGGTGATAGACGACAAGCATGCGGGCAACGGCGCGCGCCACTTCAATACCGTGATCCTTCTCGACCATCGCCAAAGCCAGATCGAGACCGGCCGTCATGCCGGCGGACGTCCAGACGGAACCGTCGATGATGAAGATCCGGTCTTCCTCCATCTTTATTTTGGGATAGCGGCTTTGCAGTTCGCGCGAGACATACCAGTGCGTCGTTGCGCGGCGTCCGTCAAGGATGCCGGCTTCGGCAAGAAAGAAGGCGCCGGTGCAGATCGACGCCAGGCGACGTGTGGCGGGCAAGGCGGTGCGGACGAAGTCGGTTTCCGCCGCATTCGGCAGCCTGATGCCGGGCGCTCCCGCCACGATCAGCGTGTCGAGGGCTAGGTCCCCAAAGGCCTCCGTCTCCATCGCCATGCCAAGCGAGTTGGCAATTGGCCCGCCATGTTCGGAGAGATAGTGGACCTCGTAAACCTTTTCCTCGAGTTCGATATTGGCGAACTCGAAGGCCGAGACGGCAGCCAGGCTCATGATCTGGAAGCCGGGATAGAGAAGAAAGCCGACGTGCTGCATGACCATCGCGTCCTGAAATGATTATGTCCTGAAAGGTGGTATATATGACATTTGAGACATTCGCAATCGGACGTAAAACTCTCCTCAAGCGCAGGGCATCGGGCCGGCGTATTCATGGAGACGGATCATGACACAGGAACATAAGGGCACGGCTCTGGTAACCGGCGCATCCTCGGGCATCGGCGCGATCTATGCCCACAGGCTGGCGAAGCAGGGTTACGATCTCATCATCGTCGCCCGCAACGGCGAGCGGCTGCAGGCGCTGGCAAGTCGGTTGAGTGATGAGACCGGACGGACCGTCGAGACTGTCGTCGCCGATCTCGGCAACAGGGCCGGCCTAGCTCGCGTCGAACGCGTGCTGAAGGAAGATCGGAGCATCACGCTTCTCGTCAACAATGCCGGTTTCGGCGGGACGGCGCCGCTGCTTGCCGCCGATGTCGACAAGATGCAGGAAATGATCGAACTCAACGTCACGGCGCTGATGCGGCTGACCTATGCCGCTGTTCCTGGCTTCGTTGCGCGTGGCGGCGGTACGATCATTAACATTGCGTCTATTGTCGCGATCGCACCGGAACTCTTGAACGGCGTTTATGGCGGTACGAAAGCCTTCGTGCTCGCCTTCAGCCAATCGCTGAAGCATGAGCTGGCGGAGAAGAACATTCGCATCCAGGCAGTTCTGCCCGGTGCCACGGCAACGGAATTCTGGGGCATTGCCGGCACGCCAGTCGAACACCTGCCCAATGAGATCGTGATGTCGGCGGAGGATATGGTCGATGCGTCGCTCGCAGGCCTCGGGCAGGGCGAATTCGCGACCATTCCGTCGCTCGAGGATGCCGGTCTGCTTGCCGCCTATGAGCAGGCGCGCGAGGCGCTGATGCCGAACCTGTCTCGCAGCGTGCCGGCGAAACGCTACAAGATCGCCTGACCTTAAAAGATAGAAACCATCCGCTGCTACTGCTGCGGATGGTCAACGGCGTTCATTTGCAACGATATTTAGCCGAACCGTTCCAGAGCCATGGCGAAGATATCGGCATCGACATTGCCGCCCGAGGTGACGGCGACGATCGTGTCGCTTTCCAGGGCGTCGCCATGGAAGAGGGCGGCGGCAAGCGCCACGGCGCCGCCGGGCTCGACGACGATCTTCAGCCGTGTGAAGGCGAGCGCCATGGCGTGCAGTGCCTCCTCGTCGGTGACGACGATGCCGGCGCCGGCGAGACGCTTGAGGATCGGGAAAGTGATATTGCCGGGTTGCGGCGTGACGATTGCATCGCAGATCGAGCCTGATACCGACGTGTTGCGTTCGATCTTGCCGGAGGCGAGCGAGCGGGTGGTGTCGTCGAAATCCTTGGGCTCGCAGGGGCGGACGCGAAAGCCGGGGGCGCTCGCTTCGAGGGCGAGCGCAATGCCTGAGGTCAATCCGCCGCCGCCGCAGGGAACGAGAACTTCGGCTGATGTCACGCCTTCCTCTTCCGCCTGTTCGGAGATTTCGAGACCGGTCGTGCCCTGACCGGCGATGACCAGCGGTTCGTCGAAGGGCTTGATCAGCGTCAGGCCGCGCTCGGCCGAAAGCCTGGCGCCGATCTCGTCGCGATCCTCATTGACGCGGTCGTAGAGCACCACTTCGGCGCCGAAGGCGCGGGTGTTGGCAATCTTCAGCTTCGGCGCATCGCTCGGCATGATGATGACGGAGGGGATATTGTGCAGCTTGGCCGCAAGCGCAACGCCCTGGGCGTGGTTGCCGGAGGAGAAGGCGATGACGCCCTTCGAACGCACCGCAGCATCGAGGCCGGAGACGGCCGACCAGCCGCCGCGAAACTTGAACGAGCCGGAATGCTGCAGACATTCCGCTTTCACGAACAGACGCCGGCCGGCGATCTCATTCAAAAAAGGAGAGGAGAGAAGCGGCGTGCGCCTTGCATGACCGCGCAGACGGGCGCGGGCTGCGACAATCATTTCAATGCTGGCCATTCGGGAATCTTTCTGCTTGCGGGTTCGCCCATGCATAGGGCGCGGCAGGCCAATTGTGAACGGCGACTTTGTCACGGTAACATGAATGGTGCCACCGCTGCTTCTCGAGCCGCGTTGCGCTTCCGCCGACCGTTTGATCAGGCGATCCCGAAGCGTCAGTAGCCGCTTGCAGACCCTTCCGTTGCGCGGCTGTCCATGGCGCCGTTATACCGGGCGCCGCCGCCCTTAGCGATGGCGGCAAGGCTCTTGCCGCCGACGAGGATGCCGGCGGCCTGGCCCCATTGCGGCGTGTCATTGCCGCCATCGAAACTGTAGCCCATGGCGGCGAGTGTCTTTTCCGTATCCGGCGAAAGTGCATAAGGTTCGAGAAAGACCTTGTCGGGCTGCCATTGGTGGTGGAGACGCGGGGCGTTGACCGCCTGACTGATATCCATGCCGAAATCGACGACATTGAGGATTGCTTCCAGCGTTATCGTAATAATGCGCGAGCCGCCGGGGCTGCCGATGACCATGAAAGGCTTGCCGTCCCGGGTAACGATCGTCGGGCTCATCGAGGAGAGCGGCGTCTTCTTCGGGGCGATGGCATTGGCCTCGCCCTGCACCAGTCCGTAGAGGTTCGGCACGCCGGGCTTGGAGGTGAAATCGTCCATCTCGTTGTTGAGCAGCACACCGGTGCCGGGCGCTACGACCGCGGCACCGAAGGAGCCATTCAGTGTATAGGTGACGGCGACCGCATTGCCCTCGTCGTCGATGATCGAATAATGCGTGGTCTCGGTGCTTTCCTTGCCGCCGAGCGGCTTCAGGTTCGCCGAGGTGCCGGCCTTGTAAGGGTCGATCTTGGCGGCGATCTCCAAAGCATACTTCTTGTCGAGCAGCTTTGTGATCGGGTTCTCAACGAAATCGGGATCGCCGAGTGCAGCATTGCGGTCGACATAGGCATAGCGCATCGCCTCGACCATGATGTGCACGGTTTCGGCCGAGTTATAGCCGAGATAGGAAAGCGGATATCCTTCCAGAACGTTGAGGATCTCGCAGATGATGACGCCGCCGGAAGACGGCGGCGGCGAGGAGATGATGTCGTAGCCGCGGTAATTGCACTCGATCGGCTTCAGCTCGCGCACGGCATATTGCTCAAAATCCTCCTTGGCGAGGATGCCGCCCTTGGCCTGGCTCGCCTTGACGATCGCCTCGGCGGGTGCCGACTTGTAGAAGGCGTCGGGACCTTTTTCGGAAATGCCTGCAAGGACTGTGGCAAGATCCGGCTGCTGGAGTTTTTCGCCTGATGCATAAGGTTTGCCGTCCGCTTTCAGGAAGATCTTTGCCGCGGCTTCATCTTTGGCGAGGCGCTTGGCGTAGGCGGCGAAACTTGCGGCGTCGCCCTGTTCCAGCGTGAAGCCTTCCCTGGCGAAGCGGAGCGCCGGCGCGATCAGTTCTTCGCGCGACTTGCTGCCGTATTTCTCGCGCGCGGTCTCGAAGCCCATGACGGAGCCGGGTACGCCGACGGCAAGATAACCGTCGAGGCTGGCACGCGGCACGATATCGCCCTTGGCGTCGAGATACATGGTCTTGGTGGCGGCAAGCGGCGCGCGTTCGCGGAAATCGAGGAAGGTCTTAGTGCCATCCTTCAGGCGGATGGTCATGAAGCCGCCGCCGCCAAGATTGCCGGCCGAGGGATAGACGACCGCCAGCGCGTAACCGACGGCGACCGCTGCATCGACAGCGTTGCCGCCACCTTTCAGCACCTCGACGCCGACATCGGTCGCCAGATGTTGGGCGGTGACGACCATGCCGTGTTCGGCTTCGACGGGCGCAGGCGAGGCGGCAAAAGCCGAGGTCAGGCTCAGCGACAATGCTGATATGACGGAGATCATCCCGATATGCAGACGGCCCATGATTTCCCCTCCTATGGACATGATGGAAAAACATATGGGACTGCCTGGGCCCGAGGCAATGCAAGGGGTTGGCTTTAAAGCATGTCATGCAAACTTATGCAGCGGTTTGCGACAACGACATGCGTCAAAACAAAACCCAAAGCGTCAGCAGTTCGGCGAGTTTCCGGTTGGTGTCGGCGTTATCGAGCGGCGTATCGAGATGAGCTTTATCTTCGCCGGCTGGGTTGGCGTCAGGCCGCCGGTCGAAGGACATGCGGCCCTGGGCCGCATAGTTATACAATTCAACGTGCTACAGGATCCTTTGTGCGTCGGAAAAGACACGCGGCGCTGCAGGCGCCAGCGACGGCGCGGTTGCGACCGTCCGATCGCGTGAGGTGGCGGCAAGCCTCTCTTCGGCCTTGCGGGCGATCGCCTGCAGGTCGCGCGGCTTACCTGATATCTTCTCCATGGCGGCGACGGCGACATCGGTTGCGAGGTAATCCGGCTTGTGGCCGACGCCGCTGACGGTAATGAGCTCGGAGCCTGATATATCGCGGGCAAGGCCGCGCGAATGCAGGTGTTCCCAAACGATCTCGTCGCGGTCGCCCGTTATGATGACGGTCGGCGCGGTGATCTGCGAATAAAGCAGCGACTGCTCCTTCACATAGTCGAGCAGTCTTTTGAAATCGGCGGCATTGTTGTGGAAGGCGCTGGGACGCAGCACCAGCGACGGACCTGTTTTTTCGATGTAGTCGGCCGGGCGAGGATTGGGACGGAAGACATTCAGCGTGCCGCGCTCCAGCCGGCTGAGCCCAAGCGGCACGACGATCGCATGGTTGAAGAGCCAACCGACGATCGGCACGGTCGCCACATGATAGTACCAGTCGATGCCGCCCGGCCAGGGATGGGTGGCGGGCGCGAGGAAGAGCAGGCCGGCAGTCTTGTCAGGATGGCGCAGGCCAAAGGCGGCGGTGATCGCGCCGCCGAAGGAATGGCCGATGATGATCGCCTTCTCGATGCCGCGCTTCTCCATCAGTCTGGCGATCGCATCGGCCTGGCCGGAGGGGACGGCGTTCTCAGGGCCGCCGCGTTCGGAATAGCCATGACCGGGGCGATCGACGAAGAGCATTTCCGCCCGGCCTTCGAGTGCGGCGCGGAAGGCAACGACCTGATCGAGCAGATTGCCGCTGGCGCCGTGAATGAAGACCAGCGCCGGCAGATCCGCATTTTCGGGACGCGCGACGTGGACGGCATTCATGCAGTAACCGCCGACATCCGTCAGTTCGCCAATATTCGGATAGGCGTGTTCGAATTGCCGCGCCTTATAAGTGGAATAACCGATGGCTGCGGCGAGCGGGGCGAGAAGAGCGGAAACTTCTGCAAGCATGATCTCAACGAGCGATAATTGCGGGACGTCCTGCGGCGGACAACCGCCACATCGTTCCCTCTCTATTCTAAAATTGTGCAGCGTGATCCGACGTCAAGATCGCTGACCGGGAATCAGATGCGGTTGCCGGCAAGTTTTTCCGCAAGCGTGTTGGCCTGTTCCTGGGCGGTGCGTTCGGCGGGATAGATATCGAGAAAACGCTCCCACGCCTTCAAGGTCAGCTGGTCGTTGCCGGAATTGCTGAGGATCGCCGCCATGCCGGAGAGAGCGCCGAAATGGCGCGGCTCGAGATCGAGCACACGTTCGATATCGGACATCGACTTGCGATAATTTCCCATGACGAAATTCAGCGTGGCGCGGCGGTTCCAGCTTTCGGCATAATCGGGCTTCAGCGCGATCGCCTCATCGAGGAAATCGAGGGCCGCGGGATTGCGCTTTTCCTCGATCGCCTTGTCGGCCCACTGCATCAGCAGATTGACGGTGGCGCTACCGGAATCGTTCCATTCCATGCGGATTTCATTGGCGATGCCGCTGGCCTTTTCGGGATCGCGTTCACGCTTCAATTGGCTGAAGAGCTGGTCGAGGTGCTGCTTCGGCGAATTGTTAGTATCCGCCTGCTCGACGATGACGTCCTTTTTCGCCGCGGCGGCCGGCTTTTCCGCGGCGGTCGCCGGAAAGGAGGAGGTGAGCAGAATGAGGGCGAGCGGCAGCGCCGCTGATGTCAAAGCAAAAAAGCGCATGGCGGACATATTAGCCCGCCAGCGCCGAAGATCAAACAAATTTGACGTGATCACCGCAGCGACCCACCGGATATATCTGCCGGCGCAAGCTCACGCGGCAGGGCGATCCGGACGCGCGAAATCAGCCCTGACGAGCCTTGAAGCGCGGGTTCAGCTTGTTGATGATGTACATGCGGCCCTTGCGGCGAACCAGACGGTTGTCACGGTGACGAGCCTTGAGCGACTTGAGCGAATTCTTGATCTTCATTTTTCTGATCCGCGATCTCTATGGGGGAATTCACATTCGCCCGTATCTTTAACAATCAAAAGCGCGCCATCGGGCGCGCTGTTTAGGTGGGGAGCAGATACCCCGTCACCTTTTCCGTGTCAACCACATGAAGGTGTTTTTCCCAAGGCGCAGGGGTGTTTTCTCAGGCCAAAACCGGCGATTTCGGCGTCAGGGTGGTGACATGGCCCATCTTGCGGCCGGGGCGCCACTCGGTCTTGCCATAGAGATGAACCAGCGTATCGGGGCGCCGCAGCCAGTCGGGAACGGCAAGGATATCGTCGCCGATCAGGTTCTGCATGACGCAGTCGGAATGGCGCTCGGCATTGCCGAGCGGCAGGCCGGCGACGGCGCGGATATGCTGCTCGAACTGGCTGACGACGCAGGCGGCTTCCGTCCAGTGACCGGAGTTGTGGACACGCGGCGCCATCTCGTTGGCGACCAGACCGCCATCGGCAAGCACGAAGAATTCGATGCCGATGACGCCGACATAGTTCAATGCAGCAAGGATTTTCTCGGCCGATTGCCGCGCGGCGTCCGCCGCCGGCGCAGAGATCGCAGCGGGAACCGTCGAGGTGTGGAGAATGCCGTTGCGGTGCACATTCTCGGCGGGATCGAAGCAGACGACCGTACCGTCGGTGGCGCGAGCGGCGATGATCGAGACCTCACGCTCGAAGGCGACGAAGCTTTCGAGGATGAGCGGCACGCCGCCAAGTGCTGCATAGGCGCCATCCGGGCTGTCTGCGGTCGAGCGGAAAACCTTCTGGCCCTTGCCGTCATAACCGAGACGGCGGGTCTTCAGCACGCCCTGGCCGCCGAAATCCTTCAGTGCCGTCTCGAGGTCGGTTTGGCTGTCGATCGTGTGGAAGCGGGCAGTTGATATGCCGCAGCCATTGAGAAAGCGCTTTTCGACGAGGCGGTCCTGAGCTGCTTCCAGCGCCTTCGGCGGCGGATAGACGGACACACTCACCGAGAGCGTTTCGGCGGCTACGACGGGCACGTTCTCGAATTCGTATGTGACGACGTCGCAGATATCGGCGAGTTCGGTCAGTGCCGCCGGATCGTCATAGGCGGCGGTAATCTGCCGGTTGGCGAGCTGGGCGGCCGGACAGTCCGCCTGCGGCTCGAGGATGACCGTGCGAAAATTCAACCTGGCGGCGGCAATGGCCAGCATGCGGCCGAGTTGGCCGCCGCCGATAATGCCGATCGTTCTCGCCGTCATAGATCGTCCATCGGGTATTCGGCGACGGCAGCACTCTGGC
The DNA here is from genome assembly GCF_032464805.1 of Rhizobium sp. 10PS4. Taxonomy (NCBI): domain Bacteria; kingdom Pseudomonadati; phylum Pseudomonadota; class Alphaproteobacteria; order Hyphomicrobiales; family Rhizobiaceae; genus Rhizobium; species Rhizobium sp. 10PS4. Next base: position 128,122 of record NZ_JAWDIW010000017.1, on the reverse strand, counting down.
GCTCGCGCCATTCGTCGAGCCGGTCGGCGATTTCTTCGTCGGAAAGGGCAAGCACGGCGGCGGCGAGAAGGGCGGCGTTGACCGCGCCGGCCTTGCCGATGGCAAGCGTACCGACAGGAATACCGGCCGGCATCTGCACAATGGAAAGGAGGCTGTCCTGGCCGGACAGGGCTTTTGACTGGACCGGTACGCCGAAGACCGGCAGCGGCGTCATCGCGGCGGTCATACCCGGCAGGTGGGCGGCGCCGCCGGCGCCGGCGATGATGACCTTGAAGCCCTCCGCACGTGCGCCCTTGGCGAAATTGACCAGCCGGTCGACTGTGCGGTGCGCCGAAATGATGCGCGCGTCATAGGGAATTTCCAGCGCCTCCAGCGTGTCGGCGGCGTTTTTCATGGTCTCCCAGTCGGACTGGCTGCCCATGATGATGGCGACGGGTGGTCTGTCTGTCATCGTTGCTGCTATTCCCTCTCAGGCGATGATGTCAGGGATGATCTGATCTTCCAGCTTGGAGAGCCTGTCCTTGATAACGAGCTTTTTCTTTTTCATGCGCTGGATCCGCAGAGCATCGCATCCGGTCTGAATCATGGCGTTGATCGCGGCGTCGAAATCCTCGTGCTCCTGGCGCAGGCGCGCCACTATGAGCCTGATTTCCGCCTGTTCCTGATCGGCCATATACATTCCCCGTTTATCGTCCTTGGACCTTGTCCGATCTGGCGATGATTTCCGCAAGCTCCTATCACCAAATACAGGTAACGGCTAGTTAGTCTTGATCATGAAATTGCCATGCAGTCTTCATCTTTTGGCCTTCGACAAGCCGTCAAAAATATGTCACAGTCCCGCCCGTTGACACCTTGATCCCCGACGATGTTGGCCGGGGAGGGTAAGAGGAAGGAAGGGTCATATGACTGTTCAAGCTCATCTTGAGTCACTCCAGAAAAAGCATGTCGCTCTCGAGGAGGAGTTGCACGCGCTCAGAACATCTCCCTCTATTTCCGATACGGAACTTGCCGAATGCAAGCGCCGCAAGCTGCGCATCAAGGACGAGATTCAGCGTCTTAAGTCATCCGTCCACTAATCTTCCCAAGGGTCGCCGGGCGATCATCTTGCGCAACAAGGTAAATCCATCCATTCCACCAAAAATTTGCAAGAACCGGTGATTTGACACCATATTTGCGCCAGTCCGATGCATCCGGCATCGTGGCTGGCGCTTTTGCGTCTGTCACGTCTCACATCGCATCCTTATGATTCGCATCGTATCCCCAGATCTTACGGGAACATGCATCAGGCCCAGAACTGATCCAGCCACAAATTGAGCTTGTCGAAGCCACGGTTATTGACTGCATAGATGCGTTTGGTGCCTTCCGAGGTCACGGAAACGAGATTGCTGTCGAGAAGCGCCTTCAGGTGCTGCGAAACAGCAGGACGGCTGATCGGCAGGCCTTCGGCGAGCTCGTTGACCGTCCGTGGCGCGCGACGCAATTCCTCCAGCAGAAACCGCCGGTTCGGATCGGCAATCGCAGAGAAAGGGTCCGTGTTCGACATGGCGGGAACGCTACGTCAAACCGGCGGCACCAGCAAGGAAATTGTGCATTGCAGCGTGCTGCTGCAAAACTCCTTAATTCGAGATCGATCTAGGAATTCAAAGCGCTACAGCGTCCTTTGCGCGTCTGAAGAGACGTGCGGCGCTGGGCCTTTTACCAGCCAAGGCCCTCGCGCACGATCAGTAAGGCGGCGATCAGCGCCATTGCATACATGAAGGGGTAGAAGATCTGTGGCTTCATGCGGCGCACGCACCAGGCGCCGGCAATGGTGGCGAGCGGGGCGAAGGGCAGAAGCGTTGCCGAGGTCGCAAGATTCTGGGTGCCGAGCTGGCCGAGCGCGAAATAGGGGATCAGCTTGATGGCGTTGAGGATCGCGAAGAAGCGCACGCTGGTGCCGGTATATTCGCGTGGCTGCAATTTGAGCGGCAGGGCATAGATCTGGAACGGCGCGCCGCCGGCATGGGCGACGAAGCTGCCGTAACCGGAAAATGTGCCCCAGAGGCTGGCGGCCACCGGCCGCTGGTTGCGCGGCGGGATCACCTTGCCGGCGCCCGGGCCAAAATTGCTCCAGAAATAGCGCAGGCAGAAGAGGATGGTCACCGCGCCGATGACGATGCGCAGCATGTTGCCCGGAACCAGCGCCGAGGTTGCCCAGCCCAGCGCGATGCCGAAGACGGCGCCCGGCAGCATGATCTTCAGCGTCGTCCAGTCGCCATGCTTGCGCCAGATGACAAGCGAAATCATGTCCATGAAAACCAGGATCGGGAGCAGGATGGCGGCCGCCTCCACCGGCGAGACGACGAGGGCGAGGAAGGGCAAGCCGATCAGCGACAAAGCGTCGCCCATGCCGCCTTTTGCGAGGCCTACCAGCAGAACGGCGGGCACGGCGGCGTAGTAGAATGACAAATCCTGCGGCATGCTTTCGACGTCCTCCTCTTGCAAGCCTCGTCTAACGGAACTACTCACACAAGACGAGTGCGGATCCCTCATTTCCAAGGGGAATCGCAGAAACGGAAAGACCCCATGACCGAACCGGAAAACCGCTGCCGCCTTGTGCTCATCGTAGCCGATATCGCCGATGCCGATGAACAGGCAAGGATCGTCGCCGACGCGCTGAAGGGTGGTGATGTCGCCTCGGTGATCGTGCCGCAATACGGGCTCGACGACGGCACCTTCCAGAAACATGCCGAAAAGCTGGTGCCGTTGATCCAGCACGCTGGCGCCGCCGCGCTGATTGCAGGCGACAGCCGTGTCGCAGGCCGGGCGAAGGCCGACGGCCTGCACCTTTCCGGCAATGCGGAGGCCCTTTCGGAAGCGATCGACAAACATGCGCCGAAGCTGATCGTCGGCGGCGGCAACGCAGCTGACCGGCACCATGCGCTGGAGATCGGCGAAGTCAGGCCGGACTATATCTTCTTCGGCAAGCTCGACGGGGACATCAAGCCGGAGGCGCATCCGAAGAACCTGGCGCTCGGCGAATGGTGGGCCTCGATGATCGAGATCCCCTGCATCGTCATGGGCGGCACCGATCCAGCCTCGGCGCTCGCCGTCGCCGAGACCGGAGCGGAGTTCGTGGCGATGCGGCTGGCGGTTTTCGCCGAGCCCGCCCGGGCGCCGGCTATCGTTGCCGAGATCAATGCGTTGCTTGACGAAAAAGCGCCACGGTTTGAGGATTGAAATCGCGCTCATGCCGATCCCGCCCGCCCGTCTTTTGAAATATTTCCTCGCCGGTATGGCCGCCTTCCTTGCGGCCGGGCCGAATGTTGCCATGGCGCAGGTGCCGGACAGCGTCATCAGTCAGCCGGGTACGGGACCGGCTTCGACCTTCCGCACCGACCGGCCTTCCAGCCCGGGCGTGCAACCCTCCGATGGTGTCGGGGTATTCGACCGCATGGGCGCGAAGCTGCCGGACCTGCCGCCGGAGAAGGATTACAAGGGGCCGATCGACGAGGCTTACGGCGCCTTCCAGCGCGGTTATTACCTGACGGCAATGGACAAGGCGCTGCCGCGCGCCCAGCTCGGCGATCCGGCGGCGCAGACGCTGATCGGCGAAATCCTCTCGCAGGGCCTCGGCGTCAAGAAGGACGTGAAGAACGCTGCCTTTTGGTACGGCAAGGCGGCCGAAGGCGGCGACGCGGCGGCGATGTTCAAATATGCGCTGATCCTGATGGAAGGCGAGGGCGTGCCGCGTGACAAGGTCAAGGCCGACGACTACATGCACAAGGCGGCCGAGGCCGGCAATCCTTCGGCGGAATTCAACTGGGCACAGCTTCTCATCGCCGACAATCCCGGCGAAAAGGGACTGAAGCTGGCGCTGCCATTCTATGAGAAATCGGCCGAGCAGGGCATTGCCGATTCGCAATACGCCGTGGCGCAGATCTATGCGACGCTGAAGGACCTGCCGGAAGAAAAGAAGAAGCTCGCCCGCGAATGGATGGTACGCGCCGCGCGCGCCGGCTTCGACACGGCCCAGCTCGATCTCGGTATCTGGTTCGTCAACGGCGTCGGCGGGCCAAAGGATTACGTCAAGGGCTTCGAATGGCTGAAACTTGCCGCCAATGGCGGCAATGTCGCCGCGCAGAACAAGCTCGCCCATCTCTATATCAACGCGATCGGCACGGCGCCCAATCCGATCGAGGCGGCGAAGTGGTACGTGCTGTCGCGCCGGGCCGGGCTCGCCGATCCGGCGCTCGAGGATTTCTACCTCGGCATCGAGGACACCCAGCAGAAGGCGGCGATCGACGCCGCCAACAAGTTTCGGCGGCGATAGCGGCCGCTTGGCGACCCGGCCGACGAGGCGGACGGGCTCCTGCATAGTCCCTTAAATCTGAATCGATTTAGGCATCATGCGGCTACAGCATCCTTCGCGCGTCTGAAAAGACGTGCGGCACTGTAGCGGTCCAACCTAAAAAAGCGCATCGGCGAAGAGGTCTTCATCGTTTTTGGCTTTGGCGGTTTCGGCGGGAGCGGAGGTGCTGTCCTCGCTCGCCGGAATGATGCCGCGATGAATGCTGCGCTCCTGGACCATCGTATAGTGTTTGAAGATCTTGCGGTCGAGCGGTGCGATCGTCTCTGCGAGATCGGAGATATCGGCGACATCGGTGCCGACGACGCCTTCGAGCATATCGGCGCAGCCGGCAAGGACTTCCCCCAGATTATGCTGGAAATCGAGCTTGCCGATCAGCAGGCTGATCTTGGTGGCGACCTCGCGACCATTCTCGGCGAGCACCTTCAGCTCGTTTTCCATCACGTTGGCTGCAGAGCGGATGTTGCCGACGGCCGACGTCAGGCTTTCTCCGAGATTGCCGGCTCCGGCATCCGTGGCGGGGGCGACGCGCCCGGCCGCAGCTTCGAGCGCCGGCAGGCCGTTGACGATGGCGTCGGCGGAATCGTCGAGCTTGCCGGCGAAGATACGCAACTCGGCGGTGACGACGTTGATCGACCTGCCTTCCTCGCCGAGCCGGCTGCAGCGCAGGTTGGTATTCAACGCCATATAGTGAATGTCGGTCTTGACGGCGCGGATGTTGCCGATCGCTTCGGAGAGCTTGGCTGCCGTACCGATCGTCGACTGGCTCACCTGGTCGGCCTGGCGGCTTGCCGTATCGACCTGCTTGACGATTTCATGGGCGGCCGAAACGCTGGATTCCAGCGCGCGCATGAAGTTGCCGCCGGCCTCGCCACTCTGACCGCTCATCTGATCGCGCAGCTTGAGAATCTCCCGCATGTCGTGGTCGAAACTCGCGATAGTCTTGACGACGTTTTCAGACTCCCGCTGGAAATTTGCGCACATGTCGCTCATCTGCGCCGCTGTCAGATGGTGAATGACGTTCTGGAGGCGCTGGCGCGCGCCGGCGTCGAGTCTGGCGCCATCTTCGCCGGCAAAGAAATCTTCAAGCAGCGAAAAGGTAGCCTGCACATGCTCGATGCGCTGGCGGGTGATATCGCCGATCTGCAGGGCGGACAGCGTCGAGGCGACCTTGCCCTGGACGGCGCGAGCAATTGCGCCGACCTCGCGGGCGATGACGCCGAGATCCTTGCGGTGTCCGGCGATCTTGGCGGCATCATCGCGCAGGGCTCCGGCGACGGCCGGAACAGTATCGGCATAGCTCTTGGAAACACCGGCGCCAAAGGAGGCGGCGAGCTTGACCTCCTTGTCGAGACTGTCGAGGTGCGTGGCGAAACGATTGACCTCATCGGTGCCGGAATAGATGCGCTCCAGGATCTCCTGGGCGAAGCCGGCGAATTCGGCAAGGCCGGCACCGGTGATCTTCACGGTGACCGCGAAGGTTCTCAGATAACGCATCGTCTCCTGCATGTCGGCGACGTGCTTGCGCAGTTCCCTGCCGGTATGCGCCAGCGAGACCAGCGCCTGCTGCCGGTTTTCCTCGGTGACGGGCAGCGCCATCAGGCTCTCCACCGTGGCGCGGAGATCGGCGCTGGTGTCGCTCGCCTCCTTGTTATCGAGCGCCGTGGTGACACTCTCGAGCGAGTTCAACAGACGGTTGAGGACATCCATCACCGACAGCAACACGGTGCCGCCTTCGAGGAAACGTTCCTCGACCTCGCTACGAGCAGATTCCAAGGTCTGGCTGATGTCCCGCCCTGACGTGTAGGCTACAGCGTTCGATGGTGCCAGAGCGTATGCCAATTTTATACCTTTTCTCAAAATACAGGCAATTCGACTCTATTTTTACGAGCAGGATGGAAACGTCCGGTAAACGCGCCGGGACTCGCCAGCGTTGTGATTAACGAAAGATGTCGATGGGGTGCCGGTGAAAGCGTCACTGTCGCGCGGGGTAGTTCAACATGCTGTTTTTACTTTATTTATTTCTAAATTTTGAGGAAAAAATATAACTTATCCCGGATGAGAATTGGGAGTCGCGGAACGCGCTATACGGCAGTTTCCTACAACCGCTGTTTACTCTGCATTAACGCTGCCGTGAGAGTCCTTTTAGGGTCATCAAGTATTTCCCTGGCCCAGGAGGCTGCATTGGATACTCAAAAACAATATTACGAATCTATAATTTTGCCGGACGTGCTCAATATTCGCAACATTCCCGAACTATATTCAAAGGTTACTGATGAATTTCGCAGCAATGATACAATCATCGTCAGCATTCCCGAAGGCGCGGAAGCGGATCTGAGTTTCGTTCAACTCATCGAATCCTCGCGCCGCCAAGCAAAAGCCAAGGGAAAGACGTTCAAACTTTCTTCGCCAGCCAGCGGCTCTGTCCTGAAGGTACTTGAACGCGCAGGTTTCATCGAATCCTTCGATCACGAAGACGCAAATTTCTGGTTGCATAAAGAGGTGACGTTATGAGTGCAAATATCCTGACTGTCGACGATTCCGCCAGCATCCGTCTGACCACCAAGGTCACGCTGACCAATGCCGGCTATAGCGTCACCGAGGCGGTCAACGGGGCAGAGGGCCTGGCGACGGCTAAGGGAAGCAGCTTCGATCTGATCGTGACCGATCTCAACATGCCTGTCATGGACGGGCTGACGATGATCGAGGAACTGCGCAAGCTGCCGGCGCAGGCCGGTGTTCCGATCATCTTCCTGACGACGGAATCGGACGCCGATCTCAAGGCGCGTGCCAAGGCCGCCGGCGCCACAGGCTGGCTGACCAAGCCGTTCGACCCGGAAAGCCTGGTGAAGATCGTGAAGAAGGTTCTCGGACGATGAGTACGCTCGATCCGGTTGCCGTATTCCGCACCGAAGCCGCCGAATGCCTCGAAGCGATCGAGGCCGGTCTTCTCGACCTGACCCACCAGCTCGACAACAAGGATCTCGTCGACGCCGTGTTCCGCGGCCTCCACACGCTCAAGGGCTCCGGCGCGATGTTCGGTTTCGAGGCGCTTGCCGCCTTCACCCATCATTGCGAAACGGCCTTCGACCGTGTCCGCAAGGGCGAGGTCGCGGCGACCAGCGAACTCGTCGCCGCCGTTCTCGCCGCCCAGGACCACATGCGGGCCCTGGTCGACCAGCCGGACGCCGATCACGGCGATATCGGGCATAAACTTCTGGCGCAGCTGCAAGCTGCCGTCGGCGGCAAGGAAGCAGCGCCGGCCGCTGTTTCCGTACCCGCAGCCGTGCGCGACGCAGCGGCGAAGAAGAAGAAGAACAGCTGGCGCGTCCGCTTCAGCCTGCCCGCCAATTCGATGGCCAACGGCACCAACCCGCTCGGCCTGCTGGACGAGCTGCGCGATCTCGGCGAATGCACCGTGCGCGCCGACACCTCGGCCATTCCGCCCCTCGACGCGCTGGCTCCGACGGAACTCCACATTTCCTGGGACGTGACGCTGACCAGCGAACAGGACCGCTCGGCGATCGACGACGTCTTCATCTTCGTGCTCGATGACATGGAACTCAGCGTTGAGGAGATCGACGCGTCGGCAGCGGCAACCGCCGCTCCGGTCGAGGAAAAGGCTGCACCTGCGCCTATCGCCGCGGCATCGGCGGCGCCCGTTCAGCCGGCCGCCGTCCCGGAGTTCCGTCCTGTGGAGGCGGTTCCGGCCAAGCGCGAGGCGCCTGCCGCCGTCAGCCAGGCGAAGGCGGCCGAGAATGTCCGCGTTCCGGCCGAACGTCTCGACGAACTGATGGACCGCGTCGGAGAGCTCGTCATCGCGCAATCGCGCCTCAGCCAGCTCGCGAGCGCCAGCGCCGACATCGCACTGCGCTCCGTCTCGGAAGAAATCGAACGTCTCTCCGGCGAATTGCGCGACACGATGATGGTGCTGCGCATGGTGCCGGTCGCCACCCTCTTCTCCCGTTTCCGCCGCCTCGTTCACGATCTCGCTCGCGAAACCGGCAAGGTGATCGAGCTGGTGACGGAGGGCGAGAGCACCGAAGTCGACAAAACCGTCATTGAGCGTCTGGCCGATCCGCTGGTGCATCTGGTGCGCAACTCAATCGATCACGGCCTCGAAACGCCGGCTGACCGGCTTGCTTCCGGCAAGAGCGAAGCCGGTACGGTGACGCTTTCTGCCCGTCAGGTCGGCGGCGAGGTGATCATCTCGATCAAGGACGACGGCCGCGGCATCAATCGCGAACGCGTTCGCGCCAAGGCGGAATCCTCCGGCCTCATTCAGCCCGGCCAGCCGCTTTCCGACTCCGAGCTGCTGCAATTGATCTTTGCTCCCGGCTTCTCGACGGCGGCGGCGATCACTAATCTGTCCGGCCGCGGCGTCGGCATGGACGTCGTCAAGAAGACGGTCGAAGCGCTCCGCGGTGCGATCGATATCGCCAGCGTCCCGGGGCAGGGTTCGGAGGTATCCCTGCGCATCCCGCTGACGCTCGCCATTATCGACGGCCTGCTGGTACGCGTCGGCTCCGGCCGCTACGTCATTCCGCTCTCGGCGGTCGAGGAATGCCTCGAACTGTCGCTCGAGGAAGATCTCCGCTCGCGCGGTCGCAGCTTCATCTCGCTGCGCGACAGCCTGGTGCCGTTCCTGCGCCTGCGCGATCTCTTCCGCACCGGCACCAAGCCCGACGTGCACCAGAAGGTCGTCGTCATCTCGACCGGCACGGAGCGTGTCGGCCTCGTCGTCGACCAGATCATCGGCGACCACCAGACTGTCATCAAGTCGATGTCGAAACTGCACAACAACGTCGCGACCTTCTCGGGCGCGACCATTCTCGGCGACGGCAGCGTCGCCCTCATTCTCGACGTCGGGCACCTGGTTGCCGCGGGTCAGCAACAGGAGGCGCAATTGCGGGTGGCAGGATGAGCGCAACAGCAGCAACAGCCAAACGATTCGACAATCACTGGAGCTATGCCGAGGAAGTCGAGGTCCTGACCTTCGATCTCAACGGCGAAACCTTCGCGCTGGAAGCGGTCATCGTCCAGGAAATCCTGGACCTGCTTCCCGAGACCGCGGTGCCGGGCAGCCAGCCCTTCGTCGCCAGCGTCATCAACTTTCGCGGCAAAGTCATTCCGCTCGCCGATCTGCGTCTCGCCTTCGGGATGGAAGCAGCAGAGGCGACGATCGACAGTCGCTTCATCGTCATCGAAATCGATCTGCAGGGCGAGCAGACACTCGTCGGCCTCAGGACCGACAAAGTGAACGAGGTGACGACGCTTGCAAAGTCCGCCAGCGAGGCGCCACCGAGCGTCGGCATGCGCTGGCGCGCCGATTACATCAACTGCCTGGTGAAGAGGGGCGGAGAATTCATCATTCTCCCCAATCTGCAGGCGATCTTTTCATCGAGGCAAGATGCGGCGGGAGCCGTCAATTGACGCTGGATGAATTTAACGAGGGGTTTTGACGATGCGACTGACAATCAAGACGAAACTGGTGACCGCGTTCACCTTCATCATTCTGATGCTCGTAGGCACCGCCGCTTACGGTATCTTCAGCCTTGGATCGCTGAACGAGACGATCGATAAGCTTCTCTCCGGTCCGGCAGCCCGCCTCGATCTCGCGCAGCAGATCAACATTGCCCAGCTTGAGGAGATCCGCCAGCAGAAGAACCTGCTCGCCGCCCGCACCGCGGACGAGACGGCCGGCGCAGTCGCCAAGGGCGATCAGGCCCGCAAGGACCTCAACGACGCCTTCAGCCAGGTGTTGGAGCTGGCCACGGAAGAGGGCAAGGCGCGCTGGGCGCGTATCGCCGAACTTTCCAAGACCTTCACGGCAGCCGACGATCAGATCCGCGAATATATGAAGGCCGGCAATGCCGAGGGCGCGAATGCCATCTCCATGACGACGGCTCGGGTCGCTGCCAACGACATCGACTCGACGCTCAGCGAAATCCTGGCACTTGAAAAGCAGCGCATGAAGGCAGCCGACGACGGCGCCGAAGCGCAGTACACGACGACGCGCACAATGATGGTTGCGGTCGCCGCCGTTGCCCTGCTGATTGCTGCCTTCACCGCGTTCTGGATCGCCAGCACGATCAGCAAAGGCCTCAGCCGTGCAAACACCGTGGTTCGCGAAGTGTCGGAAGGCGATCTGACGAAGATGGCCGATATCACCAGCCATGACGAAATCGGTGAACTTCTGGGCAACGTCAATACCATGATCGAACGCCTGCGCGGCGTCGTCGCCGACGCGTTGTCGGCCGCCGACAATGTCTCTTCCGGCAGCCAGGAACTTTCGGCGAGTTCGGAACAGGTATCGCAGGGCGCCACCGAACAGGCCGCTTCGGCGGAGGAGGCTTCTGCCTCGATGGAGCAGATGGCCGCCAACATCAAGCAGAACGCCGATAACGCTGCCCAGACCGAGAAGATCGCCCGCCAGTCGGCCAAGGACGCGGAAGCCAGCGGTGAAGCGGTGACGCGTGCAGTCGACGCGATGCGCACGATTGCCCAGAAGATCGGCATTGTCCAGGAAATCGCCCGCCAGACCGATCTCTTGGCGCTCAACGCTGCCGTCGAAGCTGCTCGTGCCGGCGAACATGGCAAGGGTTTTGCGGTCGTCGCCTCGGAAGTGCGCAAGCTTGCCGAACGCAGCCAGTCGGCAGCTGCCGAAATCAGCTCGATGTCGAGCGATACGGTCAAGGCCGCAGCCGATGCCGGCGACATGCTCGGCCGCCTGGTGCCCGACATCCGCAAGACGGCGGAGCTGGTCTCCGAGATCAGCGCTGCCTGCCGCGAACAGGATATCGGCGCCTCGCAGATCAACGAGGCGATCCAGCAGCTCGACAAGGTGACGCAGCAGAATGCCGGCGCCTCCGAGCAGATGTCGGCAACCTCGGAAGAGCTCGCTGCCCAGGCCGAGGAGCTGCAGACGTCGATCGCCTTCTTCAAGGTCGATATGGCGGGCGGGCGCCGCGAGCGCGCGCCGGCTGCAAAACTCACCGTCCGCAGCCCCGCTCCGGCCGCAGCGCGCAAACCTGCCGGCAAGACGGCTCCCGCCAACAGCGTCGCGGGCCAGCAGGCCCGCGCGAAGGGGTTTGCCCTCGACATGTCGATGGGAGGGCCGGATACGGCCGATGATGATTTCCGGGAAAGCGCATAAGCGCTTACCGGCAGGCAGGCATTGGGGCCGCGACAACAGCGGCCCCGTTATGGCCGGTGCATGGACGCGCCGGGACACACCGGCTCGGCCGGTTACGCATGAAGCGTTTTCACGGCGGCACAATGTGTCAATTCGCGGGATATCCGCTGCAGTCCTAAAGGGGTTTTGGAATGCGCTTCACGATCAAACTCAAACTGAGCCTGGTGTTCGGTTTCATCGTTCTCCTGACCTGTGCCATGGCCGGTCTCTCGATCTACAATCTCTCGTCGCTGAACAGCGAGATCTCGATCATGGTTGCCGGTCCGGTCGCCAATCTGCGTGATTCCGGCGATCTCTCCGATGCCGTGATGCGCTCGATCCGCGCCGAAAAGGATGCGATCATCAACACCGATCCGACCAAGATCGCCGGTTATGTCGATGAGATCTCGCAGCAGCGCGAGCAGATCAAGACATTGCAGGCTCGCCTTGCTGCTTCGGAAGACCCTGATATCAGGAATGGCATGGGTCAGTTCGGCGATCTCTACGGCAAGTGGACAGCGCTGCAGGATCGCGTCGCCGGTCTCGCCGCGCAGAACACGACGGAGTCCAACACTCAGGCCGGCGCCATCTCGATGGGCGAAGGCCAGCAGGTGACGACCCAGCTTCTCGGCATCCTCACCAAGTTGAACGACACGGTGACCGGCAATGTCACCGAAACCGATGCCGCCACCAACGATCAATATGCCCAGTCGCGCAATCTGCTTGTCATGATGACGATCGGTTTGATCATCGTCTCGTCGGCGGCCGCAATCTGGATCCTGCTCAACATTTCGCGCGGCCTAAAGCGGGCCGTCAACCTTGCCGATGCCGTCAGCATCGGCGATCTCGAACAGAACATCGAGCACAAGAGCAACGACGAAATCCGCGATCTCGTCCATTCGATGAGCCGGATGACGGCGAACTTGCGCACCACCGCAACGATCGCCAACCAGATCTCGAACGGCGACCTGACTGTCTCTCCGAAGCCCCTTTCGGAGAAGGATATGCTCGGCATCGCGCTGGAGCAGATGGTCGAGCGCCTGCGCGGCGTCGTCGCCGATGCGATCTCAGCTGCCGAAAACGTCTCGGCCGGCAGCCAGGAACTGTCCTCGAGCTCCGAGCAGGTGTCGCAGGGCGCCACGGAACAGGCCGCGTCCGCCGAAGAAGCATCCGCCTCGATGGAAGAGATGGCCTCCAACATCAAGCAGAACGCAGATAACGCCGCCCAGACCGAGAAGATCGCCCGCCAGTCGGCCAAGGATGCCGAAGCGAGCGGCGAAGCCGTCTCCCGCGCCGTCGATGCGATGCGCACGATCGCCCAGAAGATCGGCATCGTCCAGGAGATCGCCCGCCAGACAGACCTTCTTGCCCTCAATGCCGCCGTGGAAGCGGCACGTGCCGGCGAGCACGGCAAGGGCTTCGCGGTCGTTGCCTCCGAGGTGCGCAAGCTTGCCGAGCGCAGCCAGTCGGCGGCTGCGGAAATCGGCGCGATGTCCGGTGATACTGTCAAAGCCGCCCAGGAAGCGGGCGACATGCTCGGCCGCCTAGTGCCCGACATCCGCAAGACGGCGGAGTTGGTCTCCGAGATCAGCGCTGCCTGCCGCGAACAGGATATCGGCGCCTCGCAGATCAACGAAGCGATCCAGCAGCTCGACAAGGTGACGCAGCAGAATGCCGGCGCCTCCGAGCAGATGTCCGCAACCTCGGAAGAGCTCGCCTCCCAGGCCGAGGAATTGCAGACGTCGATCGCCTTCTTCAAGGTCGATATGGCGGGCGGCCGCCGTGACCGCACGCCAGCTGCCAGGATGACGGTGCGCAGTCCGGCTCCGGCCACCGCCCGCAAGCCGGGGGCCAAAAAACCAGCCGCCAACAGCGTCGCCGGTCAGCAGGCGCGGGCGAAAGGCTTCGCTCTCGATCTCTCCATGGGCGGTCCCGATGATGGGGACGCCGAATTCAAGGAAAGCGCATGATCATGGCCACGACCTCCCTGGAAGCGCAATTCGTGACCTTCAGCCTCGGCGAGGAGATCTTCGCCGTGCCGGTTGAGGTGGTGCGGGAAATCCTCGACTATGCGGAGGCCTTCAAGATTCCGAATGGTCCTGACTATTTGCTCGGTCTGCGCGACGTGCGCGGGCAGGGCGTGCCGACGATCGATCTTCGCTTGAAGCTCGGCATGACGAAGACCGTGCCGACGCCGCATACGCGGGTGCTCGTCCTCGACGTGCCGATGGAAAGCCGGCTTCTGACCCTCGGCCTCGTCGCCGACCGGGTCTTCGAGGTCACGCCGTTCCGGCGCGAGCAGATTGAGGCGGCGCCCGATATCGGCGTGCGCTGGCGCTCGGACTATATCGCCGGCGTCTTTCGCCGTGAACACGGCTTCGTCGTCATCATCGATCTTGCACGCTTGCTGTCGCGCGAGGACGCCTCGGTACTGCAATCGGCGGCCTGATCCGCGCATCAATTCGGAGTACTGCATTCTATGAGTATGGCAGCAGCGGTGGAAACCCAATTGCCGGGCGACCGGATCAGCAAGCGCAATTTCGACAAGCTTGCCCGGTTCATCTACGACTATAGCGGCATCAAGATGCCGCCGACCAAGCTGACGATGCTCGAAGGGCGGCTGAGGCGCCGCCTTCGCGCAACCAACCACGCGACCTTCGACGACTATTGCGACTTCCTGTTCAATGAGGATGGCCTCGCCCAGGAAACCGTCTACCTGATCGACGTGGTGACGACCAACAAGACCGACTTCTTCCGCGAAGCCAAGCATTTCGACTATCTGCAGAGCGTGGCGTTGCCGGCGATCGCCAATAGCGGCGTGCGGACCATCCGCACCTGGAGTGCGGCCTGCTCGACGGGGGCGGAACCCTACACGATGGCGATGGTGCTGGCGGAATTCGCCGAATGCCGCAACGACGTCTCCTACAGTGTACTGGCGACCGATCTTTCCACCGACGTGCTGCAGACGGCGCGCCGCGGCATCTATCCGGAAGACTTGATCGCACCCGTGCCGCGCGATCTGCAGCGCAAATACGTGCTGACGGCCAAGCAGCCGGGTCGGCGGGAGGTGCGCATTACGCCGAAACTGCGCAGCAAGATCGGTTTTGCCCGCATGAACCTGATGGACGAGAAATATCCGATCGGTGAACCGATGCACGTCATCTTCTGCCGCAACGTGCTAATCTACTTCGACAAGCAGACCCAGGCCGGTGTGCTCAACCGCCTCTGCGCCTGCCTGGCCAAGGGCGGCTACATGTTCATCGGTCACTCCGAATCGATCACCGGCTTCGATCTGCCGTTGAAGCAGGTCTCGAATACGGTGTTTCAGCGTATCTAAAGCGCATCGCGTCATCCCAAAACCGCTGCGCACTTCTGGACGGCATGCATTAGGGGCACTCATGGCTAAGAAAATCCGCGTTCTCATCATCGACGATTCCGCCAGCATCCGCCAGACGCTGACCCATGTGCTGGAGCAGGATCCCGATATCGAGATCATGGCGGTCGCATCCGACCCCTTCATGGCGGCGCGGAAGTTGCAGGAAGAGATCCCCGATGTCATCACGCTCGATGTGGAGATGCCGCGCATGGATGGCATCACCTTCCTGCGCAAGCTGATGTCGCAGCGGCCGATCCCCGTCGTGATGTGTTCGTCGCTGACGGAAGCGGGTTCGGAAACGCTGCTCCAGGCGCTGGAGGCAGGTGCCGTCGACGTCATCCTGAAATCGAAGATCGGCGCCGCCGACAGCCTTTCCGACGATGCGATGCGCATTCGCGAAGTCGTCAAGAGCGCCTCGCATGCACGGCTTTCCAACGTCCGCCGCGCCGCCGGAACCATTCGCTCCGCCTCAGTGGAAGGGCCGGCCAAGAAGCTGACGGCCGATGTGATGCTGCCGCCACCGACGGGGCGGGCCATGGCGAAGACGACCGAGATGGTCGTCTGCGTCGGCGCCTCCACCGGCGGCACCGAAGCACTGCGCGAGTTCCTGGAGGAACTACCCGCCAATGCACCTGGCATGGTGATCGTTCAGCATATGCCGGAGAAATTCACCGCCGCGTTCGCCAAGCGGCTGAACGGGCTCTGCGAGGTCGAGGTCAAGGAAGCCGTCGATGGCAATCCGGTGCTGCGCGGTCATGTGCTGATCGCGCCAGGCGACAAGCACATGCTGCTCGAGCGCCAGGGTGCGCGCTACTATGTGAGCGTCAAGACCGGGCCGCTGGTGTCTCGACACCGGCCTTCCGTCGACGTGCTCTTCCGCTCGGCGGCGCGCTCGGCCGGCTCGAACGCCATGGGGATCATCATGACCGGCATGGGCGACGACGGCGCGCGCGGCATGCTGGAAATGCACCAGGCCGGCGCCTACACGGTGGCGCAGGACGAGGCGAGTTCCGTTGTTTTCGGCATGCCGAAGGAGGCGATCGCCAAGGGCGGCGTCGACCGTATTCTGCCGCTCGATCAGATCGCTCGCGAAGTGCTGATAACGCAGCAGAAGTTCTGAGATCGATTTCGATGAAACGGAGCAATGTCGCCGGTTTCCGGCACCGCAGGGCAGCCATGCACGCCTCCCCTTGAAATTTCCCTGATTTTGTGGTCTTGAGGCCGCCAATCTTTGCAGCGCTGCCTGTCATGCATGTTCAGGGACACTTCCCGCCCCTGGCAGCGCGCGCGCCCCGTATCAGTCCCAAGGAAAAATGCGCCGATGGCCCGTTCAGCTCTTCTCAATGTCATGGTTCAGGCTGCCCTCAAGGCAGGAAAGTCGCTGGGACGTGATTTCGGCGAAGTGCAGAACCTGCAGGTTTCCGTGAAGGGACCGGGCGACTTCGTTTCCACCGCCGATCGCAAGGCCGAAAAGATCGTCAAGGAAGAGCTGCTCAAGGCGCGTCCGACCTATGGCTTCCTCGGCGAGGAAAGCGAGGAAATCAAGGGCACCGACGGCGCGCATCGCTGGATCGTCGACCCGCTCGACGGCACGACGAACTTTTTGCATGGCATCCCGGCCTTCGCTGTCTCGATCGCGCTCGAACGCAATGGCGAGATCGTTGCAGCCGTCGTCTTCAATCCGGCGACCGACGAACTCTATACCGCCGAGCGCGGCGGCGGCGCCTTCCTTAACGACCGGCGCCTGCGCGTCGCCGCGCGCCGGGCGCTGTCGGATTGCGTCATCGGCTGCGGCGTGCCGGCGCTCGGCAAGCGCAATCACGGCAAGTTCCTGGTCGAGCTTCGCCACGTGATGGGCGAAGTGGCGGGCATCCGGCGCCTGGGCTCGCCGACCCTCGACCTCGCCTATGTCGCGGCCGGACGTTTCGACGGTTTCTGGGAGGCCGAGCTTGCGCCGTGGGACATGGCGGCCGGCATCCTGCTCATCCGCGAAGCCGGCGGTTTCGCCACCGACTGGGACGGTGGCGCAACGATGCTGGAGAGCGGCACAATCGTCGCCGGCAACGAGATTATCCACAAGGCGCTGATCGAAGTCGTCAAGCGGCCGGTTCCCGCCAAGTGACCGAACGAAAATCTGGCTGTTGTAAAGTCACGGTTTTCTCCCCGGCATACTTCAATTCGGCACAATGTTGTTCTAGTCTCCGCCAGCAGGGAATCCGGAGGCTGCGTAACCTATGGAAAATGTGAATGTGGCGGAGATCGGCTCCACCGAAAAGACGGCGGGCACTTATGCCTACAGGCTTTCGAGCCCCATGCCCTTCCTCTGGACGATGCTGCTTTTCCTCGTCATCGTCGGTTTTATCGCCGCCATCCTCTTCCGGCAGACGCAGACCGCCTTCATGCACAATCCGGGCCTCAACGGCCTGATCCTCGGCGTTCTCGCGGTCGGAATCATTCTTGTTTTCAATCATGTACTGGCGCTTCGACCCGAGGTGCGCTGGTTTAATTCCTTCCGCGCCGCCGGCAGCGCCGACAAGGTCAACCGCAATCCGCGGCTGCTTGCGCCAATGCGGGCGCTGCTCGGCAGCCGCAAGTCCTCACTGGCACTGTCGACGACAGCGCTGCGTTCGATTCTCGATTCGATCGCCACCCGCCTCGACGAATCGCGCGACGTTTCGCGCTACCTGATCGGCCTCTTGGTCTTCCTCGGCCTGCTCGGCACGTTCTGGGGCCTCATCGGCACGATCGGTTCGATCAGCATTGTCATCCAGTCCCTCGATGCCGGCTCGAACGGTACTGGAGACGTGCTCTCGGCGCTGAAGGAAGGGCTTTCCACGCCGCTTTCGGGCATGGGCCAGGCCTTCTCCTCCTCGCTGCTCGGCCTTTCCGGTTCGCTCATTCTCGGCTTTCTCGACCTGCAGGCGGGCCGCGCGCAGAACCGCTTCTACATGGAACTGGAAAACTGGCTGTCCTCGGTCACGGATGTCGGCTCCGATCTTGCGCCGGCTCTCGACGCCGTTGCCGGCGCTTCCTCGGACGACATGCGCGCGCTCTCCGATTATCTGCGTAAGGTCTCCGAAGAGGGCGGCGCCGGCAGCCAGCGCTCCGTCGCCGCCATGGCAAGCCTTGCCGAAGGCATTCAGGGCCTCGTCAAGAACATGCGCAACGAGCAGCAGATGCTGCGCGACTGGATCGAGGCGCAGCAGGACGAGGCCAAGGCGATGCGTCGCACGCTCGACCGGCTTGCCGAACGCATCGGCGTGCAGGAGCGCGGCGGCGAGAGGGGCGAGCGCTTGCGCGACCGCGCCAGCCAGGCAGAAAAGAGCGAGGGCAAGTAAGCCATGGCTCTTGCCCGCAACCGGCGCCGCGAACGCACGGTGGATTACTGGCCGGGTTTCGTCGACGCACTGTCGACGCTGCTCATTTCCATCATGTTCCTGCTGACGGTCTTTGTCGTCGGGCAATTCATCCTCAGCCGCGAGATTAGCGGACGCGATGAGGTGCTCAGTCGTCTCAACAGCCAGATCAACGAGCTGACTCAGCTTCTCGCGCTCGAAAAGGGCAGCAACCAGGATCTCCAGGATTCGGTCGCCAATCTGCAGGCCTCGCTTGCCACCGCCGAAGGTGACCGGTCGCGGCTGCAGGCGCTGCTGAATGCCGGTTCGGGTGGTCAAGATGCGGCGCAGAAGCGGATCGGCTCGATGACGCAGGAGCTCGACGAGCAGAAGCAGGTGAGCGAGCGGGCGCTCAGCCAAGTCGAACTGCTGAACCAGCAGATCGCAGCGCTTCGCAGCCAGATTGCCGCCGTCGAAGCAGCCCTTCAGGCCTCGGAGGAGAAAGATCGAGTCTCGCAGACCAAGATCGCCGATCTCGGCAGCCGCCTCAATGTGGCGCTCGCCGCGCGCGTTCAAGAGTTGAACCGCTACCGTTCCGACTTCTTCGGCCGGTTGCGTGAGATCCTTTCGGACCGCGAGAATATCCGCATCGTCGGCGATCGGTTCGTCTTCCAGTCGGAGGTGCTGTTTCCCTCGGGCGGTGCCGATCTCAACCCGGAGGGGCAGACCGAGATGGCGAAGCTTGCTACCGCCCTTCTCGATCTCGCCAAGGAAATTCCGCCCGAGATCAACTGGGTGCTGCGCGTCGATGGCCATACCGACAATGTGCCGCTTGGCGGAACGGGCCGCTATCGCGACAATTGGGAACTCTCCTCGGCGCGCGCGATTTCGGTTGTGAAATTCCTGATCGCACAGGGCGTGCCGGCCGACCGGCTGGTTGCCGCAGGCTTCGGCGAATTCCAGCCGATCGCGCCTGGCGATACGCCGGATGCGCGCTCTACCAACCGCCGCATCGAGCTGAAGCTGACCGAGAAATGATTAACTTGATATCGCCTGCCGCGCTTCCTTTAGTCGGCCGGTGAGAAAATCGCGCACGGCGGGGCTGTCGCTAAGGCCGATGGCTGTCATATAGGCATCGGCTGCCGCGGTATCATCGCCGGCCTGGGTCAGGAGAAAGGCACGCACCGCCCAGTAGGGCTGGTAGCTTGCGATGTCGCGCGGATCGAGCTTGTCGAGCCGCTCCAGGCCGGCAGCGGCGCTCAGGGCCCTGCCGATCACCGCAGCCTGGCTGACACGCGCACCCAGCGTCGGCTTCATCATCACCAGCGCTGCGTAGAGTGTCGTCAGCGCCTGCCAGTCGGTCGCTCCCGACAGCCGGCGCGCTGCATGCACGGATTGGATCGCCGCCTGGCACTGGAAGGGGCCGAAACGATCGAAGCCGCTGGCCTTGCGCAGCAGTGCATCCGCCTCGGCAATCATGATCGCGTTCCACGCGGCCGCGTCCTGCTCGTCCAGCGGCACATATCGGCCGCTATCGTCGCGCCGGGCGTTGCGGCGGGCTTCGCAGTGGAGCATCAGCGACAGCAGGCCGATCGCTTCCGGTTCATCCGGCAGCACCGCCAGAAGCGCGCGGCCGAGCCAGATCGCCTCGCCGGCGAGCGAATGGCGCTCTTCCTCGCCGTCGAGACCGTCCCAGCCAAGACCGTAGGCCGCGTAGATCGCCGAAAGCACCGTGGCGAGCCGCCCGGGCAAGGCGGGGCGAGGCGGAACGGCGAAGGGAATGCCGGCATCGCGGATCTTCACCTTGGCTCGCACCAGCCGCTGGCTCATTGTTTCCGGCGAAACGACGAAGGTCCGTGCGATGGTTCTCGCCTCGATGCCGAGAACGGTCTGCAGCATCAGCGCCGTATGCACGGAGCTGTCGATGGCGGGATGGGTGCAGGCGAAGAGCAGTTTGAGCCGCTCATCGGGAAAGACGGCACTGCCGGCCGCATTCATGCGTTCTTCCGCCTCCTCGAAGGCGACCGATATCGTCGTTTGTGCATTGGCCTCGACAGTGCGGTGGCGAGCAGCCTGCATGAGGTTGCGGCGGGCAGCCACCAGCAGCCAGGCTTCCGGATTGCCAGGAATGCCGCGCTCCGGCCAGACGCGAAGCGCCGAAGCCAGCGCTTCCGACAATGCATCTTCTGCCGCCGGCACGTCGCGCGAGCGGGCGGCGAGAAAGGCGATCAGTTTGCCGTAGGACTGACGCGCCACCTTTTCGGCAGCGCGTCCGGCATCGGGCGGCATGACCACCTCACATCTGCAGGCGCGGGCGCACCTCGACCGAACCCTTGTCGGAGATCGGAACCCGGGTTGCCCATTCGAGCGCAGTGTCCATGTCGGGGACGTCGATCAGATAGAAGCCGCCAAGCTGTTCCTTGCCGTCCGGATAGGGGCCGTCCTGCACATCGTGGTCCTCGCCTTTGCGGCGCACGATCGTGCCGGTCTCCGGGCCTGTCAGCCCGGCGCCGCCAGTCATGACCCCTGCCTGAGCGAGCGCCTGGCTGTAGGCGACCCAGCCGTCGCGATAGGCGGGATCGCTGCGGCGGGCGAAATCCTCGGCGGCTTCGCGAATGATGAGAGCATATTGCATGGAAAACTCCTGATCTCGTTGCTGACGTTGATCCGGGCATGCCGGCATCGGGGACCGATATCCCGAAAGCCGTGAAGCCCGGCGGAGCGGCGGAGCCGTTCCAAAACAATGAGGCGCGGCCACCGGTCTTTTCGACATGGCTTTCAAAAAAAATACGCGAAAAAGAAAAATGGCGCCGAAAATCGCAAGCAAGCGGGCCGGGCTCAAAGGCACCGGCGCTGCTTACGGGCGCGAAAGGGCAGGGCGGCAATTACGCCGCCGCTGCCGGTCTGCTCAGGATTCGGCCTTCGTCTGATCGACGATCTCGGCGCTTGGCGTGTTCTTCTTGATCGATTCGATGGCACTCATGGCGGACGCCTTGGCCTTGTAGCCCTCGGAGGAGAACATGGCTTCCCCGTTCGATGCTTTGAAGCGGAAGCGGAACTCCCCGCCCTTATCCTTATAGACTTCGAATTTATACATAGATGTCTCCCGAAATCCCAAAACGCTGAATTGCAACCATCAGCTTAGCGGAAGCTAGATCAAAATGGCGAGCTTTTCCACTGCCTTAATCAGGATTGGGTTGCTTAGCGTCCAATCGTCACCGTTTCCATTGGACGCAAGCGAATGAGGGCGCCGGCGCCCATACAGTCTGGGTCACTCCATCTGGATGTTCGCGCCCTTGACGACCGGTCCCCATTTGGCGAGTTCGGCCTTCACATGGGCGGCGAGTTCCTCCGGCGTTGAGCCGACGATGGTGGCGCTGAATTCTTTCATCCGTTCCGCGACGGCTGGGTCGGCGAGCGCCTTTTTAGCCGAGGCATTGAGGCGCGTCACGACCTCGCTCGGCGTCTTGGCCGGGGCGAAAAGCGCGTTCCAAGTATAGGTCTCGTAACCTGGAATGCCTGACTCGGCGACGGTCGGTACGTCGGCGAAGGAGGGCGCGCGCTCGGCCGTGGTCACCGCCAGCGCCCGCAAAGTGCCGGCCTTGATGTGGCTCGACGAGGAGGGCAGGTTGTCGAACATGATCGGCACCTGGTTGCCGATGACGTCGTTCAATGCCGGACCGGCACCCTTATAGGGGATGTGCTGCATGCTGACGCCGGCCATGGACTTGAAGAGTTCGCCGGAAAGATGCAAAGGCGTGCCGTTGCCCGATGAGGCGTAGCTGTATTTGTCGGGTTCGGCCTTCAGCAGGGCGACCAGTTCCTGCACGGTCTTTGCGGGCAGTTCCGGATTGACGACCAGCACATTCGGCACGACGACAAGCAGCGAGATCGGTGCGAAATCCTTTTCGGCGTCATATGGCGTCGATTTCAGGATCAGCGGATTGAGGGCATGGGTCGCGACCGTGCCCATCAGGATGGTGTAGCCGTCCGGTTCGGCGCGGGCGACGTTACCGGCGCCGAGATTGCCGCCGGCGCCGGCGACGTTCTGGACGATCACCTGTTGGCCGAGATCCTCCGACATCTTCTGCGCGACGATGCGGGCGACGACATCGGTCGAGCCGCCGGCCGCGAAGGGCACGACCATGGTGATCGCGCGATCGGGAAAATCCGCAGCGGTGGCAGAGGCGCCGGCGGCAATGGCCGCAAGCATACCGAAACCGAGCGCAAGGCCCGCACGTCGCGTCATATCGGAAAGCGCCATTCCTATCTCCTCCCAAGGATTTCAGCAGCAATATCCCCACCCGGGGAATGAAGAGCTTAGGGCAGGACGCGCGAAAGACAACCGCAGAGAAGCGCGGCGGGTTCAAACTTTAGTCGCTGTTGGCGGGAGAAGTGCGCGCCGGCTATTTCGCGGCAGCGAGCACATCCTCGTTGGCGGCGTCGAATTGCAGCCGCGCCAGCCGCGCATAGATGCCGCCATGGCGGATCAGGCTCTGATGCGTGCCCTCCTCGACGACCCGGCCCTGATCCATGACGAGAATGCGGTCGGCTTTCAGCACCGTTGCCAGGCGATGGGCGATGACGAGCGTCGTGCGGCCGTCCACCAGACCGTCAAGCGCCTTTTGCACCAGCGTCTCGCTTTCGGCGTCAAGCGCGGAGGTTGCCTCGTCAAGCAGCAGCACGGGCGCGTTCTTCAGGATGGCGCGGGCAATGGCGATGCGTTGGCGCTGGCCGCCGGAGAGCGTGATGCCGCGTTCGCCGACCTCGGTCTCATAGCCCTGGTCCAGCCGGGCGATGAATTCGTCGGCCTGCGCGGCAAGGGCTGCGGCGCGGACCTCGTCACGCGAGGCGCCGGGACGGCCGAAGGCGATGTTGTCATGGATCGAGGCGGCAAAGATGGTGACGTCCTGCGGCACGATGGCGATGCGCTGGCGCAGTTCATCAGGCGTTGTCAGCTGCGCGTCGACACCGTCGATCTTCACGCTGCCCTGCTGCGGATCGTAGAAGCGCAGCAGCAGCGAGAATACGGTGCTCTTGCCGGCACCGGAAGGGCCGACGATGGCGACGGTCTCACCTGGCGTGATCGCAAAGCTTAAGCCATACAGCGCCGATTTGCCGGGGCGCGAGGGATAGGCAAAGTGCACGCCGGAAAATTCGACACGGCCACGGCTGGGCGACGGAAGCGGCTCAGGGCTGGCGGGGGCTGTAATCGGCGAGACCTCGTCGAGAAGCTCGGTCAGCCGGTCTGCAGCACCGGCTGCCTGCGAGAGTTCACCCCAGACCTCCGACAGCGCACCCAGCGAACCGGCGGAGATGACGGCATAGAGCAGGAACTGGCCGAGCGTGCCGGCCGAAAGCGTGCCGGCAAGCACGCTGTGGGCGCCGAACCAGAGCACGGCGACAACGCTGCCGAAGATCAGCGTGATGGCGATTCCGGTTAGCAGTGCGCGCGAGCGGATGGCGGCGCGGGCCGCCTCATAGGCAGATTCGACGGCGGTGCCGTAGCGCGTCGCTGCGGCATCCTCGCCGTTGAAGGCCTGGACGGTGCGGGTTGCGCCAATCGTCTCGTTGGCGAAGGCGGAGGCATGAGCCAGCGTATCCTGGGCGGCACGCGAGCGCTTGCGCACCGAGCGGCCGAAGGCGACGAGCGGGAAGACGATCAATGGGATCGCTCCGATAACGAGGCTCGAAAGCTTCGGCGAGGTGACGATCATCATGCCCATGGCGCCGATACAGAGGATGAAGTTCCTCAGCGCTACCGAGGCGGTGGCGCCGACGGCGGACTTGATCTGCGTCGTATCGGCGGTCAGCCGCGAGACGATCTCGCCGGATTGGTTGACGTCGAAGAAGGAGGGTGACAGCCTGGTCACATGGGAAAAGACGTCGCGGCGAAGATCGGCGACGATGCGCTCGCCGATGGTGATGACGAAATAATAGCGCAGCGCGCTGGCGACCGCGAGCACGATGGCCATGACCATCAGCATGGCGAAGTAGCTGTTGATGAAGCGGCCGTCGGACTGGGTGAAGCCGTGATCGATCATGCGACGCACGGCGAGCGGCAGCGCCAGCGAGGTGATGGCGGCAAGCGCCAGCGACATCAGCGCACCGGCCACCAGGCCGCGATAACGCATGACATAGGGCGTCAGCCTGCCGAGCGATCGCAGCGATCGCGTCTTGTTTTCCTCAGCCCGTGCCTGCTTTGCCAAATCGTCTCCGATCGCCCGCAGGACCCGCGCAATGCGGCCTGTTGGCTCTTGTTATCTAGGCGTCCTTCATGTATAGGCACCGCATCCTAATGGGAAGCCGTAGCCATCCGACTGCGGCTTCATTTATTCAATCGGTTCGTTGGCCGCAACTGCATGCGGCAAATTGAACTCCGGTATCGCAGGAAGATTGTTATGAAGGCAGGCATCCATCCCGAATATCACATGATCAAGGTGGTCATGACCGATGGCACTGAGTACGAAACCCGCTCGACCTGGGGTTCGGAAGGCGCTGTCATGAACCTCGAAATCGATTCCAAGTCGCATCCGGCCTGGACGGGCGGCAACCAGCAGCTCATGGACCGCGGTGGCCGCGTCTCCAAGTTCAACAAGCGTTTCGGCGGCCTCGGCCTCTAATCGCTTTTGCTCGACGGAATTTGAAGAGCCCGGTTTCGCCGGGCTTTTTTGCGTTCGCAATAGCTTACAGCGCCGCGCGTCTTTTCGGACGTGCAAAGGACGCTCCAAGGATGCCGGTGTTGAGCGGCAAAACGAAAAAACCGGCCGCGTAAGACGCAGCCGGTTTGTATTCGAATTCTTGCAAGTCCGGTCAGTTGTTGCCGAAGGCGGTCTGCAACAGGGAAAGCTGGGCCTGGACGCTGTTCTGATTGTCATGAACAATCACCGCTTCGGACGGGCGGTAGATCTCGCGGTCAAGCAGGGCAATGCGGTTCTGCAGACGCAGCGAGCGTTCGACGAGGTCGCGGAAGGATTCTGGCAGGTCGCCCCAGCCGGGTGCGGCGCGGTCGACGTTGAAGCCGTCGAGGCGAACCTTGTTCTTTTCAGCCAGCACCTGGTCACGGGACATTTCGCCATTGTTGACGGCGCGCTGCAACAGCAGCCAGGAGGCCATCTGCATCAGGCGGGTGGTGAGACGCATCGATTCCGCGGCGTAGAGAACCGAAGCCATCCGCGGCAGAACCTTGGAAGCGGCGCGGCCCTGACCGTCGAGATAGGCGGCAGTCTCTTCGACCAGCGACATGCCTTCCGCATAAAGTGCCTTGAACTGCGAGGATGCAGCGGCGCGGCCTGCAAAACTGATCGTGTTCAATCCAACTTCCGACATCGCTATAGTCCCTGTTCGCACGCAGCTACATATATTCAGGTAACGCCGGCACCGACGTAAAAGTTTCCAGGGCCGGTCTTTATGACTTTAAGATGGTATCATTAGCCCAAATGCGCAAGCCGTTTCTTAAGAAAGGGTTAATCTCCACAGTTTCGTGGAAGTGCGCCGGCCATAGGAAAAAGAAGAGCCGCAAACGCGGCTCTCAAGGTAAAACAGGGAGAAAAATCAGACCAATTCACCGCTTGGAAAACTGTCTGAGATCCAGAGGAAATCCGGATGAATACAGTAATACCTTATAAAGCTTAATATTTTATTAACATTGTGCCAGATTAAGACTTGAGGCGTGTTATTTTATCCGCCTATAGCCTTGTTTTTCGGGGTTTTTATCGGATCACGAGCGGAAGAAGCTTTCCGCCGCCTGCCGCCCGGAGGCTTTGCGGGCGGCCTCGGCCTCAAGACGGGCGATCTCCGTCTTCAGCAATTCCACCCGCGCCTTCAATTCGTCGACCGAAAGCATGGAGAGATCGGCGCCGATCTCGTGGGCGACTTTCTTCTGCGGCCGGTCATCATCGATGAAGCTCATGGTTCGTCCTCCGTTCGCTGCCTAACCAAACTTTACAGCAGGATCGTCGCTTTCGGGAGACTTTTCGGCTTCGGGAGGTTTGCCGGCGCCGCGATCGGCAAGCGACATGCTTTGCGGTGTCAGGATCGCCGAGGTGCCGGTCGGGATCGTCGTGTAGGCGTCGCGGTCGCTGGCGGGGACCGCGGCGCGGATGCGGCTCCTGATGATGGCATAAACGGTGATCAGCACATGGGCGATGGCGGTGACGAGGAAAAGCGCATGTGGTGTGATCGCCGACATGACGGGACCGCTGAGCGTCGGGCCGATCACCGTGCCGATGCCATAGAGCAGCAGCAGGCCGCCAGAGACCTTGACGAAATCCTCCGATGCCGCGAAGTCGTTCGCGTGGGCGACGGCGATCGGATAGAGCGTATTCGCCACGGCGCCGTAAAGGACGACGAGCCCGATCAGCAAGGCGGGGGACGTCGGGTGGAGCAGGAAGATCAGCAGGCCGGCAAGGGCGGCGATCCCCGACATGGCAGCGAGCACGTAACGCCGGTCGATGCGATCGGAAAGCCGGCCGGCCGGCAGCTGCATCACGGCCCCGGCGAAGATGGTGGCGCTCATCATGACGGCGATGCTGGTGTCGGAGAGGCCGGCGCCGGCGCCGAAGAC
The DNA here is from genome assembly GCF_032464805.1 of Rhizobium sp. 10PS4. Lineage (NCBI taxonomy): Bacteria > Pseudomonadati > Pseudomonadota > Alphaproteobacteria > Hyphomicrobiales > Rhizobiaceae > Rhizobium > Rhizobium sp. 10PS4. The sequence continues at coordinate 101,323 of NZ_JAWDIW010000017.1, read as the reverse complement.
GGCGCCGAGCGTGCCGTAGGCACCGTTGGCGATGCCGACGAGCAAGATGCCGAGGCAGGAGACCGGCGAGTTGCGATAGAGCGCCGGCAGGTCGAGGCGCACCGCCTTCAACGGCTGCGGCGAAGCGGCGGTCGACAGCGTCGTCGGCAGCATGGCGATGCAATAGAAGATGCCGCAGATCATGAACAGCACCGGAGTGCGCACATCCTCGAGCGGGATCATCATCTGGCCGCCGACGACGCCGATGAGGGTGATGCCGATATAGAGCGAGAAGATCATGCCGCGGCTCTCGTTGCTGGCGCGCTCATTCAGCCAGCTTTCGATGATCATCGACGTGCCGGCGGTGGAGAAGCCGGTGACGGCGCGCAGGACCACCCACCAGATCGGATCGATGATGATGCCGCTGACCAGCGCAATGATGGCGATGACCGAGATGAAGCCGGAAAAGGCACGCACATGGCCGACGCGGCGCACGATCTTCGGCGCAACCAGGCAGCCGATGACGAAGCCCCCGGCCCATGAGGTGCCGAGCAGGCCAAGCGTCGTCGTTGCGTAGCCTTCGAGATTGCCGCGCACCGGAAGCAGGATGCCCTGCAGGCCGTTGCCCATGAAAAGGAAGAGCGTGCCAAAGAGCAGCGCGGCGACGGACAGCAGATTTCTCTTCATTTCCCCAGACTCGGTCTTAGCGATTTGCAATGACATAAGGCAGGACCTGCGTCAGCCCAGCCTCAAGATGATTGATTGTGCCCCGGAATATCTTTACGGCGTGTCGCGATCCTCTTGTTCGCGCGGAAAAATGTCCGTCCTGTGACATTCCGAAAAACGGAAAAAATAAAGCATGACAAAGCTGATAGCCTTGCTGCTCATCCTTGCCATGGCGATACAAGTGATCAAACCGCTCGGGCTTCCCGGCCTCAGGCGGCGAATGGATTTCTGGAAGCTCGCGCTGATCGCTTTCGCCGTATGGGCAGTGGCTCTGCTTTCGCGCGATTTCCTGATGTAACCCCGGATTACGTGGAACGCAGGGGTACTGTCCGGGCTGCGACCGTCAGTCTTGCAAGCTAATTTCGCCGCGCATGACGGAAACGCAGCCCCCCGAGATGACGACATCGGTGACGATGCCGTCGGATTTCACGACATCAAGGGTGATGACGCTGCGGCGGCCCATTTCGACGCCCTGTTCAATGGTGATGCGGACTTTCATATCGGCCTCCAGCGCAAGCGAGACGAGATAGGCGCCAAGCGCGGCTGAAGCGCTGCCCGTTGCCGGATCCTCGGGCACATTGTCGAGGGGCGCGAACATGCGGGCGCGAATATTCCATGGATTTTCGGCTCTCCTCACATAGAGGAAGAGCGAGAAGTCGTGGCCGCTGGTCGCCTGGCGGCCGGCAGCTGCCTGGAACCCGGCAAGGTTTGGGCGGACGGCGGCCAGCGCCTCGAGCCCGTTCACTTCTGCAACGGCGAAATTCAGGCCGACGGATGCAAAGACCGGGGCATGGGTGGTGCTGACGATGACACCGGGATCGAGCGAGACGCAGCCGGCGATGGTTTCCGCGGCGATGGTGTCGCCGATCGTCAGCGGCTGCGGCGCGCGGATGGCGGCAGCAGCAACCTTTCCGCCGCTGCGTTTCAGGCTGATTTCGACGATGCCGGCCTTTTCTTCGAAACGCAGCGTATCGCCGACCGGCTTGCCGAAAATCTCCGCCTGCTGGCCGAGCACATAGGCGGTGCCGACGTTCGGATGGCCGGCAAAGGGTATTTCCATCGTCGGGGTGAAGATGCGCACGCGGGCGGAATTTTGCGGGTTTTCCGGCGGCAGGACGAAGGTGACTTCGGAATAATTGAACTCGGTAGCGATCTTTTGCATCGCCGCATCGCTCAGACCGCGCGTATCGGAGATGACGGCAAGCGGATTGCCCTCGAAGCGGGTGGAGGTGAAGACATCGACGGTGACGTAGGAGAGGGTGTTCATGGCGGCTCCTGTTGTGACAGGGCGCTATGAGTAATCACGGTTTTCGAGGGAACGAAGTGGTTTCTTGTCGCCGTGACAATGAGGGTGGATGTCTTGCGCGCTGGGCTGAGTTTTTACGCAATTTCCCTGGCGGTTCGTCGGATGGGAAAGGATGGCGCCTCTCCGGATTCCCTCATTCCTGTGCTTGTCACAGGAATCCAGCCACGGCGCGTCCGCGCCGTGATTGACTCTCATACAAGGAAAGAATTCTCCCGCGCCCAAGGACTTGGGCGCACTGGATTCCTGTGACGAGCACAGGAATGAGGGAGGGGAGGAAAGAGCAAGAACAGCGACGCTGCGTTTGCCGTCACCTCCCCAAATCCTAAGCTCCAAAAGCTCAGGCGGCCTTTTCCAGGTCTTTCTTCCAGTTGCCCTTGGCGGCCAGGCTGTTCATCTCGGCGCGGTGGGTGAATTCGCGTTGGCCGGCAGCGACGTTTTCCTGCTTGCCGTTCCAGGCTCTGAGCGCGCTGTCCTGCAGGGCGCGGCCGTAGGAGAAGGTGACGAACCAGGGCAGGTCGCCGCTGGCATTGATCGCCGAAAGATGGGCTGTCGCTTCTTCGGTCGTCTGGCCGCCGGAGAGGAAGGCGATGCCGGGAACAGCGGGCGGAACGGTCGCCTTCAGCACCTTGACGGTGCGTTCGGCAACTTCGGCGACCGAGGCCTTGCGGGCGTTCTTGCCGTCGATCACCATGTTCGGCTTCAGGATCATGCCTTCGAGGTTGACACGGGCATCGGCCAGTTCCTCAAAAACGATGCGCAGCGTGGATTCGGTCACTTCGGCGCAGCGGTCAATATTGTGGTCGCCCGGCTTTCCGTCCATCAGGCATTCCGGCTCGACGATCGGAACGATCCCGGCTTCTTGGCAAAGTGCGGCATAACGAGCAAGCGCCTGAGCGTTGGCGCGGACGGAACCGCGGGTCGGCAAGGTTGACGAGATGGCGATGACGCCGCGCCACTTGGCGAAGCGGGCGCCGGCTTCATAATATCTGGCGAGGCGCTCGCCGAGGCCGTCGAGGCCTTCGGTAATGGTTTCAGCGGGATATTTGGCCATCGGCTTGGCCCCGGTATCGACCTTGATGCCGGGGATGGCACCGGCGGCGCGGATGATATCGACGAAAGGCGTGCCGTCCGCGGCCTTCTGGAACAACGTCTCTTCGAAAAGGATGACGCCCGAGATATATTTCTTCATCGCCTCGTCGGAGCGGAAGAGCATCTCCCGGTAGTCCCGCCGGCTCGTTTCGGTCGAGTCGAGGTTGATCGTGTCGAAACGCTTCTTGATGGTGGAGGTCGATTCATCGGCGGCGAGCAGCCCCCGGCCGCCCGTAACCATCTGCACTGCAATGTCTTCCAGTCGTTCGCTCATTTCGTTCTCTCCACAACAATAAACATCGGCACTTGAGGAATATAGAACGCGGATAACAGAAGTTTATAGCGAGGAAAATGGAAGGCTAAGTCATTGAAACGATTGAATTCAATTCAATCGTTTGAAAATTTGGGATTTTTTTCATCCTCTGAGCAAAAGACCGCGGAAGCTGCTTTTCTTCCACGGTCTATCCACATGTAAAATCTGCGGAATCAGTCGCGCCGACTATCCGGCGGCGTTGAGGACGGCGACGCCGGGAAGCTCTTTGCCTTCCATCCATTCGAGGAAGGCGCCGCCGGCGGTCGAGACATAGGTGAAATCGTCGGCAACGCCAGCATGGTTGAGCGCCGAGACGGTATCGCCGCCGCCGGCAACGGAGGTGAGCTTGCCGGCTACGGTGCGCCCAGCGGCGTATTTCGCGGCAGCGACCGTCGCGGTATCAAAGGGTTCGATCTCGAAGGCGCCGAGCGGGCCGTTCCAGACCAGGGTTGCGGCGCGCTCGATCCAGGCATTGATGGCCTCAACGGATTTCGGGCCGACATCGAGCACCATGGCATCGGCAGGAATGGCGTTGATACCGACCGTCTCGTTGGCGGCGCCCGCCTTGAACTCGCGGGCGATCACGCCATCCTCGGGCAGGATAATGGCGCAGCCGGCGGTGGCCGCCTCGATCATGATCTGCTTGGCGGTTTCGGCGAGATCATGTTCGCAGAGCGACTTGCCGACATTGGTGCCGCGGGCGGCGATGAAGGTATTGGCCATGCCGCCGCCGATGACGAGCGCATCGACCTTCTTCACGAGGTTCATCAACAGGTCGATCTTGGTGGAGACCTTGGCGCCGCCGACGATCGCGACGACAGGGCGAGCGGGATCACCGAGGCCCTTTTCCAGTGCTTCCAGCTCGGCCTGCATGGTGCGGCCGGCATAGGCCGGCAGGTGGTGGGCAAGACCCTCGGTCGAGGCATGGGCGCGGTGGGCGGCCGAAAAGGCGTCGTTGACGTAGATGTCGCCGTTGGCGGCAAGCGCCTTGGTGAAATCGGGGTCGTTGTTTTCCTCGCCCTTGTGGAAGCGGGTGTTTTCCAGAAGCAGGATATCGCCGTCATTCATCGCGGCAACGGCGGAGGCGGCGGCTTCGCCGATGCAGTCGGAGGCCGTCAGCACGGCATGATCAAGCACTTCCTCGACGGAAGGGGCGATCAGCGACAGCGACAGATCCGGCGAAGGGCCATCCTTCGGCCGGCCAAAATGGGCCAGCAGGATCACCTTGGCACCCTTTTCGGACAATTCGAGGATCGTCGGCGCCACACGCTCGATGCGCGTCACATCGGTGACCTTGCCGTCTTTCACCGGGACGTTGAGGTCGACGCGGACGAGAACGCGCTTGCCGCGGATGTCTGTGAGATCGTCGAGGGTCTTGAAAGAAGGCATGGGGAGGATCCTGTCGTGGTTGGCGAAAGTTGCGCCGAACATAGCAAGGATCATTCGAGACGCAAGGCGTTCAGCGGCCGTTTTCGCGTGTGCCTTCGTCGCGTCCGGCCGGCGGTTTCAGCGTGCTTTCGGAGGCCGCGGTTTCCCGCTTCCGGCGTCCGTTCAGCCGGTCGCGGATGCGCTGGATGATGTCCTTGAGATTGAGGAAGATCGGCAGCGTAATTGCCGGTTCGACTGCTTCGAGCGACATGCCGACGGAGGTGATGTGATCGTGCTCGTCGAGATCGCGGACGATGAGGATGATCGAGCCGAGGCGGACGCGGTCGGCATAATCGGCCTTGCCGCCGAGACGCTGTCGCATCAATTCGGCGATCGTCAGGCCCTTTTCGGATTCGTTGAGCAGGCCGGGGCCATAGGCGGCGTCGAGATCGGCGGCGGGGCGGGCGGGAGAGAGCGCGAAGGCCCCGAAGAATTCGGCATCGTCGTCATCGACAGGCGCCCGGCTGGCGAAGAGCCGGTCGAGGAGGCGGGAATAGCTCGGCACGATGAAGAGGTAGACGAGATCGTGCTCGCGCAGCCGCCCGGCATATTGATAGCGCATCGACTTGCCGTCGCGGATGACGAGCGACGGGGTCGCCCAGCGCGGAATGCGCTCGCCGCGCAGCACCGGGCTATCCTTGATGACGCGGTAGGAGAGCAGTTCGTGGTTGGCCGCGCCCGGCAGGTCGACCTCGACCTTGTCGACGGCGCCGATGCGCGGCGGAATGATCAGCCCGAGCTTCTTGGCGACGGGTTTGATCGTCCAGCCCTGGAGGAGCAGCGAGACCAGCACGATGATGAAGGCGGTGTTGAAATAGATCTGGCCGTTCTCAAGCCCACCGAGGATCGGCATGATGGCAAGCAGGATGGAGACGGCGCCGCGCAGGCCGACCCAGGCAACGAAGCCGATTTCCTGCTGCGTGTAATCGAAGGGAAGCAGCGACAGCCAGATCGCCAACGGCCGGGCAACGAAGATCAGGAAGAGGGCGAGCAGGATGGCCGGCACGATGATGGCAGGGAATTGCGACGGCGTGGCGAGCAGGCCGAGCACCAGGAACATGATGATCTGCGCCAGCCAGGTCATGCCGTCCTGGAAGCGCTTGATGGTGCCGATCGCCTGCATCTTGCGGTTTCCGGCGTAGATGCCGGCAACATAGACGGCGAGGAAGCCGCTGCCGCCAACCGCGCCGGTGAAGGAGAAGACGAGAAGAGCGAGCGCCAGCACGAAGATCGGTGTCAGGCCGCGATCGGTATCGAGCTTGCTGACGATCAGCACGATCATCATGCCGCCGAGCAGGCCGAGAATGACGCCGAGGCCCATCTGCTGCACGAACATGGCGAGCATGCCGATATTGATGCCGGCATAGCGCTCGCCGCTCGCCAGCACCTCGACGAGGGCGATGGTGAGAAAGATCGCCATCGGGTCGTTGGTGCCGGATTCGACTTCCAGCGTCGAGCGCACCTTGTCGCGGATGTTGATGCCGCCGATGCGCAACAGGAAGAAGACGGCGGCGGCATCCGTCGATGCGACGATCGAGCCGAGCAGCAGTCCTTCCAGCCAGGTGAAATTCAAAAGCCACATGGCGGCGAAGGCAAAGAGCGAGGCGGTGATCAGCACGCCAACCGAGGCGAGCGCCAGAGAGGGCACGGCCGCCAGCCGGAAGGCCTGTATCGGCGTGCCGAAGCCGGAATCGAACAGGATGACGGCCAGCGCGATGGAGCCGAGAATATAGGCGAGATAATTGTTGCTGAACTCGATGCCGAGGCCATCGACGCCGGCGGCAAGGCCGATCATCAGGAAGAGCAGCAGCAGGGGGGCGCCGAAGCGGAAGGCGAGCAGGCTCGAAAAAGCGGCAAGAAGCACGAGTGCCGTCGAAACCAGCACCACGATATAGAACGCTTCCATGCCCACCCCTTTCCATCGACTGCTTTGCGAACACAGCCGCCCCGGCCGATCCGCCTTTATTCAACCCCTCCGTCACGCGCGGCGATCCGTCAGTAAACGGCAAAACGTCAAAGAAGGGTAGGCCTTGCGGCTTAACCTCGTCGCGATGCTGCTTCATGCTGCTGAGCTGCCGGACGGCCAACCGACACGGAATGCTACGGGAGAAAGTCTCTATAAAGAATGTATAGGAAAATCAGGCGAGAGCAGGGCAAAAGAGACAGGCTCGGATTTTTCCTGCCGGTATCTGCGAATGGCAACAACATAAGACACGCTCCTCCTTTCACGCGGCCCGTTTGCCTTGTCCAATCACGGGAAGACTGGATTGCACGCGCGGATGCGGAGAGGGGAAAATGAGCGCTGAGATATTTCGATATCGGGTGGAAATGCCGGCCGGCCAGCGAGAGCCGCCGGCTGTCGTTTGTGCCGGAAGCGGCCGGCCGGCCCTTGCTCTGCTATCCCAACACTGCCTGAAGTATGACGATGGCGAGAAACGAGAGGCCAATGAACGCGGCAGCCGAGATGACCAGACGATTGGCCTTTGCCAGCACGGCAGGTCTGACGTCCCGCTTGGGGTGAAACCGCTGCCGCCGTTTGAGAGTGGTATGGGACAAGCGCTTTTGTGCCTCTGCCATTTATCACCTCCCTTGGCTCATTAGCCATTGTGCAGCGCTGCGTATTTCTTCAATCTAGCACGCTTGGCCAGCGGATTGCCAACCCGTGCAGCGAAGCCGGTGCGGATCGGCGCTCAGTCTTCTGTGTCCTCGCCCTCGTCGGTCAGATCCGCGACCGGGACCAGGAAAACGACGAACTCGTCCTCGATGGTCCGTTCGGGATCGTCGTCGAATTCATAGGCGTGCTCGACTTCGCTTGCTTCCTCGGCCGTTGCCTTGCGCAGGCTCAGGGTCGCTTTGCGGTCCCAAAGAGGCTGGCCTTCGGATTCCAGGACGGTCAAATCGTCGCGAAAGTCTTCCGCCTCGAAGAAATGCGTCGCTTCCTCGTGATTTTCCGAGCGAAAACTGGCAATGGCGCGGCCGGCGATTTCAACGGTAAAGTAATCCATCCATCTCTCTCATTTTCATGCGGGCGACAGTGCTGACGCACGGTATTGGCGTTCCGTACCTGGCCGGTGGCCGATGCGGCGTGAGGAAACTGGGCATTTTGGAATGTCCAGGGCGACGTATTCTAACAGATCTCACCCGGGCAAGGGGCGAAAAGATGCCAGTGCGGGAAGGCTGGCTTCGTTTGGAGGCACGGCAACAAAAAGCGGCCCGGTTTCCCGGGCCGCTTGCATGTCGATGCCTCAAGAGCGCTCAGATGAGCTTGGCGAAAGCGACTGCCGTGTCGGACATGCGGCTGGAGAAGCCCCACTCGTTGTCGTACCAGGACAGGACGCGCACGAAGTTGCCTTCCATGACCTTGGTCTGATCGGTTGCGAGGATCGAGGAGTGGCTGTCGTGGTTGAAGTCACGGGAGACGAGCGGCTCGTCGGTGTAGCCGAGGATGCCCTTCAGCTTGCCGTTGGCAGCAGCCATGATGGCTTCGTTGATTTCGCCAACGCTGGTCGCCTTCTTGGAGACGAACTTGAAGTCGACGACCGAAACGTTCGGGGTCGGAACGCGGATCGAGGTGCCGTCGAGCTTGCCTTTCAGATGCGGCAGAACGAGGCCGACTGCCTTGGCTGCACCCGTCGAGGTCGGGATCATGGAAAGGGCGGCCGCGCGGGCGCGATACAGATCCTTGTGCATCGTGTCGAGCGTCGGCTGGTCGCCGGTGTAGGAGTGGATGGTCGTCATGAAGCCGTGGTCGATGCCGACGGCGTCGTCGAGAACCTTCACGACCGGTACCAGGCAGTTGGTGGTGCAGGACGCGTTGGAGATGACCAAGTGCTCCTTGGTGAGCTGGTCATGGTTGACGCCGAAGACGACGGTGAGGTCGGCACCATCGGCAGGCGCCGAGACGATGACGCGCTTGGCGCCGGCCGTCAGGTGAGCGGCAGCCTTGTCGCGGGCGGTGAAGATGCCGGTGCATTCCATCGCGATGTCGACGCCGAGTTCGCGGTGCGGGAGCGTTGCCGGATCCTTGATCGCCGTGACCTTGATCGGCTTGCCGTTGCCGACGATGATCGTGTCGCCCTCGACCTTCACCGTTGCCGGGAAGCGGCCGTGGATCGAGTCGTAGCGCAGCAGGTGGGCGTTGGTTTCAACCGGGCCGAGATCGTTGATGGCGACGACTTCGATGTCGGTGCGGCCGGATTCGACGATGGCGCGAAGGACGTTGCGGCCGATGCGGCCGAAACCGTTGATGGCAACCTTGACTGTCATGTTCATTCACTCCCGATAGAGTAGGGCCCGATAGCGAGGGCTTGGAATTGAGGAGATGGAGAGCGCCTCAAGGCGCCCTCATTAAAGCTTTGCTTCGGCGGCCGCAACGACGGCGTCGGCGGTGATGCCGAAATGCTTGTAAACTTCCTTGACCGGGCCGGAAGCGCCGAAGCTCTTCATGCCGATGAAGGTACCTTCCGGTCCAATGAACGCATCCCAGCCTTCGCGAACGGCGGCTTCGACGGCGATCTTGACCGGCGAGTTGCCGAGAATTTCCTTGCGATAGGCTTCCGGCTGCTCGAAGAACAGTTCCGTGCAGGGAACCGATACGACGCGGACGGTGACGCCCTTGGCTTCGAGTGCCGTACGCGCCGCAACGGCGATTTCGACTTCCGAGCCGGAGGCGAAGATCGTCACCTTGGCGTCGGCATTGCCGGCCAGCGTGTAGGCGCCCTGTTCGCAGAGGTTCTTTTCGCTGTATTCGGTGCGGGACGGCGTGAGGTTCTGGCGCGTCAGAGCAAGGCCCGAGGGACGGTTGTGCGTCTTGATGGCGATCTGCCAGCATTCCGCCGTTTCCGTGGCGTCGGCCGGACGGAAGACCATCAGGTTCGGGATGGCGCGCAGACCGGCGAGCTGCTCGACCGGCTGGTGCGTCGGGCCGTCTTCGCCGACGCCGATCGAGTCATGCGTCAGGACGTGAATGACGCGGATGCCCATCAGCGAAGCAAGGCGGATGGGCGGGCGGCAATAATCCGAGAAGATCAGGAAGCCGCCGCTATAGGGGATGAGGCCGCCATGCAGCGCAATGCCGTTCATAGCAGACGCCATGCCATGCTCGCGGATGCCCCAATGCATGTAACGACCGGCGAAATCCGTCGGGGTGATCGAATGCATCTGGCTGGTCTTGGTGTTGTTCGACGGCGTCAAGTCGGCGGAGCCGCCGAGCGTTTCCGGCAGGAAGCCGTTGATGACCTCGAGCGCGTCTTCCGAAGCCTTGCGGGTCGCAACCGTCGGCTTGGTCTCGGCGAGCTTCTTCTTGTATGCGCTGATCGCGGCGTCGAAGCCTTCCGGCAGATCGCCTGCCATGCGGCGGGTGAACTCGGCCCTGGCCGGAGCCTTGGCAAGACCGTCTTCCCAGGACTTGACGAGGTCGGCCGAGCGAGCGCCGGCTGCACGCCAGCTGTCGAGCACATCAGACGGGATGACGAAGGCTTCGGATTCCCAGTTCAGCGCCTTGCGGGTGGCGGCGATTTCCTCGGCGCCGAGCGGGTTGCCATGAACCTTGTGGGTGCCCTGCTTGTTCGGGGCGCCAAAGCCGATGATCGTCTTGCAGGCGATGAAGGTCGGGCGGTCGGACTTGTGGGCCGCTTCGATCGCGTCGGCGATGGCGGCCTGATCGTGACCGTCGATCTCGATCGTGTTCCAGTGTACCGCCTTGAAGCGGGCGACCTGGTCGGTGGAATCCGACAGCGAGACGGCGCCGTCGATTGTGATCGAGTTGTTATCCCAGAACAGGACGAGCTTGTTGAGCTTCAGGTGGCCGGCGAGCGCGATGGCTTCGTGGCTGATGCCTTCCATCAGGCAGCCGTCGCCGCAGATCGCATAGGTATAGTGATCCTGGAGATCGGAGCCGAACTCCTCGCGCAGCTTGCGTTCGGCAATCGCCATGCCGACGGAATTGGCGATACCCTGGCCGAGCGGACCGGTCGTCGTTTCGATGCCTGTGGCATGACCGTATTCCGGATGGCCGGCGGTTTTCGAGCCGAGCTGACGGAACTGCTTCAGATCCTCGATCGTCATATCGGGATAGCCGGTCAGATACAGCAGCGAATAGAGCAGCATCGAGCCATGGCCGGCCGACAGCACGAAGCGATCGCGGTTCGGCCAGTGCGGCTTCTTCGGATCGAACCTCAGATATTTGGTGAACAGGACCGTCGCCACGTCAGCCATGCCCATCGGCATGCCCGGGTGGCCGGAGTTCGCCTTTTCAACGGCGTCCATGGCGAGAAAACGGATCGCATTCGCCATCCGGTCGTGTTGTTCGGGAGAGGTCATGGCTTTTCCGCAAGTTCCGGGTGTCGGGGGATGGCCTCGAGCCTCCAAGACCATCGAGTGAAAGCGGCAGAGACATAGCAGTTGGGACGGGCAAGTCAATAAATGGCAGGCCAAATCCGGGCGTGCAGCGGCGATTTTTGACATTTGATCGCGCGATTGTACAAATGACGAATCTGATGTGGCGGACATGTGTAAAACGCTCATCCACAGGATAGGCCGGTGGGCAAGTGACAGGATTTATTGACGGGCCGTTTACGAGCGGCATATCCTTTTGAAAACGCAGGATCGGCGCGGCGTGCCGATTCGCGGATCCTGCGCGGGAATCGGAAAGACATGATGCCCACAGGCAAAACCATGGAAGCAGCGCTCAACGAATTGAGACAGGCGATATCGAGCCTCGAAAACGCCGTCGACATGCGCGTCGAGCGCCAGCGCGAGCAGGGCGAGATCGAGGGCGAGGTGCGGCGCGTGCATGCCGATCGCTCCCGGCTGGCGCAGGAGCTCGACCAGGCCGAATTCCGCGCCAACCGGCTGGAAGAGGTCAATCGCGAGGTCTCGCGGCGGCTGGTGACGGCCATGGAAACGATCCGCGCGGTTCTGGATCGCTGATGAGAGAGAGTTTCGCATGGCGCAGGTGACGGTTACGATCGACGGCAAGGCCTATCGCATGGCCTGCGAAGAAGGGCAGGAGGATCACCTGACCGATCTCGCCAACCGCTTCGACGGCTATGTCGGCCATCTCAAGGATCAGTTCGGGGAAATCGGCGATCTCAGGATCACCGTCATGGCCGGCATCATGGTTGTGGATGAAATTTCCGAACTGACGCGCCGCGTCGCCGGATTGGAAGCCGAGCTCGAGACGCTGCGCGGCAACCGCGATACGGTGCTTGCAGCGACCGCCCGCACCGAGGAAAACCTAGCCGCGGCGCTCAGTGAGGTTTCGAGCCGCATCCGCGGCATCACCGACAAGCTGAACGGCCGGCCGGCCCCCGAACTCAATTGATCTCAATTAAATAGGGGCCGCCTTCCGTCGCCACTGGCGCGCCAGCACAAACGACCTTATATATCGCCATGCGGTCTGCGCCTCTCGACAGGAACCACAATCCCTGGGGCCATACTCGATCCAAAGGGAGCTGTCCCTGGCCAGGCCCGTGGGCCTGGACACACGGCGCCCACCTACGTTTGTAGGCACCCAGGATCGTAAACATCCATCGGTGGTCGTGGATCGCACCCTTTCCTTCTATTTTCAGCGAAGACGCGGGATCGACAGCGAGCATCAGGAAGGTTCTTGTCGGAAAGAGCAACGATTTCGCTCTCAGCGGCGATCGTCGTCTTGTCCTTGGCATACCGGGTAAGGTCCTTCGGCGAAGACCTCGTCGTGATAGCCCTTGGAGCCGACATTCAGCGCCAAAGGGCTTCGCCACTCCCTGTTGTCGCGCAGGCAATCAAGCACGAAACGGAAATCATATCGCGGCTGCCAGCCGAGCTCCCGCCTTGCGCGTTCGTTGACGTAGACGCGGTCGAGTGTCGGGAACATTTTCCAGCCGCGTGATGCGTAAAGGGCGCCTGCACCTGGGAACAGTCGTTCGACGACGTGAGGCGCATCGCGCCGGATCGCGGCGAGATCACTTGCCGAAAACGGCGTCGTGGCGGAGATGATGTAGCGGCCAAAGCCGATTGCCGGCGCCTTTTCGAGCGCCAGCAGATGGGCGCCGACCACGTCGCTGATATCGACGCGGCGGTGAAGAAGCTCGTTGGCCTGGGCATTCTCTGCCGAATAGCTGTTGCGAATGTCAGGATCGTCGTCGTTTTCGGGGAAGAAGCGCGACGTTCTGAGAATGACCACCGGCAGGCCGAATTTGCGGGCGAAGAGTTCGCACAAACCTTCGGCGGCGAGTTTCGTCACGCCGTAGATGTTTTTCGCGACGGGAAGCACGTCCTCGGTCACCCATGCCGCCGGTTTGCCGGCAGCCGGGGTCAGTGCTGCACCGAAGGTACTGGTGGTGCTGGTGAAGACGACGCTGACAACGCCTGCGGCGACGGCTTCTTCGAGCAGGTTCAGTGTGCCGGCGATATTGGTCTCGAGGAAATCGTAATTGTCGTGGGTTGCCACATGCGGCTTGTGCAGCGTCGCGGCATGGATGACGTGGCTGATGCCTGACATCGTCTGCCTGACGAAGGCGCGATCATTGATCGAGCCGACCATGTCGGTAAAAGCCGAGGGCTTGATATCGATACCGCGCACCCAGCGGCTTTCCGCCCTCAAAGTTCGCATCAGCGCCTCGCCGAGATGGCCGGCACTTCCCGTTACCAATATCGTCATCACTTCGTCCCCTGACCGTTCGGCGGCGGACGCTATAAAGACTGACGTCTCCGGACAACGCATAAATTATGCATGGGCGTGGAGGAAAGCTTGAGGCTTAGCCGATGGTCGTAACAAGGCGGCCGGCGCTGCCATCGGAAAGCATGATCCGTTCCCAGGTCACGCGGCCGGCTGCGATCGGCAGCAGCGCATTGCCGTTGGCGCCGGTATCGAGGGTCAGCGACGAGAGCCTGCCCTCATGCCAGCCGCGCTCCTTTAGCGACTGCTCGGCGGCGGCGATTTCGGCGGAGGCATAAGAGAACAGAGAACGGCCGAGAAAGGCGCCGAGCGGCGCCCGCCACTCCGCCTGTCGTGGGCGAGAGGCGGAGAGCAGCCGGTGGGTGCGGTCGCAGATCAGATGCACCGGCCGGACGGAATCCTCGACCAGCCGCTTCAGCGCCGCGTCGACTGCTGCATGTTGCGGGGAGGCGAAAATCCGTTCCAGCTTGATGGCCTGTTCGGGCGAGAGAGCGAGTTGATCGCGCTCCCAGCGCGAGACCGTCGCCTGGTTGACGCCGAGGAGTTCGGCGAGATGTTCCTGCTTCATGCTGCGCAGCAGCCGCATGCGGCGTATGCCGGCCCCCGATATCGTCATCTGCCTGATCCCGTGCCGTTTTCGCCAGCATAAGGCTTCGGCTGACCGACCGGCAAGCTGTGGGGCGGCTGGATCATCATTCGGACTGGCCCTCGAGGTCGCCCTTCAGCCGGTCGAGAATCGACAGGGAATGGCCGGCATAGGCGCTGATCCAACGGTCATAGATGTGTTTGATCGGCAGGCTGTTCAGATGGTTCCAGCGCTCGCGGCCTTCCTTCCTGGCAATGAGCAGGTCAGCCTCTTCCAGTACCTTCAGATGCTGCATCACCGTACAGCGATCCATCTCCGGAAACATCTCGCAAAGGGCCCCTGTGGTTCGAGGGCCGTCCTTGAGCAGATCGAGGATTTCGCGGCGGCGATGATGCGCCAGCGCCTTGAAAACGGGGTCGTCGGTTGATTCGCTTGACATGTTATGTTTTTATAACATAATGGCGCCAAACACAATGGAACAGACCCACTGGAGAAGAGGAGAAGTGTCATGTCTCTTGGAATCCGCGTTTCCGGCCGTATCGGCCGCCCCGTCGCCGAGGTTTTCGACGCCGTCGTCAACCCGAAGAAACTCAGCAGCTATTTCACCACGATCGGCGGAGCGAGCGCGCCGCTCGTGAAGGGCACGACGGTGACCTGGTGGAAAGATGCGCCGGTCGAGGTCGTCGATCTGGTGCCGGAAAGCCGCATCGTGCTGCGCTGGGATGGCGGCACTGGCGAAGACAAGGCGACGTACAAGACGCTGGTGGAGATGGACTTCAAGGCGCTGGAGGATGGTGGCACGCTGGTGACGATTGCGGAGAGCGGCTGGCGCGAGGACGAGGCCGGCCGGCGCGGCACCTATCTCAACTGCGAAGGCTGGACGCAGATGCTCTGCAGCATGAAGGCCTTCGTCGAATATGGCATCAATCTGCGCGAGGGCATGTTCCTCAGCGAAATGAAGGGCGAGCCGGCCAGCGCGCCGGACGTTTGAGGAGAAAGCTCATGACGGAACTTCTTTATGGCGGCGTCGATATTGCGATGAAGGTGCCGCCGCACCAGTATCAGGCGACGGTCGACTTCTATCGCGATGTCATCGGCCTCAAGCAGATCGGCGAAGGGGATGCGGCGCTGTTCGCTCTCGGGCCGATCCGGCTCTGGATCGACGAGGTGCCGGCGATGAGCCAGGCCGAGCTCTGGCTGGAGTTGATGACACCGGATCTCGAGAGGGCTGCCGCGCATCTCGAAAGGGCCGGTGTCATTCGCTGCGATCCGATCGAGGCGTTGCCGGAGGATCTGCGCGGCGCCTGGATCGTCAATCCGGCTGGTATCGTGCATCTGGTGCGCGAGGCGCAATAGTCGCATTCGTCAATATGACCGAGACTTCGCTTGCCTGTCACACCGCGGGTGCTAATTTCCGGATTCGATACTTCATTTCGGTTTCCAGGAGATTCATTATGCAGCTTGGCATGGTTGGTTTGGGCCGCATGGGCAATTATATGGTCCAGCGCTTGATGCGAGGCGGTCACGAATGCGTTGTCTACGACGCAAGGCCGGAAAGCGTTGCCGAGCTCGCAGGCCTCGGCGCGACCGGCAGTGCTTCGCTCGCGGAATTCGTCTCGAAGCTCGCCCATCCGCGCGCGATCTGGCTGATGCTGCCGGCGGCGATCGTCGACAAGGTACTGGCGAGCCTGGTGCCGTTGCTTGAGAATGGCGATATCGTCATCGACGGCGGCAACTCCTATTATCATGACGATATCCGCCGCGGCGCCGACCTCATCACCAAGGGCATCCACTATGTCGATGTCGGCACCAGCGGTGGCGTCTTCGGCCTTGAGCGCGGTTATTGCCTGATGATCGGCGGCGAGAAGGGCATCGTCGAACACCTTTCCCCAATCTTCGCGACGCTGGCGCCCGGCGTCGGCAAGACCGAAGCCTCGCCGAACCGGAGCCCCGAAGCGGCCGCGGTCAGCACCGCGGAACAGGGTTACCTGCATTGTGGCCCGCATGGTGCCGGTCATTTCGTCAAGATGGTGCATAACGGCATCGAATACGGCCTGATGGCTGCCTATGCCGAAGGTATCAATATTCTGAAACATGCCAATATCGGCGCTGCCTCGCACGAGGCGGATGCGGAAACCGCGCCGCTCGCCCATCCGGAACATTTCCAATACGACTTCAACCTGCAGGATGTCGCCGAAGTCTGGCGCCGCGGCAGCGTCATCACCTCCTGGCTGCTCGATCTCACAGCCGATGCGCTGCATGCCGATCCGGCACTGGCCAAATATGCGGGCCGGGTTTCGGACAGCGGCGAAGGCCGCTGGACCATCATGGCGGCAATTGACGAAAGCGTGCCGACGCCGGTGCTGAGTGCTGCGCTCTACGGCCGTTTCTCCTCGCGCGACAATGACGAATTCGCCAATAAGGTGCTGTCGGCGATGCGCGCGGGCTTCGGCGGCCATGTGGAAAAGCCGGCCGCGAAATCCTGAAACAATCGAAAGTGCTACAGCGTCCTGCGGCTCTCGAAAGACGCGTGGCGCTGTAGCGCGCGCCGTCATAGCCGAGCCGACGGTGCAGGTAGCGGGCGACCGCGACGGAGGCGGATGCTGCCGTCGCGCGCTACGCCGCGCATGCACGGGCAGGCGCCGAGCCGGCGGCATGAACCGCCTTACATCGCGCCGGCGGCTGCGATCAGCAGACCGCCGATGATCGCCATGTTTGTCTTCCAGGTATTGATCGCGCTGTCGCGCGCCGTTCCCTGCATGTCCCAGAAATTCAGCAGCATGACGGTGGCCGCCAGCGTGAAGAGAATGAGACCGAATGCCGCTGCCGCGACGAACAGGCCGAGCATCAGCAGGATGCCGGCGACGATCTGGAACATGCTGCCCAAGACCAGCACTCCTTTCGCAAAAGGGACGCCGCGAGCTTCGATCGCGTCGGTCAGCGGCACGATAACGAAAAAATGATGAATGCCGCCAGCGACATAGAGGCCGCCCAGCAGCAGACGTCCGAGGGCAAGTATTACGAAGGCCGGGCCATCTTGCATATCGAACCGTTCTCCCGCGTCTCGAATCTCGTTGAGGGCAAGGCTCTGCTGAAGCTTACGAAAATGCAATGTGCCGCGACGCTCGTCTGCGCAAATTCGCCCCAATTGAGGATGATTGAGGCGCAGGCGGCAGGGCTGGGGTAGCGGCGGCATGGCTTCATAGAGCTTATATGCCTCTCATGTTACGTCATCTGAAATGATACCCGCCCAGCTGGCAGTCACAGTAGGTACGCGAATGTCGGGGCACGGCGATTTGGAAGAGATTGAAGAAACGGACGGGTTTTCTTTCGGCGGGCTCTTCAGACGGTACAGAACACCGCTGTTGGCAGCCGCGTCACTCGTGGTCTTCTGCCTCGTCGGTTACGCGATCATGCAGCTCACCAACGAGGTGCGCTATGACGACGTCGTCGGTGCGCTGGCCGCCACCAGGCCGAGCGCGATCCTGCTTGCGTTGTTCTTCACGGCGCTCAGTTTCCTCGCGCTGATCTTCTACGATCTCAACGCCATCGAGTACATCGGCAAGAAGCTGCCCTTTCCGCATGTGGCGCTGACGGCGTTCAGTGCCTATGCCGTCGGCAATACCGCCGGTTTCGGCGCGCTTTCGGGTGGTGCGATCCGCTACCGCGCCTATACCCGCCTCGGGCTCTCGCCGGAGGATATCGGCCGCATCATCGCCTTCGTCACGCTGTCCTTCGGTCTCGGGCTCGCGGGCGTTGCGGCGATCGCCCTCATCGTCATCGCCGACGAGATCGGTCCGCTGATCGGGGTCAGCGCCTTCCTCCTGCGGTTGATCGCCGGTTCGATCGTCGCCATTCTGGGCGCGGTGATGATTATCGGCCGTGACGGGCGCGTGCTCGATCTTGGGCCTGTGGCAATCCGCCTGCCGGATTCGCGTACCTGGTCGCGGCAGTTCCTCGTCACCGCTTTCGATATCGCCGCCTCGGCGTCGGTACTGTATGTGCTGCTGCCGCAGACGGCCATCGGCTGGCCGGTCTTCCTCGCCGTCTATACGATCGCCGTCGGTCTCGGCGTGCTCAGTCACGTTCCGGCCGGGCTCGGCGTGTTCGAGACCGTGATCATCGCCTCGCTCGGCAGCGCGGTGAACATCGATGCCGTGCTCGGATCGCTGGTGCTCTACCGGCTGGTCTACCATGTGCTGCCGCTGCTGATCGCCGTGCTCGCGGTCTCGGCGGCGGAGCTGCGGCGCTTCGTCGACCATCCGGCCGCCTCCAGCATGCGGCGCATCGGCGGGCGGCTGATGCCGCAGCTGCTGTCGGCTCTCGCACTGCTGCTCGGCGTCATGCTGGTGTTTTCAAGCGTCACGCCGACGCCGGACCAGAACCTCGAATTCCTCTCCAACTATCTGCCACTGCCGATGGTCGAAGGAGCGCATTTTCTCTCCAGCCTGCTGGGGCTGGCCCTCGTTGTCGCCGCGCGCGGCCTCGGCCAGCGGCTCGATGGCGCCTGGTGGGTGGCCGTGTTCTCGGCGCTTGCCGCGTTGACTTTGTCGCTGCTGAAGGCGGTCGCGCTCGTCGAAGCCGCTTTTCTCGCCTTCCTCATCTTCGGGCTCTTCGTCAGCCGCCGGCTCTTTACCCGCCAGGCCTCGCTGCTCAACCAGGCGCTGACGGCGTCCTGGCTGATGGCGATCGCCGTGATCGTCGTCGGCGCCGTTGTCATCCTGCTCTTCGTCTATCGCGACGTCGAATACAGCAACCAGCTCTGGTGGCAGTTCGAATTCACCGCCGAGGCGCCGCGCGGGCTGCGCGCCGTGCTCGGCATCACCATCATCTCGTCGGCGATCGCCGTCTTCAGCCTGCTCCGTCCGGCAAGCTTCCGGCCGGAACCGGCGACGGACGAGGCGCTGGTGCGTGCCGTCGAGATCGTCATGAAGCAGGACAATGCGGACGCCAATCTGGTGCGCATGGGCGACAAGAGCATCATGTTCTCCGAAAACGGCGATGCCTTCATCATGTATGGCCGGCAGGGCCGCTCCTGGATCGCGCTGTTCGATCCGGTCGGCGACCATCGTGCCGTGCAGGAACTCGTCTGGCGTTTCGTCGAAGCAGCGCGTGCCGCCGGCTGCCGGGCTGTGTTCTACCAGATATCGCCGGCGCTGCTGTCCCATTGCGCTGATGCCGGCCTGCGCGCCTTCAAGCTCGGCGAACTGGCGGTGGCCGATCTCAGGACCTTCGAGATGAAAGGCGGCAAATGGGCGAACCTTCGCCAGACGGCAAGCCGCGCCCAGCGCGACGGGCTGCAATTCGCCGTCGTCGAACCGCAGGACGTGTCTTCGGTCATCGATGACCTTGCCGCCGTTTCGACGGCCTGGCTCGAGCATCACAATGCCAAGGAAAAGGGCTTTTCGCTCGGCGCCTTCGATTCCGATTATGTTTCGTCGCAGCCGGTCGGCATCCTGAAAAAGGACGGCAGGATCGTCGCTTTCGCCAATATACTCGTGACCGAATCCAGACAGGAGGGCACGATCGATCTCATGCGTTTCTCGCCGGACGCGCCGAAGGGCTCGATGGACTTTCTCTTCGTGCAGATCATGGAATATCTGCGCGGGCAGGGTTTCACCCACTTCAATCTCGGCATGGCGCCGCTCTCCGGCATGTCGAAACGCGAGGCGGCGCCTGTCTGGGACCGCATTGGCAGCACCGTTTTCGAACACGGCGAGCGCTTTTATAACTTCAAAGGCCTTCGGGCATTCAAATCCAAGTTTCATCCGCATTGGCAACCGCGCTATCTTGCAGTCTCCGGAGGAGGCAATCCGATGATCGCGTTGATGGACGCGACATTTCTGATTGGGGGCGGATTGAAAGGGGTAGTGAGAAAATGATCAGGACAATCCTTCTTGCCACGGCATGCGCCTGCATGCTCGCGGCCGCACCGGCTGATGCCGCCGAGGAAACCACGCAGAGCTTCGAAACCGGGCTCATTCTGTCGCCGCACATCTTCCTGCCGGAGGGGGAGGTGAAGGGCACGGTGATGCTGATCTCGGATGCGGCCGGCTGGGGCGACTATGAGAAGGGCGAAGCCGACAGGTTGGTCGCCGAAGGCGCCGTCGTCATCGGCGTCGACTTTCCATCCTATATCCAGGCGCTCAGCCGCTACGACGTCAGCCTCAACGACGGCTGCATCTATATGGTCTCGGACATCGAATCGCTGAGCCAGCAAGTGCAGCGCGCGACCGGCAACAGCGCCTATCACCTGCCGATCGTCGCCGGCATCGGCGAGGGCGGGGCCTTGGCGCTGGCGATCGCGGCGCAAACACCGGATGCGACGATCGGCCAGACACTTGCCGTTAATCCGGTCGCCGGCATTCCGCTTGCCAAGGAGCTTTGCACGCCGGCGTCGAAGCAGGTGGTCGGCGAACGCACCATCTATGGCCTCAGCGACGGCATCCTGCCGGACCCGATCATTACCGTCTTCACGCCTGATGCCAACAAGGATGGCCGGGCGCATGCCGAGGCGCTGAAGAAGGCCCATGACGAGATCGAGATCCGCGATTCCACCGACGACGCGCAGACGGCGTTTGCCGATACGCTCGACGATCTCGTCACCGCCTCCGGCGCTTTCGGCAACCCGCTCGGCCTGCCGCTGGCGGTGCTCGAGGCAACGCCGGCCTTCGATACGATGGCGGTGATCTATTCCGGCGACGGCGGCTGGCGCGACATCGACAAGGAGGTCGGCGGCACGCTGCAGAAGGAGGGTATTCCGGTCGTCGGCGTCGATTCGCTCCACTATTTCTGGTCCGAGCGCAAGCCGGAGGAGACCGCTGCCGATCTTTCGAAGATCATCGATTTCTACCGCAAGCAGTGGAAGGTGAAGCATGTGCTGCTCGTCGGCTATTCCTTCGGTGCCGATGTCGTGCCCGCCACCTACCAGCTGCTCAAGCCAGCCGAAAAGTCGGCGGTGGCGCAATTGTCGCTGCTGTCGCTTTCGCACCAAGTGGACTACGTCATCTCCGTTCTCGGCTGGCTCGGCCAGAAGACGGAAGGGGCGGGAGGCGATCCCGTCGGCGATCTGAAGAACATCGATCCGAAGCTCGTGCAATGCATCTACGGCAAGGACGACGATGACGATGTCGCCTGTCCGGCGGTTAGGGATAGCGGCGCCGAGGTCATCGAGCTGCCCGGCGATCATCACTTCGACGAAAATTACGACTTGCTGACCAAGACGATCATCGACGGGCTGAAGAGGCGGCTGCAGAATTAGTGCATGTCGCTCAAAACTGTGCGGCGGTTTTGGGACCACGACAGGCATCAGATAGAGACTTAAAGCGCTCGCCCCGGCGCTAACGCATCAGCGTTTCTTCGCTCCAGCCGAGCGCGGCGAGTTCGCTGCCGCGGAATCGGGCATCGTCGGCAACAATGAATTCGTCGAGTTGCGGCGGAGCGACGCTGGTGCCGGAGAGCATCGCATGCACCTGTCCGCGATGATGGGTCTGATGCTGGAAGAGGTGGGCGAGCACGTCCTCCATCCGCTCCTCCTGGATGCGGTCGCCGCGATGGAGGCTGATGGTCGAGGTGAGCCTCTCCGGCGTCAGGGCCTCGCAAAGCGCCGTCAGGCGCTGATCGACCTTCGCCTGCGCTTCTGCCAGCGAGGAAACGTCATCGAATGGTTCGTCTACCTCGAAGGCCTTGAGCCCGAGCGTGCCGCCTTCCAGGCCGTCGACATAGAACCAGTCGACCGTGATGATATGGTTCACGGTTTCCTTGATCGAGGGGAAGAAGCTGGTGCGCGGCGCTTCGAATTCGCCGGGCTTCAATGTCGCGCAGGCCTGAAGCAGCCGGCGGTTGGCAAGGGCGTTGTTATAGGCAAGTTTGCGGAATGGCCTGAGAGGATCGAAGGTCGGCATCGGCGCATCTCCTCTTTAAGCGCTTTTGGCTACAGCACCGGGCGCCGTAACATCAGTCTTTGCCGTCGAGATCGCCGTCCCGCCAGACGAGATGACGTGGCACAACGGGAAGGTTTTCGATTTCATCGGCGATGAAATAGGGCGGGATGTCGAGTGCGCACAGGGCATTACGCGTTGCCGGCACCCATTTGAACTCGAGATGGTTATCGCCGTCCTCGACCCGATGGATGATCTCGCCGGACAAAAAGGGGAATTCCGGCGGGAGGTCCATCAAGTAATAGAGACCGAGTTCATGCCAGTCGCGCTGTTCGTAGCGGAAGAAGTTCTCGACGATCCACAGCAGCCGATGGACGGTCACCTCAACGCCCAGTTCCTCCACCATCTCCCGTTTGAGCGTTTCCTCCGACGTCTCACCGATTTCCGCCCTGCCGCCTGGAAAGGTCCAGAAGGGCTCATGCACGGCGCGATGGACGAGCACGTGGCCGTCGCGAAAGCCGAGGCCGGCGATGCGATAGTTGAAACGCTCACCGCCCGCATTCAGGCGGATGAGAGTGCGCTTGGCCATGCCATTCTTATCCAAGATCGATGACGACAATTTCCGGCGGCACGCCGAAGCGCACCGGTGCGATGGAGCAGCCGAGGCCGCCGGAAACGATGATATTACGCCCCTCCTCGATCATATGGCCATAGGCATAGCGGTTGCCGTAACGCGAGGGGACGATCGGCGAACGGCCGAGGAGGCGGATCTGTCCGCCATGGGTGTGGCCCGATAGCGTCAGCGAGACACGCTCGGGCACGCGTGGAAAGATATCGGGCTCATGAGCGAGCAGAATGACGGGCGCATCGTCCGTAACCTGAGCCATCGTTCCCTCGAGATCGTCGAGGCCGCGCATCTGCGTGCGACGCCATTTCCTGCCGGGCAGCAGCGCCAGCTGATCTTCGAGGCCTGCCAGCCAGAAGCCGCGACCATCCTTTTCGAGCCGAACGGCGCGGTTGCCATAGACCGGGATGCCGACGTCGGCGAGAGCCCGATGTCCGAATGTTTCCATCCCGCCGTTCTTCTGGGCGGTCCTATCTTCCCACCAATCATGGTTGCCCATGACCGCATGGACGCCGAGAGGGGCCTGCAAGGTGGCGAGCGCCTTCGACCATTGGCTCGAATGCACGTACTGCGTCACCATGTTCATGCCGGCGGCGTAATCGCCGAGCAGGACGGTGACGTCGCCTTCGAGTTCATTCGCCCTGTGGCAGATCGCGGCAATGCGGCTTGCCGACATCCAGGGTTCACAGGCATGGAGATCGGCGAGCGCAACGACGCGCAGCTTGAGCCCTGGCGTCCATCCGGGCGGCGTCAGCCGATAGCGGGTGATGGCGAGCCGCGCGAGCGGTTCATAGGCGAAGGCATAGCCACCGAGCGACATGACGCCTGCGACACCGCCGCCCAGAACCTTGAAAAATCCGCGGCGGGTGATCACTCAGTTGTCCTCCTGGAACAGCCGGAACTGCGCAGCCTCCATATCCTTGGGCGGTTGCATTCCCAGATGTTTCCACGCGATTGCGGTCAGAACACGGCCGCGTGGCGTGCGCTGGATGAAACCCTGTTGGATCATGTAGGGCTCGATGATATCTTCAATCGCGTCGCGCGGCTCCGAAAGGCCGGCGGCGATGGTTTCGATGCCGACCGGGCCGCCGCCGAAATTGACGGCAATCATGTTGAGGTAACGTTTGTCGAGCTGATCGAAGCCGACATTGTCGACCAGCAGGCGGGTCAGCGCCTCGTCGGCGATCTCGCGGGTGACGGCTTCCGCTCTTGCCACCTCGGCGAAGTCGCGCACGCGCCGCAGCAGCCGGCCGGCGATGCGCGGGGTGCCGCGGGCGCGTCTTGCGATTTCGCGGGCGCCCTCCTCGGTGATCGGCAGGTTCATCAGCCGCGCGCCACGGCGCACGATCAGTTCCAGCTCCTCGACGGTGTAGAAGCTCAGGCGCACCGGAATGCCGAAACGGTCGCGTAGCGGCGTCGTCAACAGGCCGAGGCGGGTGGTGGCCGCCACCAGCGTAAATTTTGACAGGTCGATCTTCACCGAGCGAGCGGCAGGGCCTTCCCCGATGATCAGGTCGAGCTGGAAATCTTCCATGGCCGGATAGAGGATTTCCTCGACGGCCGGATTGAGGCGATGGATTTCGTCGATGAAGAGTACATCACGCTCCTCGAGATTGGTGAGCAGGGCAGCGAGATCGCCGGCCTTGGCGATAACCGGGCCCGACGTCGAGCGAAAGTTGACGCCGAGCTCTTTGGCCATGATCTGCGCCAGCGTCGTCTTGCCGAGGCCGGGCGGCCCGACGAAGAGCACATGGTCCAGCGCTTCGCCGCGGTTTTTCGCCGCCTCGATGAAGACCTTGAGATTGGCGCGCGCCTCCGCCTGGCCGGTGAACTCGTCCAGCGATTGCGGGCGCAACGTGATATCAAGGTCTTCGCCCCGCTTTTCCGGCGATATCAGGCGGGCGGATTCGCTCATGTCAAAAGTTCCATTCCAGGTATGGTTTTTGCGGCTTGGGCATCGAATGTCCTGGTTGTCACGCAGCCCGCATCACGATTACGAAGGGCGATGAAGACATCTGCGAATTCTGCATTCGTCCGCACCATGATTGCGAGCGTCTCCTCGACTACTCTTTCATCTTCAAGGATCAGGTCGGCCGAGTCCAACAAGTCCGAAATCGCCTCCATGATCTGTTCTCTCTTCAGCTTGATCCGTTGTCTCAAGAACCACGCGCATTCCATCAGCGTGATGCAACTGATATAGCCGGGTGCCGTATCGGACAGGCTCGCGAAGAGCGTTGTGACCTTCTCCGTCTGGACGACATCGTCCTTCAGGAGGAAGCGCAGCATAATATTGGTGTCGAGGCCAATCATCTTGCACTAGTCACGTGATCGGCGATGGCTTCCCCAATCGCCTCGTCCATTTGCGTCAAAGTGATCGTCGGTCGGTTCGGATCGTGAAACTTGCCTGCAAGGTCGATGGCGCGTTTGTTTTTGGCTTTCATGATGATTTCGCCATCGCGGTTGATGTAGCGGATCCTGTCGCCGGACTTCAGATTCAGCAATTCACGAACTTCAGCCGGGATTGTTGTCTGGCCCTTCGATGTCATCGTACCGTAGTAGATATTCATGCGGATCTCCTTACCATTCGAGTTTAGTAAGGAATTGCGATATATTCAAGGAGATCACCGCCCCAATTCCTTCAATCCAAGCCTGATCAGCTTGGCGCTGTCGGCGCCGTCGCCTGCGGTTTTCATTGCCGCGGCAATCGCATTTGCCGCCTGGTCGCGGGAATAGCCGAGGTTGGTCAGCGCAGAAACCGCATCGGCGACAGGCGCGGCCGCGACCCCTTCGCCGAGTTCCTGCTTGAGGGCGATATTGATCGCTTCGCCGGCAAAGGCCGGCGCCCGGTTCTTGAGTTCGGTGACGAGGCGCATCGCCACTTTGGGACCGACGCCTGGCGCACGCGAGACGGCGGCGCGGTCCTGCAGGGCGATCGCATTGGCAAGTTCGCCTGGCGTCAGCGTCGAGAGCACGGCGAGCGCCACCTTGGCGCCGACGCCTTGGACGCTCTGGAGCAGGTTGAACCATTCCCGCTCCAGCGCCGTCATAAAACCGAAGAGCTTCAACTGGTCCTCGCGCACATAGGTCTCGATGAACAGCACGCAGGCCTCGCCGGCCGAGCCGAGCTTGGACAGGGTGCGGGCCGAGCAATGGGCGACGTAGCAAACGCCGTGCACGTCGACGAGCACATAGTCTTCGCCGATCTCGTCTATGGTGCCTTTCAGCTTGCCGATCATGGGTCGCGGTCTCTCAAGGATGCGTTTCGGGGGTTATAAGGTCAACGGAGGGGAAATAGGAGCGGTATCCGCTGGGATCGCGGGTCAAAATTCTGTAGCCCCTTATCACCGCATGCGCGCCGATGAAGAAATCGGGCAGTATCCGTTCGCGCCCACCGCCGGCGCGACGGTAAAGTCGGAAGGCCGCAGCAGCGGCGAATGCAGCCGGCCAAGGCAGATTCTCGCGGCGGAATTCATCCTGCGGCAGCAGTCGATCGACTTCGTCCACGTCGTCGTACCGAACGGAAAATTCGGAATAGATGATCGGGTTTATGAGGACAGGACCGTCTTTGAAGACGTCAAGCATCCTTCGACGCGACCAACCGTGCCAGTCCGAACCGACCACGGCCAGATCGACAAGTATGTTCGTATCGACAAGTGTGGCCATCAGCGATCACGGGTCATCGACATAAGGTCTTCGGCATCGATCTCCTGATCGCCCGTGCCCTCGAGACGACGGATCGTCTGTATGAAACGATCCAGGCGGCCCCGATCCTCGATCTCCTGCTTGCCGTTCTTCGGCGAAAGAACGAGCTTGCCGCCCTCTATCGAGAAAATGACCTCGCTATTGGCCTCGATGCCGACAAGTTCCCTGAGATCACGAGGAATGGTGACCTGCCCTTTGGACGTAACACGCATCTTGTTGCTCCTTCATAGTAAGAATTATCCTTACCGATGGAACAAGTCAAGAACAAGCTATCCGGCCAATGCCTGCCGCATCCGGTTGCTGCCGCGATTATGCGCATGGCAGATGGCGATCGCCAAGGCGTCGGCGGCGTCGTTGCCCTTGAATTCGACCTTCGGCATCAGGATCTTCAACATCATGTGTATCTGTTGCTTTTCGCCATGGCCGACGCCGATGACGGCCTTCTTCACGGCGTTCGGGGCATATTCGGAGACCGGCAGCCCGGCGCGCGCCGGTACCAGCATGGCAATGCCGCGGGCCTGACCAAGCTTCAGGGTCGCCACTGCATCCTTGTTGACGAAGGTCTGTTCGACGGCCGCCTCATCCGGCTTATAGCTGTGGACGATCTCCGCCAAGCCGTCATGCAATTGGCAAAGGCGGGAGGCAAGGTCCATGTCGCCATCGGAAGTCACGGTTCCGGATGCCACAAACCGCAGGGAATTGCCTGATGTCTCGATGATTCCCCAGCCGGTGCGGCGAAGCCCGGGATCGATACCGACGATGCGAATCGTATTTTGCATGGTTCAACCTATAGCGATTGCGAAATAACTGCCATTGATATGTGAACAAAACAAAAACATTCCCGGATTTCGGCCCTGCCATTTACCGCGAATTAAAACAGATGCCTGAATTCTGGTCATCGAATACGAGAGGGGCTTCTTTTCGCGAGGATTTAAGCCCCGATGTTCTGTTTATAGGCCAGTTGATCAGGCTGCGGTGCGTGCCCGCGCTTGGCAGGCGCGTTCAGAAGGGGTTCGTCGTACATGGCTCGGAGATTCCAATCCCTGTCCTTTAAGGTCATCGCCACATTCATTCTGCTGACCGTGCTGTCGATCGCGGTCATCGATGTGCTTGCCTATTTCGCCAGCAGCCGCATTTCCGACGAGCAGGCGCTGAAGGCCAAGGAAAGCGTGCTGATCTTTCGCGGCGACATGCTGCAGGACCAGCTGACGCAGCTTGAAAACCAGGCCAATTCCATCGCGCGCATCGAGGCGCTGCAGATGTCGATCACCAATCTGAAGAGCGGCTGGAAGACCATCGAGAAGACCGCGGGCGACGCCCGGGCCGAGCTGAAGAAGGTTTTCATAGCGGGCAATCCCAACCCCGCCGACCAGCGCGAGAAGCTCATCAAGCCGGAAGGGCCGAGCGGCTTTTATTATTCGAGCCACGAGAAGACGCAGGGCGAAGTCGCCCGCGACCTCGAGGATACCGCCTTCAGCGATCTGCTGATCGTCGATCTCGAGGGTACCGTGCTCTATTCCTATAAGAAGGAAGACGATTTCGCCGAAAATCTGAAGTCGGACGCCTGGAAGGCGACCGGCGCCGGCATCGCTTTCGCCAAGGCGATCGAGAATACCGCCAAGGCGACCGATGACGCCGCGCCGACAGGCTTTTCCGGCCTTCGCGTCGATGCCGGCAGCGGCAAGTCGGCGATTTTCTATGCCGTGCCGATCGTCAAGCTTGGGGCGGCCAAGGGTATCATCCTCTTCAAGGTGCGCGACGATATCGTCACCGGCATCCTCGCCAAGGGCATCGTCCAGGGCAGCACGGCGCGAGCGGCGATCGTCTCCGGCGATGGTTCCGCCATCGGCCTCGACGGAAGCGGCAAACTTGCGACGCTCGATGCGACGCCCTTCACCTTCATCAAGAGCGCGCTTGCCAGTTCGGCGATGACGGTTGCCGATTTCGACCGGGCGGACGGAGCGGCCCGCGCCTATGTCCGCGGCATCGACTATCGCGGCGACCGCTTCCTCGTGGTCGAAAGTGTGCTGTTGAGCGAGCTCAATGCCGGCTCGATCGAGATCGCCACCCTGCTGACGATGATCGGCATCGGCGTGCTCGTCGTCATGGCGGTCACGACCGGGCTCGTCACCAATTTGCTGTTTTCGCCGCTTGCGCGGCTTGCCGGCGTCACCCGCGATGTCGCCGACGGCAAGCTCGACAGCGAGATCGGCAGCCTGAACCGCAAGGACGAGATCGGCACGATGGCCAATGCGCTCGACCGCTTTCGCCACTCGCTGATCGAAAGCCGTGAACTCGAAGCCGCCAGCGAAGAGACGCGCCTGCAGGCCGAGCAGGACCGCCAGCAGAATCTGGCCGAGCGCGAGGCCGAGGCGAAGACGCTGCAGCAGGTGGTCGAGGCGATTGACGAGGGCCTGCATCATCTGGCGAACGGCGATCTCGCCTATCAGATCGATACCCGCTTCCCGAACGAGCTTGAAAGCCTGCGCGTCAATTTCAACGAGGCGCTGGCGACGCTCAGCGAAACCATGACCGCCATCGGCGGCAACTCGATGGCGGTGCGCGCCGGCTCAGAGGAGATGCGCACCGGCGCCGACGAACTTGCCGGGCGCACCGAGCGCCAGGCCGGCTCGATCACCGAGACGGCGAATGCGATCAGCGCCATCACACAGTCGGTCCGCCGGCAGATCGAGCGAGCCGAGCAGGCCGAGCGCATCGCCCGCGACGCCAAGAAGGAGACGACCGGCTCAGGCCAGATCATGCGCGAGACGATCGCAGCGATGGAGGCAATCCAGGTCTCTTCGCGCCAGATCAACACGATCATCTCCGTCATCGACGACATCGCCTTCCAGACCAACCTCCTGGCGCTCAATGCCGGTGTCGAGGCGGCGCGCGCCGGCGAATCCGGCAAGGGCTTTGCCGTCGTCGCCATGGAAGTGCGCGAGCTGGCCCAGCGTTCGTCGAGTGCGGCCAAGGAGATTTCCAGCCTGCTGCAGAAATCGACGCATGAGGTCGAAAGCGGCGTTACGCTTGTGGAAAAAGCGGGCGTTGCCCTGACGGGCATCGGCGCCCATGTCGAGGCGATCAACGGGCAGATCAACGAGATCATGAGTGCGACCCGCGAGGAGGCCAATACGCTGCGCGAGATCAATAACGCCGTTGCCGAACTCGACGCGATGACGCAGCAGAACGCCTCGATGGTCGAAGAGACGACGGCGGCGATCCACCGGCTGGCGACGGAAGCCCTGGAAATGGACCGCCAGCTCGGCAATTTCACGCTGCCGCCCGGCCACCACCAGCCGAGCGCCGAGGTGCATGTGCTGCGCCGTCACCGGTAAACGATCGTTTCTGACCTTACGGAAGGGTCGCGCTCGCGCGGCCTTTTTGTTTGCGTCCATGGTTTGGAATGGTGCGGGCGCGAACCTACATAGACGGCATCGTTCAACTGCCCGGCAGGTTTCCCATGGTTCCCTTCTCCATACTCGACCTTTCCCCCGTTGCCGAAGGCAGCACCGTGCGCCAGTCCCTCGATGGCTCGGCGCGGATGGCTGTGAAGGCCGAGGAATTCGGTTACAAGCGCTTCTGGCTTGCCGAACATCACGGCATGCCGGGGATCGCCAGCGCTGCCACATCAGTCGTCATCTGCCATGTCGGCGCTGCGACCAAGCGCATCCGCATCGGCTCCGGCGGCATCATGCTGCCCAATCATTCGCCGCTTGTTATCGCCGAGCAGTTCGGCACGCTGGAGGCGCTCTTCCCCGGCCGTATCGATCTCGGCCTCGGGCGCGCACCGGGAACGGACATGCGTACGGCACAGGCGCTACGGCGCAACCTCGAGGCCGGCGCAAACAGCTTCCCCAACGACGTTGTGGAACTGCAGCAACTTCTCGATACGCCGGTCGAGAACCAGGCGATCCTCGCGGTTCCCGGCAATGGCTCACATATCCCGATCTGGCTGCTCGGCTCCAGCCTCTACAGTGCCCAGCTTGCCGGCATGCTGGGGCTTCCCTATGCCTTTGCTTCGCATTTCGCACCCGACATGCTGCTCGATGCGATCGCGATCTACCGCGACCGCTTCCAGCCCTCGGCGACGCTCGACAAACCCCATGTGATGGTCGGCGTGATGGGTGCGGTGGCGGCGACGGACGAGGAGGCGCGCTACCATTTCACCTCCGCAGAGCAGCAGTTCGTCAATCTGCGCCGCAATGTCCGCGGCCCGTTCCCGCGTCCGGTGACCGACATGGAGGGCTTCTGGTCGCCGATGGAGAAGATGAATGTCGAACACACGCTGCGTTATGCCGTGGTGGGCTCGCCGAAGACGGCGGAGTCGAAATTGACGGAGTTTCTGCGGGAAACGCAGGCCGACGAGGTGATCATCTCGATGCCGATCCACGACATCGAGGCGCGGCTGAAATCCGTGGAGCTTTTTGCAGGGCTCGGAAATTTCATGCGGGCCGCCGCATAGGGTTTCCGGCGGCGCCTCGGGCATCTTATGCACGCGGACATTCACTGGCACTAAAAACCCGGCGTCACGGCCGGGTTTTCCATCGACGATCGTCTGAGGAAATTCAGGCCGAGAGCTTCGCCAGCACTTCTTCCGAGACCTCGAAGTTGGAATAGACGTTCTGCACGTCGTCATCGTCTTCCAGGCTGTCGATGAGTTTCAGCAGCGACTGGGCTTTTTCCTCGTCTATCGGCACGTTGTTCTGGGCACGCCAGACGGCCTTGACGGTTTCGGCTTCGCCGAGGCTCGATTCCAGCGCTTTTGCCACTTCGCCGAGGGCTTCGAAGGCGCAGGTGATGTAGTGGCCGTCTTCGTCGGACTCGACGTCGTCAGCGCCAGCTTCGATCGCGGCTTCCATCACCTTGTCGCCATCGCCGACGGAAAGCTTGTAGGTGATTTCGCCGACATGGTCGAAGGAGAAGGAAACGGAGCCGGTTTCGCCGAGAGCGCCGCCGGCCTTGGTGAAGCTCGAGCGGACGTTGGAGGCGGTGCGGTTGCGGTTGTCGGTCAGGGCTTCGACGATGATCGCCGTGCCGCCGGGGCCATAACCTTCATAGCGGACTTCATCATAATTTTCGCCGTCGGCACCGGCTGCCTTCTTGATGGCGCGGTCGATATTGTCCTTCGGCATGGACTGGGCCTTGGCGTTCTGGATCGCTAGGCGAAGGCGGGCGTTCATCGTCGGGTCGGGCAGGCCGGCCTTTGCGGCAACGGTGATTTCGCGCGCAAGCTTGGAGAACATTTTCGACCGCACGGCATCCTGACGGCCTTTGCGGTGCATGATGTTTTTAAACTGTGAATGGCCAGCCATGGCACCCCTGTTCACGTCTCATTGTTCGGAATGGGCCGCCTTATAAGAGCGAAACGGCACCCGTTCAAGGAAAAAGCAGTTCGGAACAAAGGTGAGAGGATGACGTTTCAACCGAACTCCATCCAAGGGAAAGGAACGGTCATGGCAAGTCTCAGCGAGGCGCAGGAACATCCAGCACGTCAGCTCTGGGATCAGGTCAACGATGTTCATGCCGGCATGCTCGGAATTTCCGGACTGGATATGCACATGCAGCCGATGGCGCCGCATGCCGATCCCACCACCAATACCATCTGGTTCTACACCAAGACCGACGCCGACATCGTGCGCGTCATCAAGCCTGGCAGCCGCGCGCATTTCTGCGTCATCGGCAAGGATCACGATTATCACGCCTGTCTTGCCGGCGTGATCGACGTGCGCCCCGACCCTTCCAAGATCGAGGAATATTGGAGTTCGATCGTCGCAGCCTGGTATGACGGCGGCAAGAAGGACCCCAAGCTCACCATGCTTTCCCTCCATGTCGACGATGCCGAGATCTGGGTTTCCACAGGTAACAAGCTGAAATTCGGCTGGGAGATCGCCAAGGCCAATCTCGACGACGACAAGATGCCGGATGTCGGCATCAAGCGCCATCTGCAGTTCGCCTGATGCGCGAGGCCCGGCGCCGCCGGGCCTTTTTACTACCGCACGCCATTGAAGACATAGATCAGCGGCTTTTTCGGCAGCGTGCGCATCGAAACGGTGATGCTGTCATCGGGTGCGTTGGCGACGTCGAAATCCTTGCCGAACATCGAGACGAAGGTTTCGACCGGCGGGCCGCGCCGGTGCATGGGCAGGATCAGCGACGAGCGTAGCCGTTTGATGACGCGGCTCATGCTGTCGGCGCCCATGGTCAAGCCGCCATCGACCGGGACCATGACGACGTCGAGGCGGCCGATCTCGGTATAATGGGCATCCGTCAGCTCATAATGCAGGTGGCCGAGATGGCCAATGCAGAGGCCGGCGATCTCGAAGATGAAGATGGAATTGCCGTTCTCATGCGCGCCGCCGAGGCCGTAGCTGAAGCGGATATCCGTGGGGACGTTGCGGATATAGGCATCGCCGACGACGAGATTGATATCGGCCTTCTCGCCCGGAACGTCGCTCCACCCATGCAGCACATGTTTGATGCCGGGATCGGGGGTCAGGGTATAGTGGGTCGTGTGCGCCTTGTTCATGGTCACGACATCGGGCGGCGTTGCCGGCCTGTACCAGCCATTATAGTCGGTTGCGATAACGATGCCGCCGGGCGTATCGATCTCGAAGGTCGAATGGCCGAGGAAGGTCAGTTTGACGTCCTCGCCCTCGGAGACGGCAGGCACCAGCGGCGGGGCGCCGGAAAAGCTTGCGAAGGTCACTTTGGGGATGGTTTGCGCGATCGCCTGGCACTGGCTGACCGGTGGCCGCTGCTCTTGTGCCCCGGCAAGATTCGGCGCGGCGAAGGCCGCAAGGTATGCGATAGCGAGGACAAGATATCGCGGCTTCATGCCACCCCTCCGGCGCTTTCACTTTGTGGCGGGAGGATGCGGCATGAGGTCACGGTGGTCCAGACGGAGGATGCTCACAATTGCGTGTTAGCGGCGTGGCTATTCTAAATTAAAGAGTTAGAGCATTATGTCGCCCGAAAACCGCTCACACTTTTCGGCGTCATGCTCTATCGCCAGAACTCCGGCACCGTCTCGGCCAGCCGCGGTCCGAGCCGGAGCGGCGCGATCTTTTCGGCAAGCCCCGTCGTATCCGAGATCTCCACGCCGACGCCGCAGATCGTCGCGGGGCCGTTCGCGGCTTCCATGCGGCCCTTCGGCATCTTGGAGATGAAGCGATTGAGCGGCTCCTCCTTGTCCATGCCGAGGGAGGAGTCGTAGTCGCCGCACATGCCGGCGTCCGACATATAGGCGGTGCCGCCGTTCAGGATCTGTGCGTCGGCGGTCGGCACATGTGTGTGGGTGCCGACGACGAAACTGGCACGGCCGTCGACGAAATGGCCGAAGCACTGCTTCTCGCTGGTCGCCTCCGCATGGAAATCGAAGATGATCGCATCGGCCTGCTCCTTCAGCGGGCAGGCGTCGAGGATGACTTCCGCCGATTTGAAGGGGTCGTCGAGTTCGGGATGCATGAAGACCCGGCCCATGACGTTGGCGACGAGCACGCGCGCGCCGTTCCTGGCATAGAAGAGGCCGGAGCCGCGGCCGGGCGTGCCTTGCGGATAGTTGGCCGGCCGCAGGAATTGATCGTGGCGGCCGGCAAAAGCGACGGCTTCCTTCTGGTCCCAGACATGATTGCCTGTCGTCACCACGTCGGCGCCGGCATTGATCGTTTCCAGAAAGATGTCCTCGGTGATGCCGAAGCCGCCGGCGGCGTTCTCGCCGTTGACGATGACAAAATCGAGCTTGAGGTCGGAGATCAGGCCGGGGAGGCGGTCCCAGACCGCCGTGCGTCCCGTCTTGCCGACCATGTCACCCAGAAAAAGCAGCCGCATTCCCTATCCAATCCAAGAGGCAAAAAAGCGAAGGCCGCTTTCTGTCAGGATGGCATCCAGGCTTATGTCGTGCGGCTCGTCGGGCACATGTGCCACTTCCTGGCAGTCGAATGCAATGCCGATCAGCTTTGGATGCAGGCCTTTTTGCTTTAGCCGGCTGATGGCGCGGTCGTAGTGGCCGGCGCCGTAGCCGATGCGGTGGCCGCGGGCATCGAAGGCCGAAAGCGGCACCAGCATGATCTCGGGATCAAGAATGGCGGCATCTGAGCCGGGGCCGACCGTGCCGAAACCGGTATCGACGAGGGGCGCACCTTCCGCCAGCTCGCGAAAGACGATCGTCTGCCGATCGAGGATCGCCGGTACGCAGAGCCGCGCACCGCGCACGGCAAAGCGCGCCATCAGCGGCCTGAGATCGGCTTCCGAACGGATCGGCAGGAAGCCGGAGACGATCGTATCCAGCGCAAAACCGACGGCCTCGCCGGCATGGTCGGCCATTGCTAGGCTTTTGGAGGCGCGTTTCTCGGCGGGGATAGCGTCGCGGGCGGACAGCCGTTCGTCGCGCAGCTGCGCTTTCAATTCTTTCGCGGTCATTGGATCTGCCGGTTCTGAGAGATTTACCCGAGCATAGACGGCAGGATGTCCGATGCAAATGCCGGATGCGACGGTTTCACGCCTCGGCCGCCGGCGGCAGCGGTGGTCAGACAACGATGCTTGTCGGTATTGTCGCCGTGGCGATGGAGAAGCCTGCCATATTGGCCCCGGCCTGCCGGTCCTGCTGCCGCAACTCGCGCATCGCCTTTTCGAGCACTTGCTTGAGTTCGCGCACCACCGCCTTGAACTCTTCCATCGTTTCGCGATCATCGGCCGAAATGCCTGAAAATTTCGGGGCATCCTCGGCGACGCTCGCATAGGCCTTGCGGGCGTTGGCGGCAGCGTCCGGTTCCTGCGAGCCGGTCTCGCCGGCCGCAGTTTCTCCCGAAGTATCCGTCAGCGCAGCAGCGGCCCCGCTCGTTGCGACGGCCTCAGCGCCCGTGGTTGCATCCACCGGAACAGCCGTTGCCGGGCTGCCGGTCGCGACTGATGATGCGAATTCGGAGGCGGCGGTGCCGACCTTGCGCGCCAGTTCGGCGGCCAGCCGGGCGACCACCTCAGGCGCCATGTTGGAGCTGCGCAGCATCTCCAGCTGCTGTTTTGCCTCTTCGAGCTTGCGTTGTGCCTTCGCCTTGGCCTCGTCTCCCGAGTTCGCCAAGGTCTGGCGCAGCTGCTGCAGCGCCTGGGTGGCGCGCTGCAGCTTCAGCACGCCCTGATCGGTCTCGCTTCCGGCGGCTGTAATGGCTGCTGTCGAAGACGCGCCGCGCAAGATGATGGAGGCAGACGTGGTTGCGACCTGCATGAACAATTCCCCGATTTTTAATTCGGGCCCCGATTGCGATTCGGGCGCATTCTGCAACGTCAGACTTGCGTGGACCTGTGTCTTGGGGATTTAGGCAGCGCAGCGGCCAGCCGCTGCATCGTCTCGTCGAACAGAGGCGCTCCGCCGGGCGTCCAGCCGAACGCACGGATTTTCGCAGTGTTCATGGGATTGAGTGCGGCGCTATCGGCAGGGGCCGGCAGCGCGTGCCGACAGCCCGTCTCGCGGCGGATGGGTGAAAGGATATCGCGCGTGTCGACTGACATGTCCGAGACGTTGAAGACCTCGCCGGAGATGCGAGTGCTTTCCGTCTCCAGCATCAGTCTCACCGCCCGTCCGAGGTCACGGCCGTGAACTTCCGTTCCCAGGCGGGCAGCAACCGGCCGGCCGGCGAGGTAATCGGCGATGAGGCCGTCCCATTTGTTCGGCGAGAGATCGCCATAGACGCCGGTTGCCCTCAAGCTTACGCCGGCAAAACCCGGCGTGGAGAGATGGGCAAGCGCGCGTTCGGCATCGAGCTTGACCTGGCCGTAGAGTGTTTCGGGCTTGGCCAGCATCGTCTCCGCCAGTTCGATTGCCTCGGGATGTTCGCCGTAGGCGGCGCGGCTGGACAGGAAGACGCAGCGGCGCGTGCCGGCGCGTTTGGCGGCTTCGAAAAGCCGGACGGTGCCGTCGAGGTTCAACCTGTGGAATGTCTTCGGATCGTCGCCCTCGCCGCCGCGATATTTGCCCGGAACATGACTGAAAGCGGCGTGGACGAAGAAATAGGCGTCATCGAAGACATCGATCTGATCCTTGTCGGGATCGAGCGAAAGCGCTGCGAACTCGACCGGGCGGGAGAAGAGGCGGGGCAACGGCGCGCGACGCCCGCCGACGATCACCTGATATCCGGCGGCCAGCAGTTCCTCGACGACATACCGGCCGACGAGACCCGTTCCACCCGATACCAGTACCTTCATGCTGCCCCTTCCGGATTGTCCAGCGCCGTGATCTCAGGCACGTCGCCGCCATCGTGGAAACGATGCCACAGATCGATCAAAGGTTGTAGTCGCGCTGCCTTGGGATGATCCTTTTCCCACGGTTTTTCATACTGGTAGTGCAGGATCGAAATGCTCTTCCAGTCCCAAAGCTCCGGCATGGTGAACCATACATATTGCAGCATGTTGAAATAAACCGGCAGGCCGTGCCAATCCGGGAAGAATGTCTCGAGAAAGGTCTGATCGGTGCGCCGCCAGAAAGCGTTCGGCCTGTCGAGCCTTTCGAGCATGTGCCGGAACGTGTCATGCGAAGGCGTGGCGACAAAGACGCCGGAATTCATCCGGCGGAAGTCGGCGAGGTTTTCGTAGACATTTGGGGCGGCGGAAAATTCCGGATAGAGGAAGAGCCTGTCGACATTCTTCAGCACGAGGGCATCGGCGTCGATGAAGACGCAGCGCTGGTATTCGACGAGCTGCCAGAGCCTGAGCTTGCAGAAATTGTCGAGCGGCGAATGGAAATCCGGCTTGCGGCCCTTGGTGAAAGGAGCTGTCGAATGGAGCTGACCGCGGGCGTGGCGCTCGTTGAAGGCCGCAGAGAGCGGCAGGTGCTCGACCTCGATCAGGCGGCAGCCGAGCGCTTTCAGGGGCAAAAGGGCAGCAGCATCGACGCCGCCGGTGTGGAGAATGACAATGTCAGCCCCAGTGTCGGTTCGGCGCAAGGAGCGGGCAAGCGCGGTCGCGCCCATGGCGTAATCGGCATTGGTGACCAGTGTGACATAGGCGAAGACGGAGGAGGGGTTCATCGGATTCCGCTGCCCCGATATATCTTGCTCCGGCGAAGGAGAGACGGCAAAGCGTTGCTACCCGTCCTTCGGACCCCCGCTGGGGAGAAGAGGGAGCAAGCCGCGACCTTCCTAGCCTTCGTCATCTCTCAGCACTCATGAAACCGACTTCAGCCGCTTGCCTTCCGGATCGTGATTGATCGTCGCGGCGATGTCCTTGGTCCAGGCGGAGACGGCCGGCACGCGCGAGCGGTCGACGCGATAGGCGAATTTCTTCGCGACGTCGACGATCTCGCCGAGCAGGCCGGCTTCCAGCGTGATCGGCTCGAGGCCGAGATCGCGGAATTTTTCGTTGCGGACGATCAGCTCGTTCTCTGCGGCTTCCTTGCGCGGGTTGGGCAGCCAGGCAATCTTGGCGCCGCTCATCCGGGCGATCATCTCGGCGAGGTCGCGCACCCGGTGGGTTTCCGTCATCTGGTTGAAGATCTCGACGCGGGCGCCGCGGGCCGGCGGGTTTTTCAATGCCAGCTCGATGCAGCGCACCGAATCCTGGATGTGGATGAAGGCGCGGGTCTGGCCGCCGGTGCCGTGCACCGTCAGCGGATAGCCGATCGCCGCCTGGATGAGGAAGCGGTTCAGCACCGTGCCATAATCGCCGTCGTAGTCGAAACGGTTGATCAGCTGCGCGTGGCGTCGCGTCTGCTCGGTATGTGTGCCCCAGACGATGCCCTGGTGCAGATCGGTGATCCTCAGGCCGTCATTCCGCGCGTAGAACTGGAAGAGAAGCTGATCCAGGCACTTGGTCATGTGATAGATCGAGCCGGGATTGGAGGGATAGAGGATCTCCTGGCTGACCGTCTCGCCGCCTGCGGTCTCGATGCCGACCGGCAGGTAACCCTCTGGGATCGCCGCCCCGACCGTCGAATAGCCGTAGACGCCCATGGTGCCGAGATGGATGAGATGGGTATCGAGATTGAGCTCCGTCAGCGCGTTCAGCAGGTTGTGCGTGGCGCTGACATTGTTGTTGACCGTGTAGTTCTTGTGGCGGTCGCTCTTCATCGAATAGGGCGCGGCCCGCTGTTCGGCGAAATGGATGACGGCATCCGGGCGATGTTCGGAAAGCCAGTTCTTCAGGAGTTCGTAATCCTTGGCGAGATCGATCAGATTGAAGTGGATGCGGCGTCCGGTTTCGGCATGCCAGATGCGTGTGCGCTCCTGGATCGAATCCATCGGCGTCAGCGACTGCACGCCGAGTTCGGTGTCGATCCAGCGGCGCGAGAGATTGTCGAGGATATGGATGTCGTGCCCGGCATCGGAGAGATGCAGCGACGTTGGCCAACCAATGAAACCGTCTCCGCCCATAACCGCAATCTTCATCGCATCGTCTCCTGATTGGTCGCTCATTATCGGGAATAGTTAGGAATTGTGACAATCATTCAATGCTTGCCGGTCTGGCATTCAATGCTTGCCTGTCTGGAAGCGTTGCGCCAAACAGGGCACCTGAGTTTGGAGAAAATTATGACGGAACGCCCTTTTTCCATTTCGGGAGAGCTGACGGAGGCCGGACACCGCCTCGTCCAGCGGGTTTATTATGAAGATACGGACTTCTCCGGCCTGGTCTATCACGCCCGCTACCTGCATTTCCTGGAGCGCGGCCGCACCGATTATCTGCGCTGCCTCGGCGTCGAGCAGCGCGAACTCGTCAGCGCCGACGAGGAGGGGCTGGTTTTCGTCGTCCACCGCATGGAGATCGACTTCAAGAGCCCGGCGCGCATGGACGATGTGCTGACGATCCTGACGCATACGGAAAAAGCCGGCGGCGCCAAGATGGTGCTCAATCAGCAGATCCGCTCGGGCGAAACGCTGCTGATCGCCGCCAAGGTGATCATCGCCGTCATCAACGCCCGGGGGCGGCCGAGGCGGCTGCCGGAAACGCTGGCGGTGAAATTCCTGGAGGGCAGCACGCCGTTGTAGTCAGAATCGCATGAAATTCAGGTCTTGTCAGAACTTGAGTTTTATGTGAAGGAATTCCCGCGCCGCAGGATGAGCGCTCTTTCGACAGCCGGACCTTGCTCCGGTCAAGTAGTCCATGGAACGAAATCTTCCAAACACAGGCTTACTGTCACAGTCCGGCACTAACGATCTATTAACCATAATAGTGTCTTACTGGGAAAGTCGGGGTTTGTGCGGTGCACGCCTTCCTTTGACCAAATTTGACGGCAAGAAGGCGGAAGATGAGCTTGGAAGTTTGACCAGGGCTTTGGGCGGCGGCCGCCGGACACTTCTTGCGAGATCAGTTTGTGCCGCCCGGTCCAGCACCGGGCGTTTGGATTCGGGGATTTTGGACCAATGGAACAAGTAGGATTGGCAGCAGCAACGACGGACGTCAGCCTCTGGTCGCTTTTCATGCAGGCCGGCATCGTCGTCAAGCTCGTCATGCTCGGGCTCATCGCGGCCTCGGTGTGGACGTGGGCGATCGTCATCGACAAATACCTGGCCTATGGCCGCGCGCGGCGCCAGTTCGACAAGTTCGAGCAGGTGTTCTGGTCGGGCCAGTCGCTGGAAGAACTCTACCGCTCGCTGTCGGAACGCAACAATACAGGGCTCGCGGCCATCTTCGTCGCCGCCATGCGCGAGTGGAAGAAATCCTTCGAACGCGGCGCCCGCTCGCCGATCGGCCTGCAGATGCGTATCGACCGTGCGATGGACGTGACGCTCGCTCGTGAGACCGAATTTCTCGGCGCCCGTCTTGGATCGCTCGCGACCATCGGCTCGGCCGGTCCGTTCATCGGTCTCTTCGGCACGGTCGTCGGCATCATGACCTCGTTCCAGGCGATTGCTGGTTCGAAGTCGACCAACCTTGCGGTCGTCGCGCCCGGTATCGCCGAAGCGCTACTTGCCACCGCGATCGGCCTCGTCGCCGCTATACCGGCAGTTATCGCCTACAACAAGTTCTCTGCCGATGCCGGCAAGCTCTCGGGCCGCATGGAAGGTTTCGCGGATGAATTCTCCGCCATACTTTCGCGCCAGATCGACGAGAAACTGCAGCCACGCGCTGCCGCTCAGTAAGCAACGGAGTATTCTGACATGGGTATGGCTGTTGGAGGCAATGGCGGCGGAGGCGGCGGACGCCGTCGTCGCGGCGGTCGGAATAGGGCCGTGATTTCCGAAATCAACGTGACGCCGCTCGTCGACGTCATGCTGGTGCTTTTGATCATCTTCATGGTCGCGGCACCGATGATGACCGTCGGCGTGCCGATCGACCTGCCGGAAACGCAGGCCAAGGCGCTGAATTCCGAGACGCAGCCGATCACCATCTCCGTCAAGAACGACGGCGAGGTGTTCCTGCAGGAAACGCCGATCCCGGCCGCGGAGATCGCCGCCAAGCTCGAGGCGATCGCCACTACCGGCTATAACGAACGTATCTTCGTGCGCGGCGACGCGACCGCGCCTTATGGCGTCATCGCCGACGTCATGGCCCGTATTCAGGGCGCAGGCTTCAAGAATATCGGCCTCGTGACGCAGCAGAAGAAGGACCAATAGCGCTCAAAATGAAGGCCAGTGTCATCACATCTGCTGTTTTGCACGGCCTGGTGCTCACCTGGGCGATGGTATCGCTCGGCGCCCCTGAATCCTTCAAGGTAGAGGATTTCGAGGCGATGCCGGTCGATCTGGTGCCGGTGGAATCCATTACCCAGATGCAGCAAGGCGACAAGAAAGCTCCGAAGAAGGAGACTTCCGCGCCCGTACCAACGACGCGGCCGCCGATCGCACAGCCCGCCGAAAATGCCGGCGACAACAATGTCGACCTGAAAACGCCTCCGGTCCCGAACGCCAAGCCCAGCAATACCGAAGCGGCGGCGGCGAATTCGAGCGACAAGCCGATGCCGAAGATCGATCCTAAGCCGAATGACGTGAAGGAGATCGTCAAGGAGGAAACGGAAGTAGAGCAGCCGAAGGAGGTCGCTTCCATTCCGCCACCGAAGCCTGTCGAAGTGACGCCGCCGAAGCCGGAGGAAAAACCGCCGGAAGAACAGGCCAAGCCGGAGGAGCCGCCGAAGCCGGATGCGGAAGCATTGCCGGACAACGTGCCGACCCCCGTCGCCAAGCCGCAGGTGAAGCCGCTGGAACCGCAGAAGCCCGTCGAAAAGCCGCCGGAAAAGACTGCGGATCAGCCGAAGACCGCCGACACACCGGCGGACAAGAAGAAGGCGGACAAGAAGCAGGAAGTGGCGAAATCGGCTTCATCGATGAAGAGCGACTTCAACGCGGATGAAATCTCCGCGCTGCTCAACAAGGCCGATCCTTCCGCCGGTGGGGCCAAGCGCTCGACGCAAGAAGCATCGCTGGGGAACAAGAAGAGCAATGGCGGAGCCAAACTTAGCCAGAGCGAGGTTGACGCCGTACGTGGTCAGATCTCCGGTAATTGGTCGTCTGTTCAGGGGCTGGCGGGCGCGGGCGATGTTCATCTTCAGGTTCGTTTCCAGCTTGATCAGGCCGGAAATGTCGTTGGTGATCCAGAGGTCATTGCGACAGGTGGGCCGGAGTCGACTCGTCAGGCTCTTAAGAGCAGCGTTTATCGCGCTGTTATGAAATCATCTCCCCTCAAGAACTTACCAGCAGATAAGTATGAGGGCGAGAACGGCTGGAACGAGATGCTTCTCACCTTCGACGCAAGCGATTTTGGAATCTAGATGCTGAGCAGCTTATCCCATTTCGCGAAGTCTATCGGGGCGCTGGCGATGTTAATGGCTGCTTTCTCACTGCCGCCTGATGGACATGCGGAGACGATGAGTCGGGAAAAAACTGACTCAAAAGCAAAAATTTTAAGTGTGCCCGTTATCGATGGGATGCGAAATGCCATCACAAATCGTTTTGCCCTCCCTGCGGACCTGAAGGACGCCGCCAGCGTTCATCTAAGGTTCCGTGTGCGCCTCGATAGGAACGGTCGCATTATCGGAACTCCCGATGCGGAGGTCAGCGGTGGCAGCGAAAGGACACGTAAAATCATTACCGACGCAGCTCTTCGCGCAATTGTCCGTGCAGCTCCTTACACGATGCTTCCAAAAGACAAATACGATGTCTGGAAGGAAGTTGTTTTGAACTTCGATGTCAGCCAACTGAACCTATAAAGTGCTGAAAGGCTTGTTTTGATATGGTCAAGTGTTCCCTCATCCGCGCCCTGATGGTCGTTGCCGGTCTAGTCGGGGCCGCAGTCTTTACGACTCCGGCGAACGCGCTTGTCGAGATCAATATCAACAAGGGTAATATCCAGCCGCTTCCGATCGCGGTGACTGATTTCCAGGGCGACATGGGCGCGCAGGTCTCGCAAGTCATCGCCGCCGACTTGCAGCGGTCCGGTCTCTTCGCACCCATCAACAAAACCGCCTTCATCGAGAAGATCTCTAATCCCGACGCTTCGCCGCGCTTCGAGGACTGGAAGGTCATCAATGCCCAGGCGTTGGTCACCGGCCGGGTTACCAAGGAAGCGGATGGCCGCCTTCGTGCCGAATTCCGCCTATGGGATACATTTGCCGGACAGCAGATGACCGGTCAGCAATTCTATACGCAGCCGGAGAACTGGCGCCGTGTGGCTCACATCATCGCCGATGCGATCTACAAGCAGATCACCGGTGAGGAAGGTTATTTCGACACGCGCGTCGTCTTCGTCTCCGAATCCGGCACCAAGCAGCAGCGCAAGCGCCAGCTGGCGATCATGGATCAGGACGGCTTCAACGTGCGAATGCTGACGGATGGCAGCGATCTCGTGCTGACGCCGCGCTTCTCGCCGAGCCGGCAGGAAGTCACCTACATGTCCTTTGCCAACCAGCAGCCGCGAGTCTATCTGCTGCAGCTGGAAACCGGGCAACGCGAGGTCGTCGGCAATTTCCCCGGCATGACCTTCTCGCCGCGCTTTTCGCCGGATGGTCAGAAGGTGATCATGAGCCTGCAGCAGGATGCCAATTCCAACATCTATACGATGGACCTGCGCTCGCGCACGACGACGCGGTTGACCTCGACGGCGGCGATCGACACGTCGCCCTCCTATTCGCCTGACGGCGCACGCGTCAGTTTCGAAAGCGACCGCGGCGGAAAGCCGCAGATCTACGTGATGAACGCCGATGGCTCGGGCCAGACCCGCATTTCCTTCGGCGACGGCTCCTATTCGACGCCGGTCTGGTC
Organism: Rhizobium sp. 10PS4; assembly: GCF_032464805.1. Taxonomy (NCBI): domain Bacteria; kingdom Pseudomonadati; phylum Pseudomonadota; class Alphaproteobacteria; order Hyphomicrobiales; family Rhizobiaceae; genus Rhizobium; species Rhizobium sp. 10PS4. Next base: position 57,844 of record NZ_JAWDIW010000017.1, on the reverse strand, counting down.
GCCGCGCGGCGATCTCATCGCCTTCACCAAACAGGCCGGCGGCAAGTTCTCGATCGGCGTGATGAAGCCGGATGGTTCGGGCGAGCGCATCCTGACGACCGGCTTCCACAATGAGGGCCCGACCTGGGCGCCGAACGGCCGCGTGCTGATGTTCTTCCGCCAGGCTGCGGGGTCGGGCGGTCCGCAGCTCTATTCGATCGATCTGACCGGTTACAACGAGCAGCTCGTGAAGACGCCGACCTACGGCTCCGACCCGGCCTGGTCGCCGCTTATGGAGTAGGCGATGCGCTGCTGCCTTCTTGTCGCCCCAAAGTCATGGAACCGAGCGGCCAAGGGACAAAGTGGCAAATTGTTAACCATAATCTTTGAGGGGCGGTTAACCGAGTGCGGTTACTGTCCGGAAACCCTGATGAAATCGCAAGGAGACCGGCCATGAGCCGAATTCATACCCCGGCAATGAGCCGCATGCAGAATTTCGCCCGCAACCCCGTCATGATCGCGCTTATCGCCGGCCTCGCGCTCGCAAGCTGCGCCAAGAAGCCGCCGAACAGCGCCGGCGACCTCGGCCTCGGCAGCGGTGCTGGCGCCGCAACGCCGGGCTCTGCCCAGGACTTCACGGTCAATGTCGGCGACCGCATCTTCTTCGACACCGACTCCTCGTCGATCCGCGCCGATGCCTCGCAGACGCTCGACCGTCAGGCCCAGTGGCTTGGCCGCTACCCGAACTACCAGATCACCGTCGAAGGCCATGCCGACGAACGCGGCACGCGCGAATACAACCTCGCGCTCGGCGCCCGCCGTGCGGCTGCCGCCAAAGACTATCTCGCTTCGCGTGGTGTCCCGGCGCAGCGCCTGAAGACGATCTCCTACGGCAAGGAACGTCCGGTCGCCGTCTGCGACGATATTTCCTGCTGGTCGCAGAACCGCCGCGCGGTTACCGTGCTTGGCGGCGCCGGCATGTAATTGCCGAGCAACAATTGGCTTTTTCGAAAGGCGGTCCCCCAGGGGCCGCCTTTTCTTTTTGACCACACTTTGGCCAGACTCCGTTGCTTTTTGAAAGCAATTGGAAAAATCTCCTGTTCGTGCCATCGAGGTGCGAAGAATCACTGGGACAGGACGATACATATGAAGAAATTTGTCGTGGCAGGCATGCTGTGCCTGGCGGCTGTGACCGGAAGCGAACGGGCGGCCTATTCGGCCTCGTTCTTCGGGCTACATCTCGGCGGCCGATCCGCGGAAAACCAGGCGGCGCCGCCCGTCGTCAAAGTGCAGAGCGGCGATGCGGAGGTTCGCGTGCAGCAGCTCGAAGAGCAGTTGCGGCAGTTGAACGGCCGGATCGAGGAGATGAGCTTTCAGCTTCTGCAGATGCAGGAGACGATCCGCAAGCAGCAGGAAGACAATGAGTTCCGCTTCCAGCAGCTCGAAAAGACGGGTGCCGGCGGTGCCGTCAAGGCCCCTGTCAAGAAGAGCGAGACCGATGCCGCTCCGGCAGCCTCCGGCGGCGACGACATTGCCAAGGTGATCCAAGCACCGCAGGGAGCCGAAACGGCTCCCTCCACGAGCGTGCCGGAGAATAGCGGCCTCGGCCAGCCGCCGAAGGAGCTCGGCTCGATCGATTTCGATCAGAACGGCAATCCGATCGGCGGAAGCGTCGACGAAAATGCCACGATCGGTTCCGGGCCACTTCCCGATGCCAATAGCAAAACGCCGCAGCAGACCGCCTCGCTCGGCAGCGAGGCCGACCAGTACAAGGCCGCCTACGGCCACGTGCTATCCGGTGATTACAGCACGGCCGAACGGGAATTCACGCAGTACATCACCCAATACCCGAGCAGCGCGCGGGCGGCGGACGCCAATTTCTGGCTCGGCGAAGCGCTCTATTCGCAGGGCAAGTACAATGAGGCGGCCAAGACCTTCCTCAACGCGCATCAGAAATACGGCACATCGGAAAAGGCGCCGGAAATGCTGCTGAAGCTCGGCATGTCGCTTGCAGCCCTCGACAATACCGAGACGGCCTGTGCAACGCTGCGCGAAGTGTCGAAGCGTTATCCGAAGGCCTCGCGTGCCGTCATAAGCAAGGTTGCGAGCGAACAGAAGCGCCTCTCCTGCTAAGGCCTTCCGGAATGTCTCCGGATGCCGCATCGCCTCAACGGGCGATCCTCCAGTTTCTCACGTCGCTTCAAAGCCCCGCGCGCATTCTCGTCGCGATATCAGGCGGCAGCGATTCCACCGGCCTGCTTCTTCTGCTCGATGAAGCCGTGAAGGCCGCGCCCCATCTCAAGATTTCTCTTTGCGCTGCGACCGTCGATCATGCGTTGCGCGCCGGCTCCGCAGACGAGGCGCGTGAAGTCGCAGCCCTTTGCGCATCGCTCGGCATTCCCCACATCATCATGATCTGGCAGGGCGACAAGCCGAAAACCGGTATCATGGCTGCGGCCCGAGAGGCACGTTATGGCATGCTTGCGGCGGCGGCCGAAAGTTTCGAAGCCGATCTCATCGTCACTGGCCATACGTTCGACGACCAGCGCGAAACACTGCAGATGCGTGGGATGCGAACGGAGCAGATTTCGACCGGCATTGCGGATGCGGTGCTCTTCAACCGGCGCTTCTGGATTTTACGGCCGCTTCTCTTTTCCAACCGGGCAGATATCCGCGCTTTCCTCAAAGAGCGGGGCGTGCCGTGGATCGATGATCCGAGCAACGAAGATGTGACTTACGAGCGCGTGCGGACACGCCGGAAGCTTTCGGCCGATGCAGGTGCCGAGAGGAATATCCGCGCGGCTTGGGAAGCACGGCTGGCTCTTTCGGCTAGGGGAGCAGATTGGCTGGATCGTCATTTCACGCTTCACGGAGGTCTGCTCGGACAGGTGACGCCTGACGGGTTGCGGCAGGATCGGGCAGTCCTTGATTATGCACTCGGCCGTCTGACAGCCATCTTCGGTGGGCAACCTTTCGTGCCGGGCAGGGCACAGATGGACCGGGTTCTTACATTTGTCACCGGCAGCAGGCTTGGACGAATGACCGCTGGCAGGGTAGTGTTCGATCTCAGACGTGACGGGCTTCATCTGGCGCGCGAGAGCCGGGGGATATTGCCCCTGGTTCTGCGGCCGGGAGAGGCTGGGGTTTGGGATGGCAGGTTCGGGGCTGTAAATAGGTCTGGAACGATTATAGGGGTGGAAGCCCAGGCCGGACACTCCCTCATTCCTGTGCTCGTCACAGGAATCCAGCCACCGCGCGTCGGCGCGGTGAATGACTCAATAATGCTTGAAGAGTCTCCCGCGCCCAAGGACTTGGGCGCGCTGGATTCCTGCGACATCCCTCGGATCAAGTCCGAGGACAGGAATGAGGGAGGGTCGGACGGGCGCCTTCCCAAGGGTGCATGGAAGCGCGCCATGGCTGCGGCGCCGGTTTTATCTGCCGAAGGAGCCCCTTTATCTGAGGAATCCGCCCGCATGGTCGAACTAACACCCTATTTCGCACCCTTCGACCGCTTTTTGACACGATTTGACTTCATCTTTGCCAATAGGCTTTCGGCGGTTTTCGCGACGGCGCCCTATGCGAGGCTGCCTTTAAGAAGTATTGACGGAAAAACCATCTGACCTGGGGTGTCGCCTTGGCAATCGCACGGCGCAACCCTATGTTAGAGAGGAATAAGACGGTCGCCATGAGGCGGCTGTTCCATGCTGGGGAGTTCAATGAACCCTAACTTACGAAATTTCGCCTTGTGGGCGATCATAGCGCTTCTGCTGATCGCCCTTTTCAGTATGTTTCAGACGGCGCCAGTGCAAACGGGCTCCCGTGAAGTCCCTTATTCGCAGTTCCTGCGTGAGGTGGATGCGGGCCGGGTGAAGGATGTCGTGGTCACCGGTAACCGGTTGACCGGGACATATCTGGAGAACAACAATACCTTCCAGACCTATTCGCCTGTGATCGACGACAGTCTGCTCGACCGCCTGCAGGCCAAGAACGTGGCCGTCACCGCGCGTCCGGAGACTGATGGTTCTTCCGGCTTTCTGAGCTATCTCGGAACACTGCTGCCGATGCTTCTGATTCTCGGCGTCTGGCTGTTCTTCATGCGGCAGATGCAGGGCGGTTCACGCGGGGCGATGGGCTTCGGCAAATCCAAAGCCAAGCTGCTCACCGAAGCGCATGGCCGCGTGACGTTCGAAGACGTCGCCGGTGTCGACGAGGCCAAGCAGGATCTCGAAGAAATCGTCGAATTCCTGCGTGATCCGCAGAAGTTTCAGCGTCTCGGCGGCAAGATCCCGCGCGGCGTATTGCTCGTCGGCCCTCCGGGCACTGGCAAGACACTGCTCGCCCGCTCGGTTGCCGGCGAAGCCAACGTGCCCTTCTTCACCATTTCGGGCTCCGACTTCGTCGAAATGTTCGTCGGCGTCGGTGCAAGCCGCGTGCGCGATATGTTCGAGCAGGCCAAGAAGAATGCGCCCTGCATCATCTTCATCGACGAAATCGATGCCGTCGGCCGTCATCGCGGCGCCGGTCTCGGCGGCGGCAATGACGAACGCGAGCAGACGCTGAACCAGCTGCTGGTCGAAATGGACGGCTTCGAGGCGAATGAAGGCGTGATCCTGATCGCTGCGACCAACCGTCCCGACGTTCTTGATCCGGCGTTGCTGCGTCCCGGCCGTTTCGACCGTCAGGTCGTGGTGCCGAACCCCGACATCGTCGGCCGCGAGCGCATTCTCAAGGTGCATGCCCGCAACGTTCCGCTGGCGCCGAATGTCGATCTCAAGATCCTCGCCCGCGGTACGCCCGGTTTTTCCGGCGCCGACCTGATGAACCTTGTCAACGAAGCCGCTCTCATGGCCGCCCGCCGCAACAAGCGCGTCGTCACCATGCAGGAATTCGAGGACGCCAAGGACAAGATCATGATGGGCGCCGAGCGCCGTTCCTCGGCGATGACCGAGGCGGAAAAGAAGCTCACCGCTTACCATGAGGCCGGACACGCCATCACCGCGCTCAATGTCGCCGTCGCCGATCCGCTGCACAAGGCGACGATCATTCCGCGCGGCCGTGCGCTCGGCATGGTCATGCAGCTTCCCGAGGGCGACCGCTACTCGATGAGCTACAAGTGGATGGTCTCGCGCCTCTGCATCATGATGGGCGGCCGCGTCGCCGAAGAGCTCACCTTCGGCAAGGAGAACATCACTTCGGGTGCCTCCTCCGACATCGAGCAGGCGACCAAACTTGCCCGCGCCATGGTCACGCAGTGGGGCTTTTCCGATCAACTCGGTCAGGTCGCCTATGGCGAGAACCAGCAGGAAGTCTTCCTCGGCCACTCGGTTTCGCAGTCGAAGAATGTTTCGGAAGCAACCGCGCAGAAGATCGACAATGAAGTGCGCCGGCTGATCGACGAGGCCTATACGCAGGCCCGCACGATCCTGACGGAAAAGCACGATGAATTCGTCGCCCTTGCCGAAGGTCTGCTCGAATACGAGACCCTGACCGGCGAAGAGATCAAGGCGCTGATCCGCGGCGAAAAGCCTTCCCGCGATCTCGGTGATGATTCGCCGCCAAGCCGCGGCTCAGCCGTTCCGAAGGCCGGCGCACGGCCTGCCACCAAGGGTGACGAGCCCGAAGCTGGCCTCGAACCGCAGCCGCATTGAACAGCGGCACTCCCTTGAACAAGGCCGGATTTCCGAAGTGGGAGATCCGGCCTTTTCCATTGGTAACGGGATATAATCATTTTTCTTGCTAATTTACGTGCTGATCGCCGCATTTTGTGGCATTCCGCTGAATTGAGGCAAGCATGAATCACGCTCCTGGATTGACGACATTCCACTGAAGCCGGATTCGCTTGGAACGATGCGCTGCCTTGAATGGCGCGCGGAAAGCGCAGGAGTGCAGATGAAAAGACGCTATTTCGGTACGGACGGCATTCGCGGCCAGGCCAACGTCTTCCCGATGACGCCGGACCTTGCGATGCGGGTTGGCATCGCCGCAGGAACGATTTTCCGTAACGGCGCCCACCGTCATCGTGTGGTGATCGGCAAGGACACGCGCCTGTCAGGATACATGCTGGAGAATGCCCTCGTGGCCGGTTTTACCGCGGCTGGACTGGACGTGTTCCTTCTCGGCCCTATTCCGACACCTGCGGTTGCCATGCTGACGCGTTCCCTGCGATGCGACATTGGGGTGATGATTTCGGCCTCGCACAATCCGTTCCAAGACAATGGTATCAAACTTTTCGGTCCGGACGGCTACAAGCTCTCCGATGACATCGAAGCGCAGATCGAGGATCTGCTCGAGAAGGATCTATCGGGGCAGCTTGCCAAGGCTGAGGAAATCGGCCGAGCCAAGCGCGTCGATGGCGATATCTATCGCTATCTCGAGCATGTCAAACGCACGCTGCCGCGCGACGTCACGCTGCAGGGTCTCCGGATCGCCATCGATTGCGCCAACGGTGCCGCCTACAAGGTGGCGCCCGCCGTGCTCTGGGAACTCGGTGCTGAGGTCGTCACTATCGGCAACGAGCCGAGCGGCATCAACATCAACCTCAATTGTGGTTCCACCAGCCCCGTCGCGTTGCAGAAGAAGGTCGACGAGGTGCGCGCCGATATCGGCATCGCGCTCGATGGCGATGCGGATCGCGTCATCATCGTCGACGAGAACGGCTCGATCGTCGACGGCGACCAGCTGATGGCCGTCATCGCCGAGAGCTGGGCCGAGAGCCAGCAGCTGCGCGGCAATGGTATCGTTGCGACCGTCATGTCCAATCTCGGCCTCGAGCGTTTCCTCGATGACAAGGGCCTCGGCCTTGCCCGGACGAAGGTCGGTGACCGTTACGTCGTCGAGCATATGCGCCAGCATAATTACAATGTCGGCGGCGAGCAGTCCGGCCACATCGTGCTTTCGGATTACGGCACGACCGGCGACGGTCTCGTGGCGGCGCTGCAGATCCTGGCCGCGGTCAAACGCACCGGCCGGACCGTCAGCGAGGTCTGCCGTCGCTTCGAGCCAGTGCCGCAGCTGCTACGCAATGTCCGCATCAGCGGTGGCAAGCCGCTGGAGGATATCCAGGTGCGGAAGGCGATCGCCGATGCCGAAGCCGAGCTTGCGAGGAACGGCCGCCTCGTCATCCGCCCCTCGGGCACCGAGCCGCTGATCCGCGTCATGGCCGAGGGCGACGACCGCGCCCAGATCGAACGCATCGTCAACGAGCTGATCGGTACGATCTCGAACGTCCGGACAGCCGCCTGATTTTTTCGGGATGAAATGTCAAAAGCCGGTACGGAAGTACCGGCTTTTCGTTATTGGTGCCTTCGGTTCGAAGATTTACTCCGGATCGACTTCCCGCCGGGACCGTCTCCGCCCTTCCGAAGACAAGATGTCAGTGACTTGCCAGCTTGGCTTCCGGTAGGGAGCAAGCCTCGGCAATCGCAGCATGTCGGAGCGCAGTGAGCACTGAGACGGCATCCACGGAAATTTGCCGATGCCTTGGTGACAACGCTGTCAACCTCCACACGTGGATGCTACACGGCGGCATTTGCATTCAAGGGAAATATCATGAAAAAATTGGTGCGCCTGCTGCTGACGATCGCTCTGGCATTCGTCGTCTTTACCGGTTTCCGCTGGTATCGCTACATCACCAACACCGACAGCCCTTACGATGAAATCGGCATCACGCTCAACAATGCCATGCCGGGCCCGATCAATGCCTGGGGTTGTGCCAAGCTCAAAACGACCTTTGGCACCTCCTTGCCACCATACGGCTGCGCTGCCGAAAACGCGACGCAATGGAAGTAACAGCAAGATTTGTCGATTGGAGCAGCCGATGGATCTGACGGCGAAGGAAACCGACCTGGCGATTTGACGGGGCGGGGTTCTTGGGCTTTGCAGTTGGCGGTCTTCGGTGAGTCCGGCGGCTGCCAGCCTGAACCTAACTCCACGATAGCGAGGAACTCGCCGCCAATCTCTCTCTTAGCGTTTCTTCCCATTTATAGTTAAGCAGCTTTTAACGTTTCCAATTCATTATCCATACGAAGCGTACCAGATTGGCGGCGATTGAGCCTGCCGACGCAACGAGATTTTGGAGTGGGATCCATGAAAAGAAGCTTGTCCGGCATCTTCGCCGCATTGTTGATCGCGACAAATGCCTATTCCGCGGACTTCGCCCCTGCCGAACCTATCCCGGAGCAGCCGCCTGAGGTAACGGTCACCGAAGCGACCGGCTGGTATCTGCGCGGTGACGTCGGTTATGCCTTTACCGATCTGCGCGGCGCCCGCTATTTTCAGGGCAGCAACGCCACGGAAGTCGATTTCGACGACGCTGATCTCGATGACGCATGGACGATCGGCGGCGGTGTCGGTTATCAGATCAACAGCTATCTGCGCACCGATCTGACCTTCGACTATCTCACCCAGGCGGATTTCAAGGGTTCGACGGTTGGGCAGTGCGGCTTTCCTCTGGTGGATTGCACCTCGAGCGACCGCTCTTCGCTGACGGCCTATACACTGCTCGCCAATGCCTATGTCGATCTCGGCACCTATGGCTACGTCACGCCTTATGTCGGTGCTGGTATCGGTGGTTCCTACGTGAAGTGGAAGAACCTGCGCAACGTTGCCTGCGCCGATGACGGCAGCTTCTGCGACGACCAGGTCACGCATGGCGGCAAGGGCTCCTGGCGTTTCACTTACGCCCTGATGGCCGGCGCCTCGATCGACGTGACCTGCAACGTCAAGGCCGATGTCGGCTATCGCTACCTGCATATCGACGGCGGCAACATGTTCGGCTATGCCGACAATGGCGGCCCGGGTCGCGACAAGGGTCTCAGCGTTCACGAAGCCCGCGTCGGTGCCCGCTATCTCTTCGGGGGCTGCGCCCAGGCGAGCTACGAACCGCCGCCGGAAATCCCGCTGCAGCAGCCTGTCTACAAGTAAGTCCGATCTCCCTGACACCAGAAGCCGCCCCCAACCGGGCGGCTTTTCGTATTGCGGCCCTACTGCTCTGCGGCAAAATATGTTCCCGCCGCGACACTTCGATCTTGACTATGACGCGCCGGATCCATACACACCGCGGCGGGACACCCTTCCCCAACGAAGGGCTTTCTATCTGAGAGGATAGCATCATGGCGAAGACCGCAAAGCCGGACATCCGTCCGCTCAATACCCATTTTTCTTCTGGCCCCTGCTCGAAGCGCCCCGGTTGGTCGCTCGAAGCCCTTTCCGACGCGGCCCTTGGCCGTTCGCACCGCGCGAAGGTCGGCAAGGCCAAGCTCAAGCAGGCCATCGACCTTACCCGTGAAATTCTCGAAGTGCCGGCGGATTACCGCATCGGCATCGTTCCGGCGTCCGACACAGGCGCCGTCGAAATGGCGCTCTGGTCGCTGCTCGGCGAACGCGGCGTCGATATGCTCGCCTGGGAAAGCTTCGGCGCCGGCTGGGTCACTGATGTCGTCAAGCAGCTGAAGCTCAAGGATGTGCGCAAGCTCGAAGCCGGTTACGGCGAGCTTCCCGATCTCTCCGCCGTCGATTTCGACCGCGACGTCGTCTTCACCTGGAACGGCACCACCTCCGGCGTGCGCGTGCCGAACGCCGATTTCATCCCAGCCGACCGCAAGGGCCTGACGATCTGCGACGCCACCTCGGCCGCTTTCGCGCAGGCACTCGATTTCGCCAAGCTCGACGTCGTCACCTTCTCCTGGCAGAAGGTTCTGGGCGGCGAGGGCGCCCATGGCGTCATCATTCTTTCGCCGCGTGCCGTCGAGCGTCTGGTGACCTACACGCCGGCCTGGCCGCTGCCGAAGATCTTCCGCATGACCTCGGGCGGCAAGCTGACGGAGGGCATCTTCCAGGGCGAGACGATCAACACCCCGTCGATGCTCTGCGTCGAGGACTATATCGATGCGCTTGTCTGGGCGAAGGGCCTCGGCGGCCTCAAGGGGCTGATCGCGCGTGCCGATGCCAATGCCAAGGTCATCCACGATTTCGTCGCGGCAAACGATTGGATCGCCAATCTCGCGGTCAAGGCGGAAACGGCCTCCAACACTTCCGTCTGCCTGAAGATCGTCGACAAGGACATCGCAGCGCTTGATGACGACAGCCAGGCGAATTTCGCCAAGGGCTTGGTCGGCCTCCTGGAAAAGGAAGGTGTCGCCTATGACGTCGGCCACTACCGCGACGCGCCGTCGGGCCTGCGCATCTGGGCTGGCGCCACGATCGAGGCATCCGACATGCAGAAGCTGATGCCGTGGCTTTCCTGGGCCTTCGAAACACAGAAGGCGCAGCTCGCTCAGGCCGCCGCCTGAGGTGATCGCATCCGGCTCCGCCATAGGGCGGAGCCTATTCCTGATTCATTCATCGCTGAACACTTTTGAAGGAGGCCCTCATGGCACCTCGCGTTCTCGTATCCGACGAGTTGTCGGAAACCGCCGTCCAGATTTTTCGCGACCGCGGCGTCGAAGTCGATTTCGAACCGCAGCTCGGCAAGGACAAAGACCGTCTGCTCGAAGTCATCGGCAAGTATGATGGCCTGGCCATCCGCTCCGCTACCAAGGTGACTGAAAAGATCATCGAGGGGGCGACGAACCTCAAGGTCGTCGGCCGTGCCGGCATCGGCGTCGACAATGTCGATATCCCGGCCGCCTCGCGCCGCGGCATCATCGTCATGAACACGCCCTTCGGCAACTCGATCACGACGGCCGAACATGCGATCGCGCTGATGTTCGCCGTCGCCCGCCAGCTTCCGGCAGCCGATACCTCGACGCAGGCCGGCAAGTGGGAGAAGTCGAAGTTCATGGGCGTCGAGATCACCGGCAAGACGCTCGGCGTCATCGGCGCCGGCAATATCGGCTCGATCGTCTGCGCCCGGGCCATTGGCCTCAAGATGCACGTCGTCGCCTACGACCCGTTCCTCTCCAAGGAGCGCGCCGAAGAGATGGGCGTCACCAAGGTCGAGCTGGAAGAGCTTTTCGCCCGCGCCGACTTCATCACGCTGCATGTGCCGATGACCGACAAGACGCGCGGCATCCTTAACAAGGAAGCGCTGGCGAAGACCAAGCCCGGCGTGCGCATCATCAACTGCGCCCGCGGCGGCCTGGTCGATGAGGCCGCGCTTGCCGAGGCCATCAAGTCGGGTCATGTCGCCGGTGCCGCCTTCGACGTCTTCGAGGTCGAGCCCGCCAAGGAAAGCCCGCTCTTCGGCCTGCCGAACGTCGTCTGCACGCCGCATCTTGGTGCCTCGACGACCGAGGCGCAGGAAAACGTCGCTTTGCAGGTGGCCGAACAGATGGCGGATTACCTTGTCAACGGTGCCGTCTCCAACGCCATCAACATGCCGTCGATCACGGCTGAAGAAGCGCCAATCCTTAGGCCCTTCATCCGCCTTGCCGACGTTCTCGGCGCCTTCGTCGGCCAGGTCACCGAAGAGCCGATCAAGGAAATCGAAATCCTCTATGACGGCATCACTGCCAACATGAACACGCGGGCACTGACGAGTGCTGTGCTCGCCGGCCTCATCCGCCCGCAGGTCGCCGACGTCAACATGGTTTCGGCGCCAATCATGATCAAGGAAAAGGGCATCGTGCTCTCCGAGGTCAAGCGCGACAAAACCGGCGTCTTCGACGGCTATATCAAGCTGACGGTGACGACCGAAAGCATGACGCGCTCGGTCGCCGGCACGGTGTTTTCGGACGGCAAGCCGCGCTTCATCCAGATCAAGGGCATCAACCTCGATGCCGATGTCGGCTCGCACATGATCTATATCACCAATACCGACGTTCCCGGCATGATCGGCTTCATCGGCACGACGCTTGGTGCTGCCGGCGTCAACATTGCCAACTTCCAGCTCGGCCGTGACAAGCAGGGCGGCGACGCCATCGCACTGCTCTATGTCGACGGCAAGGTTGATGACGCCGTGCTTGCTGAGTTGACCGCCCACCAGGCAGTACGCCAGGCAAAACCGCTGACCTTCAATATCGACTGAGTTTTTCCTCCCAAGGAAATGAAAAACCCGGCGCTGGAAACGGCGCCGGGTTTTTGCTGTTTCAGAGAACAGACAAATTAACGGTGCCGGCGTTTCCGGCGGACGAGCCTGCCGAAACGGGCGACATCGTCTTCAGCCTTGGTGCGGTGAAGGAAGGCGAGCCTGCTGCCGTCGAGGCCCTGAAAGAATTCGTCCCAGGAAATTTCTTCCTGTGTTTCCGAGGAAAAATCGACGCGGACAGTTTCGCTATCGCTCGCGTCCTTGATGCGGGCGGGATGGCCACCACGTTCTTCGATCCAGTGTCTGATCCTGCTGTAATCCGTCGTCGTGCCGAACCTGCCCATGAAACCCTCCTCAGCAACTGGCTTGCGACTTCGATGCCCAGGAATGCACGATCGAGAGAATTGTTCCATGGTGCCTCAATTATTTTATCGAGGCCCGAGATCGCGATGGCAGATCGCCGCTTTTGCACATTCTGAAGGCGGAAGCCTAAAGTTTAGCCCTGATTATGATTCTGATTTTATTTAACTTTTCCCGGTATAGAGCTGAGATCGGCATCAACCGCACGCGAATTTCCATGGCCCTCTTGCAGAAGACCGAGCAGACCCAAGCATTAAACGACGACTTCCGGTCATTGTTTGCAACGCATCCGTCGCCGATGTGGGTCTATGATCCGGTAACGCTGCGCTTTCTCATCGTCAACGAGGCGGCGGCAGTACTTTACGGCTACGGCGCGGACGAGTACCAGCGCATGACGGTTCTGGAGATCCGCCCCGAGCATGAACGGGAGCGGATGATCGACGCCGTCAGCGGCCGTACCGACATGGAAAAGGCAGAGCGCTGGGTTCACCTCAAGGCGAACGGCGAGACCTTCGACGTGCTAACCTATGGTCGAGAAGTGCGTTTCGAGGGCCGGGCCGCAATCCTGGCGATCGTGCAGGATCGCACCGAGGTCAATGCGGCCAGACGCCAGATGAGCGATACCCGCTCGCTTCTCGACAGCATCGTCGACAACCTGCCGGTCGGCGTCTTCGTCAAGGACATGGAAGCGGACGGGCTCTACGTTCTCTTCAACGAGGCCTGCGGCGATATCGTCGGCATGAGGGCGGAGCACGTGGTCGGCCGAACCGACCGAGCGCTGTTTCCCGCCGGCCAGACAGGGGCCTTCCGCGAGCAGGATCGCCGCGCCTTCGAAACCAATACGGCAATCAGCTTCGAGGAGACGATGCTGCGCGCCGATGGCGTGCCGCGCATCCTGCGCACCGTCAAGCGCGCCCTGCCGACGCCGGAGGGCCATGCGCCGCGTTATCTGCTCGGCATCTCGCAGGACGTGACGGAGGAGCGGACCGTCGAGGCAAAGCTTGCCCATCTCGCCATGCACGATTCGCTCACCGGCCTGCCGAACCGGGCGGCATTTTCCAGGCGTATCAACCAGCGGGCGGTCGAAGCGACCACCGACAGCCCGATCGCGCTGCTCTATATCGACGTCGATCATTTCAAGCACATCAACGACAGCAAGGGACATGCCGCCGGCGACGCGCTGCTTTGCCAGGTGTCGGAGCGGCTGCTGCAGCTGGCGGAGGAGGGCGATCTCGTCGCCCGTCTCGGCGGCGACGAATTCGCCGTCGTGCTGGAGCTCGACGGATCGGAGCGGGCCGGACGTTTTGCGCAGCGGCTGCTCAAGGCGCTGAGCCGTGCCTTCGATCTCGACGGCGCCCGGGAGCATGTCACCTGCAGTATCGGCATCGCCTTGGCGCCCGATCATGCCGGCGACGCGGATGTGCTGATGCGGCATGCGGATCTGGCGCTCTATGCCGCCAAGGAGAACGGGCGCTCGACCTATCGTTTCTACGAGACGGAGATGCGGCTTGCCGCCGAGCGCCGGCACGTGATGACCGCCGAGCTGTGGGAAGCGCTGGAGAAGCGCCAGTTCGAGCTACATTACCAGCCGATCGTACAGCTCGACAATGACGACATCGGCGGCTTTGAGGCGCTGATCCGCTGGCGCCATCCCAAGCGCGGGCTGGTGGCGCCGATGGAATTCATTCCGCTTGCCGAGGAAACCGGCCTTATCGTGCCGATCGGCGACTGGGTGATCCGGGAAGCCTGCCGCGCGGCCGCCGGCTGGCCCGCCCATCTGAGGATCGCCGTCAATCTCTCCGTCAGCCAGTTCCGGCATGCGAGCCTGCTTTCGACCGTGGTCGCGGCGCTCGACGAGACCGGCCTCAATGCCGACCGGCTTGAACTCGAGATCACCGAGTCCGTATTCCTGACCGATGCCGACCAAAGCCTGCCGCGGCTACGCGCATTGAAGGAACTCGGCCTCCGTATCGCCATCGACGATTTCGGCACCGGTTATTCGTCGCTGAGTTATCTCCGGTCCTTCCCCTTCGACAAGATCAAGCTCGACCGCAGCTTTGTTTCGGGCATCGAGACGGATGCGGGCAATCTCGCCATCGTGCGTGCCGTCGTCGGTATCGGCTCCGGCTTCAATGCGACGACGCTGGCCGAAGGGATCGAGACGGAGGAGCAGTTGCAGAAGCTGCGCGCCGAAGGCTTCAGTGAGGTGCAGGGCTATCTGCTCGGCCGGCCGATGCCGCAGCACGAGGCGGAGGCGCTGATCCACGGCCGCGCGCTGAGGGCTGCTAAGTCTCGTAGATAGGCGTGCTTGCGCGGCAGCTGGGATCAGCCGTCCGGCAGAGGCATGCCGCCTGATGCCATCAAGCATTCGTCATTTTGAGAACGGCGGCAGAAGCGGCATAATTGTCGCGGGCTGGAAAGGAGGATGTCTATGAAACGCTATTCATTCTCGATGATCGGACTGGCGCTTGTAACCGCCATTGTCACCAATCCGGGCATCGCATTCGCCTGCAACAAGCTGATCGGCACTTGAGCCGCACCCCCCGCTCCAGGGCGCGGCTTCGGCTGCGCCTTTCTTTGGTGCGGGAATGCAAAACACTCAGGCGCCGATGCCGCCCCTTGCGTCCCGCGACAATCCTTTCTATATCGGTGCCTCATCGAGAGACGGCGGTCGATCCCGCCGGAGATCAGCAATCCGCCGCAATTGCAGCGCAAAGGCGGATCGTGACCGCGCAGAATTGGCACCATCGTTGAACACACTGGATTTTGACAAGAAGCCGGAAGAGACCCGTGTCGTCGTTGCCATGTCGGGCGGCGTCGATTCATCCGTCGTCGCCGGCCTTCTCAAGCAACAGGGTTACGATGTGCTCGGCATTACGCTGCAGCTTTACGATCATGGCGCCGCCGTTCACCGCGCCGGTTCCTGCTGCGCCGGCCAGGATATCGACGATGCGCGCCGCGTCTGCGAAACGCTCGGCATCCCGCATTACGTGCTCGATTACGAAAAGCGCTTCCGCGAGACGGTGATCAATCCCTTCGCCGAGAGCTATGTGGCGGGCGAAACGCCGATCCCTTGCGTTTCCTGCAACCAGACTGTCAAATTCGCCGATCTGCTGGCGACCGCCAAGGAACTTGGCGCCGATGCGCTGGCGACCGGTCACTATATCCGCTCGGGACTGAACCCCTCGCCGGACAATCCCGGCCGCCGCGCGCTTTTCCGCCCGGCCGATGCCGACCGCGACCAAAGCTATTTCCTCTTCGCCACGACGCAGGAACAGATCGATTATCTCCGCTTTCCCCTGGGCGGCCTGCCGAAGGCCGAGACCCGCAGGCTCGCCGAAGAGATGGGCCTCGTCGTTGCCAAGAAGGCCGACAGCCAGGACATCTGCTTCGTGCCGCAGGGTAAATATTCCGACGTCATCACCAAGCTGAAGCCGAATGCGGCGCTTGCCGGCGAGATCGTCCATCTCGATGGCCGCGTGCTCGGAACCCATGAGGGCATCCTGCACTTCACCATCGGCCAACGCCGCGGCATCGGCATCGCTACCGGCGAGCCGCTCTACGTCGTCTTTCTCGACGCTCGTTCGCGCCGCGTCATCGTCGGACCGAAGGAGGCGCTGGAAACGCACCGCGTCTACCTGCGCGACATCAACTGGCTGGGCGACGAAACACTTCAGGAAGCCGCGTCCGGCAAGGGCTTTGCCTGCTACGCCAAGGTCCGCTCGACACGGGCGCCGGCACCCGCCGTCCTGCATGTCGATACAACTGGCACCTATGTCGACCTGACGGTCGGCGAGGCGGGTATCGCGCCCGGCCAGGCCTGCGCGCTTTATTCCGCGCCCGGCGACAACGCCCGCGTCTTCGGCGGCGGCTTCATCGAACGCTCCGAGCGCGAACCTTCGGCGGAAGCCTGCCTGAAGGCCCTTCTGGCCAGCCCCGTCGCCGCCTGAAACCCATAGGTAACGACGGCCGGCAAAGCCCACCGTTTTTCTCGATCATGCGCTTGACACAAAGCCGAAGCGCACCTTATAAGCCGCTCATCCCACGAACCGGCATCGCTTCGCGAGCGGGTATCGTTGACCAGTGGCGGAGTAGCTCAGTAGGTCAGAGCAGAGGAATCATAATCCTTGTGTCGGGGGTTCAAATCCCTCCTCCGCTACCATCTTTTCATTGCAGAATTGGCGATTTTTGCGGCTCGATTTTGAGCCGGTTCCGGCGGCCTTGGCAGCACCTTGGTCGCATCGCCAACGTGGCGGCGAGGGACAAAACCAGTCCGGCCCTGATCTGCAGGATTCGCGCCAACGGCGAGGACAGGCCTATCTGTAGAGCGTCAGAAGCAACAGAGGCATCTTCGTCGCCCAAAGGTGGGATGCGACAGCGATAATGATAGTCCATACGGCGAGCGAGAACACGACCGCCGCTAACCTGATCCCGACTGGCTGCATCATTTCCTCCATCCCAGCATAATCGTGCCCCCTCGAACGATCCAATGCTAGCAAGATGCAGGCCCGTCAGCTATCGCAAGAAATTGGTACCTAGATAGGCGCCGCAGAACGCAGTCGGTGAAGGTGCACAGACTTTGGTGATGCGGCGCCCTTTCCCCATCAATCAAACGATGAAATGAAAGTTGTCGTATTGCGCGCCGTAATAATCCGGGCCGCTCGTTTCGTTGATGACGGGTTCGGTGTCGAGCACGAGTTGGTCGATTTCGCCGTAGGCGCTGAGATCGATCACTTGCGGGTCATGAATGCTGTCGGCGGTGACGTTGACCGTGACCAAGAATACGGTATCGCCGTCCAGCTTACCTTCGATCGTCAGAACGTTGTCATAGTCCGATGTGCCGTTTGCGACACTGAATTGCTCGATCTGAAAGTTGCCGCCATCGGCGGCTTGGATGGGTGTCCAGAACACGCCTCCTCCCAGATAGTGGTTGCCATCCGCCTCCTCCCGCACAGTCGCGTCGTCACCATCGTACCAAGCGCCCCAATCGAAGCCTTTGTAGCCCGTCGGGAAGTCGTGGTTGCCGACATCCTCGAAATTCACGAAGACGTCGCCGCGTTCCGGCAGGTCGACCGCGATGTTGAGCAAGCCGAAGTCGGTCGCGCCTTTGCCATCCGAGATCTTGAAATTGAACTGGTCGACGAGTTGGTCTCCCGGGCCGAGCGCTGATACCACCGGGTTGGTGTGATCGAGCTCATAGCTGTAGTTACCATTGGAATAGACGGTTAGAGTGCCGTAATTTCCCTCGACTGTGGTGGTCGTGGCAGGCCCGTTCGGATCGGCCGGTTGCGGAATTCGCTGCCCATTGACGAAGTTGAGACGCACCTGATCTCCGTCGGCATCCACCGAACTAGTATTGTCCAGGATGTTGCCGTCGATCGGGTTGTCGATGTTGAAAATAGGCTGGTATACATCACCTGCGACCGGCTTGTGGTTTGCCATTTCTATCCCCCCGTTTGATAGGCGGTTTCAGTGTGCAACTTTATCGAGTGTCTTGACAACAGAAATCGATGGAGCATCGGATAATTCCAACCCATCAAGGCCAGCAAATTCCGATTGGCTATAACTCCAACATCCAAGTAAAAAGGCCGGAATCGACGCCGATCCTGCCTATCATCCAAGATTTTACGCCTGTCTTACGCCGCCGTCGCCTCGTCGGTCATGGCATTTCCGGCCTCTTCAGACGATTATCACTTTCGCCGGCAGAAAACGTTCCCGACAGCATAATAATGACAGGTCAACGATGACGTCATAATGACGATATACTGCATGAATTGCTCGGCGTGCCAAGCGTAACTTTCAGGAGGAAGCGAGGGATCCGGAAACGCCGATGATTCCGCCGGCCATCCCATCAATGCAGGCCGCCGACCCCGAGCAGGCTCTCGACAGCCTCGTGATCCCTGGTGAGATTTTCCGGCGTTCCGGTCCAGGCCAGTCGTCCTCGTTCGAGAATGACGACTTGATCGGCGAAATCGAGCGCGCTCTGGATGCGCTGCTCGACCAGCAGGATGGTCATGTCTCCCGTCTTGGCGAGGTCGGTGAAGGCCGCCATCAGTTCCTCGCAAATAACGGGCGCAAGGCCCTCCAGCGGTTCGTCGAGCAGCAGGACGGAGGGGCGGCCGAGAATGGTGCGGGCGGTGGAGAGCATCTGCTGCTCGCCGCCGGAGAGCTGGCTGCCGAGGTTGCCGCGGCGCTCCTTCAGGCGCGGGAACATCGCATAGGCTTCCTCCAGCGCCGTCTTCGGTCGCGCCTTCAAGCCGACGAAGAGGTTTTCTTCGACTGTCAGCGTCGGGAAGACGCAGCGTGCCTGCGGCACATATCCGAGGCCCTTGTGCGCGCGTGCAGCACTCGGTGCCGTCGTGACATCCGAATCGCCGAGGCGGATGCTGCCCTCGTATCGCCTGGTCTGCCCGGCAAGCGTCGCGAGCAGCGTGGTCTTGCCCATGCCGTTGCGGCCGAGCACGGCAAGCCGGGCACCCGCCGGCACGGTGAAGGAAATACCTTCGAGCACTCTCGTCGGCCCATATCCGGCCGACAGATTCTCGACCTCAAGCGATATGGCTGGCATTGGCATAGCTCCCGAGATAGGCCTCGCGCACACGCGCATCCTTGGTGACGTCTTCCGGCAGGCCGTCGAAGATGATCGTGCCTGATGCAAGCACGATGACGCGTTTGGCAAAACGGAAGACGAGATCCATGTCGTGTTCGATCATCAGCACGGCGAGATCGGCGGGCAGATCGGCCAGCGCCTGCTCGATGCGGCCGGTATCGCTTTGCGGCACGCCGGCTGCGGGTTCGTCGAGTAGCAGCACCTTCGGCTTCAGCGCCAGCGCCACGGCGATCTCGAGAAGCCGTTGCTGGCCATAGGCGATTTCGCTGACCTTGCGATGCATCAGGAAAGCCAGCCCGAGTTTTCCAAGGAGATCGTCGACTTCCGCCATGACATCGGGCATACGCAGGAAATTGCCGAACATATGCCCGGTCTTTCCATCGCGCTGAAGGACGGCAAGTCCCACATGTTCGGCCGGCGTCATGTCCTGGAAGAGCCGCGTCACCTGAAACGAGCGGACAAGACCGCGTCTGACCCTGCCGATCGCATCGACCTTCGTCACCAGCTCGCCGCCAAGGCGAACCTCGCCGGAGTCGGGCGATAGATTGCCGGTCACGAGGTTGACGAAGGTGGTCTTGCCGGCGCCGTTCGGGCCGATCAGCGCGATGCGATCGCCAGGCGACATCGTGAGCGAGACATTATTGGTGACGGCAAGGCCGCCGAAGGCTTTCTTGAGATTGGCGACTTCGAAGACCGGGCTCATGAGCGCTGCTCCCTGCGGCGGCCAACGAAGGCTGCGGCTGTGCCATAGAGACCTTTCGGCGCAAAGAGCACAACGGCGATCAGCAGCGCGCCGACCATGGTCAGCCAGTGGAAGGGATTGGCGGCTGAGACATAGTCTTCGAAGAGCATGAAGATAACAGTGCCGGAGAGCGCGCCGAAGAGAGAACCGGTGCCGCCGAGCACCAGCATGACAAGCGCTTCGGCCGACTGCGTGAAAGACAGGCTGTCGAGGCCGACGACCTGTGTCGAAATCGCGTTCAAGGCGCCGCCGACACCGGCAACGGCGCCTGATATTGCGTACATCCTGATGAGAGCTGCCTTCGGCGAAGCGCCCATGGCGCGGATGCGCAGCGGGTCCTGCTTGATGGCGCGGCAGAGCATGCCGAAGGGCGAGCGGACCAGGAACCGTAGCAGCACGAAGACGATCAGCAGCAGCGCCATTCCGAAGAAGAAGGCGGTGTGACCATAGAGATCGAATTCGAAGAGGCCGAAGACCGGATCCGGCGCGATGCCGGACAGTCCATCGCTGCCGCCTGTCCAGGACGAGGCCTTGTTGGCGAATTCATGGAAGAGGTTGATCAGCGCAATCGACAGCACCAGCTGCGGCAGTCCATGCGCACGCAGGATGATGGCGCCGCAGAGTAGCCCGGCAGCAGCGCCGCCTGATATGCCGGCCAGCATCATCAGCAGCGGGTCATTGATGCCGTAATGCGCCGACAGGATCCCGGCGGCATAGGCGCCGGAGCCGAAAAGCGCTGCATGGCCGAGGGTCGCGACGCCGCAATAACCGGTCACGAGATCGAGCGACAGGACGAGCAGCGCGATCGTGATCATCCGGGTCAGAAGGGCGAGATTATCGGGGAAGGCGAAATAGCCGATCGCGGCAATGGCTATGATGACCGCTATTCCGATAAGATCGCGGCCGATGAACCTGCGACGATGCTGGAGAGCTTCGGTTTCGTCATTCATGACAAGCGCCATCTTATTTCGCCCTTCCGGCAAGGCCGCGCGGGAAGACGCAGATGATTGCGATTACGGCGAGATAGAAGAAGAATTCGCCGAATTCCGGCATCAGATACCGCCCTGTCGTATCGATCGCGCCCAGCAGCAGGCAGGCGATGAGCGCGCCTGGAATGGAGCCCGCGCCGCCGACGGAGACGACGACCAGGAAGGTCACCATGTAGCGTAGCGCGTAATAGGGTTCGACGGGCAGGAGTTCGGCCCCGACCACGCCGCCGAAGGCGGCAAGACCGACGGCAACGGCAAAGCTCACCGCATAGATGATCTCAGTGCGCACGCCGAGTGCCGCAGCCATTGCAGCATCGTCGACGGAGGCACGCAGCTTGACGCCGAAGCTGGTCCTGTCGATCGTAAACCAGAGGGCGAGCGCCACGACGAGGCCGCAGAGGATGACGAAAAGCCGGTGAACGGGAATGGTGCGGAAGCCGAGATCGGCTGACCCCTGCAGCGCACCGGCAAGCGGTATGGTCTTCAGCGTCGGCCCCATGACATAATTGGCGATGCCGATGACGCAGAAGGTGATGCCGATGGTCATCAGCACCTGGGTCAGTTCCGGCGCGCCATAGATCCGGCGGTAGAGAAACCGCTCGATCGGAATGGCGACGATGATGGTGATGACAACGGCAGCGATGACCGCCGCGGCATAACCGAGGCCAAGATCGCGTGCCACATAGGAGGCGATATAGCCGCCGATCATCGCGAAGGCGCCATGGGCGAGGTTGACGACGCGCATCAGCCCCATGGTCACCGAAAGGCCGATCGAGATCACGAAGAGCACCATGCCATAGGCAAGGGCGTCGACGGCTATGCTGAAGACTGTCTGCATGAAAATACCTTGCTTCCAAGCGACGGGCTCGGCCTGATCGCAGGCAAAGTCCGTCGCCTGTCTTGACGCTCTATGTTACTTGACGGCCGCCAGACCCGGATCGCCCTGCTTCTCGAAAGTCTGGACCTCCTTGTTGATGTAGGTCCCGTCATCGGCCTTGACGACTTCGCGCAGATAGATGTTCTGCGTGATGTGACGGCTTTCCGGATCGACCGAAACCGGGCCGCGCGGGCTCGTCCAGGCAAGGCCCTTGACCGCATCGACGGCCTTCTCGGCATCCTGTTTGCCGCCCGTCGCCTCGATCATCTTGTAGATGACATGCATGCCGTCATAGGCGCTGACTGCGGGGAAGGAGAGTTCGGCCTTGTTGCCGATCGCTTTGGCCGCCGCCTCGACAAAAGCCTTGTTCTCGGGGGAATCGTGCGACACGGCGTAGTGGAAGGTCGTCTGGATGCCGAGTGCCGCATCGCCGAGCGCCGGCAGATCGGATTCCTGGGTCAGATCGCCCGGCGCGAAGAACTTGATGCCGGCAGCCTTCAGGCCATTGTCGTTATAAGCCTTGACGAAGCCGAGCGTCGTCGGGCCGGACGGCAGGAAGGCGAACACGCCCTCAGCGCCGGAATCCTTGATACGCTGCATGATCGGGCTGAAATCGTTGGTCGCAAGCGGCATGCGGATTGCCTCGACCACCTGGCCGCCGGCCTTTTCGAAGCCGGCCTTGAAAGCGTTCTCGGCATCGATGCCGGGGCCGTAATCGCTGACGACGGAAATCACCTTCTTGACGCCGGCGTCGAAGGCGACCTTGGCGATCGGCGTCGAGGTCTGCCAGGTGGTAAACGAGGTGCGGACGACGAGCGGGCTCTTGGTCACGATCGCCGAGGTGGCGGCGTTCATGATGACCATCGGCACATTGCCCTGTTTCAGGATCGGCGTCACCGCCATGGCATCGGGCGTGAAATAAAAGCCGGCGAGATACTGGACCTTTTCCTTGACGATCAGTTCCTGGGCGAGCGCCTTGGATTGGGCGGGATCGGCCTGCGGCACGTCGCGATAGACGATTTCCACCGAATCGCTGCCGACCGTGTTGCCGTTGACCGCCATATAGGCGTCGATACCGGCCTTGAAATTCTTGCCTTGCAGCGCGAACGGACCGGAGAACGGGCCGATGACGCCGACCTTGATGGTGTCGGCATAGGCCGTGCTGCTGAGCAGCACCGCCGCAACGGCGGCGAATACAAGCTTTTTCATGTTAGTTTCCTCCACTTTAAAATGCGGCCTTCATGGCTCGCCTCAGTCTCAGATCTTCATATCAGAACGGCAATCCGACGTAGTTTTCTGCAAGCGCCGTCGAGGCGGCGCGTGAATGCGTCAGATAGTCGAGTTCCGCCTCCTGGATCTTCTGGTCGAAATCCCCGGTATCCGGAAAACGATGCATCATCGTCGTCATCCACCAGGAAAACCGTACGGCTTTCCACACGCGGGCGAGCGCCTTTTGCGAGTAGGCGTCGATGCCGCCATCCGATCCCTCGCGGTAATGCTCGATCAGCCCGGAGAAAAGATAATGAACGTCGCTGGCGGCAAGGTTCAATCCCTTGGCGCCGGTCGGCGGGACGATATGGGCGGCGTCGCCGACCAGGAAAAGTCGGCCGAAACGCATCGGCTCAGTGACGAAGGAGCGCAGCGGCGCGATCGATTTCTCGAAGGACGGCGCGGTCGCCAAGGCCTCGGCGTGATGCACCGGCAGACGCCGTCTCAACTCGTCCCAGAATCGGTCGTCGCTCCAGTCCTCGACCTTCTCGTCGAGCGCGCATTGGATGTAGTAGCGGCTGCGGGTCGCCGAGCGCATCGAACAGAGCGCAAAGCCCCTTGGATGGTTGGCGTAGATCAGTTCATGGCTGACGGGCGCCACATCGGCAAGCACCCCCAGCCAGCCGAAGGGATAGACCTTCTCGAAACTCCTGATCGCCCGTTCCGGGACGGCCTTGCGGCTGACGCCGTGAAATCCGTCGCAGCCGGCGATGAAGTCGCAATCGATGCGCTTGGAAACACCGTCTTTCAGATAGGTGACGAAGGGAGAATGGCCGTCGAAATCATGCGGCGCGACATCGACGGCATCGTAGATCGACAGGGAGCCGCTTTCTTCACGCCGCTCCATGAGATCGCGCGTCACCTCGGTCTGTCCGTAAACCGTCACGCGTCTGCCGCCGGTCAATTCGTGGAGGTCGATGCGATGGTCGCGTCCGTCAAAGGCCAATGAGAAGCCGTCATGCGGCAGGCCTTCGGCGTGCAGGCGCGTCCCGGCTTTTGCCCGATCCAGCAGCCCGACGGTGCCTTCCTCCAGAACGCCGGCACGAACCCGGCCGAGGATGTAATCCTTGTTCACACGATCGAGAATGACATTGTCGATGCCGGCTTCGGTCAGGAGCTGGCCGAGCAGCAGGCCGGATGGTCCCGAACCAATGATGGCGACCTGCGTTCGCAACTGCTTCCTCCCTGCATTTTTGCGTTTTGCCAGATTCTGCCGTGTCGTCCCCGCCGCAGCAATGGACATCCCAACCAAAAAATTGCACTAATCGAACATTGGTGCGGGAGGAGCCCGATGAGCAGACATGTCCCTACCTACGAACTCTACGGTGAGAATACCGGGCGAAAGCCCGATTTTTGGTTGCATTGCGAAACAATTCGCTCCCGCAGCAGCTTGCATCAATGGGAGATTCGCCCGCACCGACACGAGAGTTTCTTTCAGATATTGTACATCGAAGGCGGTTCGGGCGATGCGATCCTCGGCGAAAACAGCCATGCCATCCGTCCGCCGGCAATCATCACTGTGCCGCCTGGGCTCAATCACGGCTTTCGTTTTTCACGCGATATCGACGGCTTGGTGATCACGCTGTTGAGATCCCATCTCAGCCATCCGCCCGGCGACCGAAGCCACCTCGGCGAATGGTTTGCGACGCCGCATCTGACGCCGCTCGATCCCGATAATGCCGAGGCTGCCTATGTCATGCAGACGTTGAGGCGGCTGGGCGACGAATTCGAAAACCGCCGCAGCGGCCGCAACGAGGCCTTGGCGGCCTATGTCGCCTTGGCGCTGCGGCTGACGGCGAGGATTTCCCATGAGGGGAATGCGCACGAGCTTCCGGAAAACGAGAACGAGCGGCGGATGGAAATGCTGAGCGAGCTCATCCAGCAACATTTCCGATCACACAAGCCCGCGTCCTTCTACGCCAGGGAGCTTGGGCTTTCGCCGACACATCTTACCCGTATCGTCCGGTCGATGACCGGCAATACTCCTCATGAATTGATCGCCGGCAAACTCGTCGAAGAGGCGAAACGCCAGCTGGTTTTTACGCTGGGCAGCGTTCAGGAGATCGGATTTCGGCTCGGCTTTGCCGACCCCGCCTATTTCTCGCGCTTCTTCGTTAAATACACCGGAGAAACGCCGCGGGTTTGGCGCATAAAGGAGAAGGTTCGGCTTGAAGGTGTATAGGCCATCCGCAAGGGTTGCGGGGCGCAACTGCCCTACCGTGGAAGCCGTAGCGCTTGATGCCCTCGTCGTGCGCCGTCGATCGCGAAGATGCCGATCTTGACCGTCGAGGAACCGGCATTGAAGGTCAGCAGCAGGTCGGTCGATGCCATGTTTTCAAGACTCCTTGCGGGCGTGACGATAGCCGAACTTAGTGCCGGGGCTTCTGACGGAAAGGTATTTATTCACCCACCCGTGGGTTTGTCGCTGGGCTGGAAGCGCATCGTCGTCACCGTCGGTGAAAAGATCGCACGACGCATCTGATCTATGGTCAGGGCGCGGCAGCCGAAGTCGTGGCGATGGTCACAGTCGTTTCGGCCGATCATCTCGGCCTGCCGGTTTCGACCACGCATCCTGCGCCAGGCTTTTTAGAGGAAATTCCCGGCAAAGCGTGAAGTGGTTTTGCCGGGAATTGCGTCCAAACAAAAGGTTAGAGCGCTTCGTCAGGCCGTGAAGGCCAGACGGGTCTTGCGATCACTGATAAAGATGCTCGCCTCGGTGGCGGGCATCGCCTTGCCGAAAAGATAACCCTGGCCGACGTCGCAGCCGAGCTGAAGCAGGAAGGCGAGCTGGCCGTGCTCTTCGATACCTTCCGCAGTCGTCTTGATGTTGAGACTCCTGCCGAGGCCGAGCATGGCGCGGACGATCTTTTCCTGCCGCTCGTCGTCGCGATAGGTGTCGATGAAGCTTTTGTCGATCTTGATCTTGTCGAAACGGTAGCGGGCGAGCTGGGCGAGGCTCGAATAGCCCGTACCGAAATCGTCGAGTGCGATCTGGATGCCGGCTGCATGCAGTTCATCGAGAATGGCCGCGGCCGCGGCGGGATCCTGAATCAGCGCATTTTCGGTGATCTCCACTTCCAGGCGCTGCGGTGACAGCCGGCTTGCCGAAAGGACCTTAAGGATGCGGGAGGTCAGCAATTTGTCTTCCATCTGCACCGGCGAGACGTTGAAGCACAACATCACATGCTCCGGCCAGGTGAGGGCGTCGCAGCAGGCCTGGGCAAGAAGATCCTCGAACAATGCGGTGATCATACCGTTTTCCTCAGCGATGCCGATGAAGACCGGAGGCGGGATGTTGGCGCCGTCCTCACCGATCCAACGCGCTAAGGCCTCGAAGCCACAGAGCTGGCCGGTCTTCAGATCGATCAGCGGCTGATAGAAGGGTTTGATTGCCTTGTTGGAGATTGCAGCGCGCAGCCTGGTTTCCAGCGCGGCGCGTTCCGTTACCTTGTTCTGCATTGAGGCTTCGAAAACGAAATAGTGGTTGGGTCCACGTGATTTCGCCTCGTACATGGCGAGGTCGGCACGGTGGGCGGCATCTTCCAGCGGTTCGGCTCCCTCGGCCCAGCGGTCATAGCCGACGCTGGCGCCGACTTCGACGGCAAAGCCATCGATATGGATCGGTCGGGTGACGGCCTGGATCAGCAGCTTGGCAAAACGCTCCTCGCGCTGCGCCGACAGGGCGAAGGCGACGATGATGAATTCGTCGCCGCCGAAGCGATAGACGCAGTCGGCATTGCCGAGCGCGCAGATGCGTCTGGCAACCTCGATCAACAGGATGTCGCCGCCCTTGTGGCCGACAAGATCGTTGACCTTCTTGAAACCATCTAGGTCGACAGAGAAGATAGTGACGTTGCGGTCCCACTCCTCGATCTCGGCCTGGTCGTCCTCGATCGGCCGTGAGAGGATCTTGCGCTCGAAGGCGTAGCGGTTCGGCAGCTTGGTCAGATGGTCGTGGGTCGCGGTCCAATCGGCTTTTGTCTGGGCGGCCGCGCGCAGGTCCATTTCCTTGCGCAGGTCGGCGATGCGCAGCACCGAATAGATAAAGCTCATGGCGCCGGCGATGCCGAGCCCCAGAACGAGCCTGTCGGCGCCGTACTCGCCGAAACCGGTCATGAAGGCGACCAAGCTGTCGTCGAGCTGCAGCAGCGTGCCGAGAAGCCAGAGTGTCACGCCAGAGACCACGATCGACACGAATTGCCGTCCGGCCCTGCTTTGGAAAAACACTGGCATTATGCCTTCTCCATTTCCACCTTCGCGGAAATATCACGAAAGTCTGAAATGTTTGTTGAAACCAGAAGGCGAATTATCGGAGGCGGCAGCCTGTTGCTGTGCCGCTGAGAGACTGACGGAGCCTGTGGCAAACCAGGGCGGCGCTGTCAGCGTGATCCCTTCGTGGTTCGGGAGACCGGCAGCCACCGGAAAAGAACGAAGGCGAGCGTGCTCATCGCATCGCTCGCCCTTTCCAGTGCTTCAGGCGGTGACGATCAGCAGCGGAACGCTGACGATGAGACCGACCAGAACCGTGACTGTGGCGACACGCATGAAACGCAGGCGTCGCGTGCGCTCGCCACTCCAATCATATGTCATTCTTCCATCTCCTTGGGACAAGGAAGTAGTCCCCGCAAAGCCGGGTTCAACAAAGATGACGCGATTTGCTTGTGCAAAGCTGGATAAGATCAGCAGTCTCTAATGCTGGAAGCGCAGAGACCAGCGCTGTCCGTTGCTGGTCATGCGGATGATGGAAAGTGGCTCGACGTCGCTCAGCCAAAAGGAGGAGAGCGGCGCCTGCAGCACATGCACGATCGCTGTCCGGATGACGGCCGGATGGCTGATTGCAATGACGTGGCCGTCGAGGACGGTCAGGCCATCCATCCAGCCGGCGATGCGCGTGCGCAGATCAAGAAGGCTCTCGCCGCCATGCGGGGCCGCTTCCGGATCGCTCATCCACCCCATGAGGTTCTCCGGCTCTTCGGTCCCGATCGCCGTGATCGACCTGCCGGCCCAGCGGCCATGGTCGCAGTCGCAAAGCGCCTGATCTATTTGGGCTTCGAGGCCGAGCGCGTCAGCAGTCTGACGGGCGCGCAAGGCGGGGCTCGTGGCAATACGGTCGGCGCGGGGCGGGGCGATTATCCTGCCGGCTTCCTCCACTGCCTTGTCCTCCAGCGGTTCGTCGAGCGGGAACAGGGCCTTGCGGCTTGCTGCCGTCGCGCCATGGCAGATCCAGGTGAGGCGCGTGTTCACGGTCGTTCTTGTCTCCGGGAATGCGGCGACAGCGTCCTTCGCCGGCTTGTGAAGTTTCGTTGACAGTCTCTTCGGCGTGCAGATATAACCGTGCTGTTGCGGGTTTGGAAGCCGGTGTAAGTCCGGCGCGGTCGCGCCACTGTGACCAGCGTGTCGAAAGCTCTTCGCGCTGGAAGTCAGACCTACTGCACAAGCACTCTTTCGACTGAACGCGTCATTCCCGGAGGAATACATGTCTGACACCACTTTCGCGCCCGTTGCAGTACCGGCGCCGATCCCTGTAGGCGAAATCTTGCCCTGGGCGATCTTCGGCGGCCTGCTGATGCTCATCGCTATCTATTTTGTCGGCACCGAGGAAGGCGCGATGGCGCTGTTCAACGGCATGTATGTGCACGAATTCGTGCATGACGGCCGCCATCTCCTCGGCTTTCCCTGCCACTAAAGCGCTTCGCGATCGGAGTTCCTGACATGGTTGGAAACCTTCTGCTTCGCGGCATGCTCGCGGGCCTGATTGCCGGCATCCTCGTTTTCGCTTTCGCCCATACGTTCGGCGAGCCGCTCGTCGATGCGGCGATCGCCTTCGAAGAGGTGAGCGCCCAGGCGGCCGGCGAAGCTGCCGAACCTGAAATCGTCAGCCGCGCCACGCAGGCCGGTCTCGGCCTTTTCACCGGCGTCATGGCCTATAGCGTCGCCGTCGGCGGGCTCTTCGCGCTCGCCTTCGCCTTCGTGCATGGTCGCTTCAGCCGCCTTTCGGCGCGCGGCACCTCGGCCGTCATCGCCATTGCCGCCTTCGTGGCGGTCGTGCTTGTTCCCAGCATCAAATATCCCGCCACTCCGCCGGCGGTCGGCAATCCCGACACGATCGGCGTCAGGACCGAGTTGTTCTTCCTGATGATCGTCGTTTCGCTTGCCGCACTCATTGCCGCGGTGGCGCTGTCACGTCGTCTCTCCGAGCGCTTCGGTCCCTGGAACGGTGCGACCATCGCCGGCATCGCCTATCTCGTCTTCATCGGCTTCGTGCTCTATCTGCTGCCGCCGATCAACGAGGTGCCGGAGAACTTTTCGGCGATGGTGCTCTGGGGCTTCCGCACGACCTCGCTCGGCATGCATGCGATCCTCTGGGCAACGCTCGGCCTCGCCTTCGGGGCGCTGGCGGAAAAGCGGCTTGCGGTTAAGGGCGGGCAACGTAGCCGGCCGGCCACGGCATTTCACTGAACGCATCGAAGGGCGCCGCTTTGCCGGCGCCCTGAACTTTTCGGGCGATTATGAAAAACGACAGAGCCAGACCACTGCTGCTGACGGCGTTTTCTGCCGCCGCGTTTTGTGTGGTCGCTGGAAGCGCTTTTGCCCATAGCCGCAGCTACGGCGGCAGCCATGCCGGACTGGATATCCCGGAGATTTCCCATGGCGAGATGGCTGTCATGTCTGACTATCGCGTTCGGATCATTAATCTTGCATCCCGCGCCGTCGATACGAACGAGCCGTTCCGGCGTGTGCTGAACTATGCCGAGATCCAGTATTCCTACTGTCTCTGGGGCCGGATGCCGGGCAGCGTGACGGATGAGGCAAGCCCGTTCAACGAATGCGCCCATGCCTATCTCGCCGCGACCAAGGCGGTCTTGCTTTCGATGCGCGAGATGCCGCGGGAGGCTGCTGCGGCGGGTGAAATCATTTCCGCGGTCGACGCCGACATGGTGCGGCGCGGGCTTGCGCTCATCACCTGCCGCTTCAGCGGCGAAGCCTTCAACACCGCCGATATCGTCAAGCCGCGCTGGAGCGGGATCCCATTCCATGCCGCCAGCATGGCGTCGCTGACGGGGCTTGCCTCTTTGTTCGGCCTTGGCGTGTTTGCGCTTCGCCGTTTCTCGCGGCCGAAAGTTCAGTCGTCGGAATAGCGCTGCTCGCGCCACGGATCGCCATAGATGTGGTAGCCGTTCTTTTCCCAGAAGCCGGCCTGATCGGCGGGCATCAGCTCGATGCGGCGCAGCCATTTGGCGCTTTTCCAGAAATAGAGATGCGGCACGACGAGGCGCATCGGGCCGCCATGCTCCGGCGTCAGCGGCAGGCCTTCCCAGGCGGTGGCGAGGATCGCATCCTCGGCGGCGAAATCGGCGAGCGGCAGGTTCGTGGTATAGCCGTCGTAGCTCGTCAGCATGACGTAAGCTGCCTCCGGCTTCGGCATGGCAAGGTCGAGCAGAACGCGCGTCGAAACGCCCTTCCATTTGTTGTCGTAGCGCGACCAGGTGGTGACGCAGTGGATATCGCTCACCCCCGTGCTCTGTTCGATCGCCTGGAAGTCGGCCCAGGTGAGGGTGAGCGTCGTTTCGACGAGGCCGCGCACCTCGAGCCGCCAGGTTTCGGTCGAGATGACAGGCTGCTGGCCGAGGTCGAGTACCGGCCAGTTCTTGACAAGGTGCTGGCCGGGCGGCAGGCGCTCGGCTTCGGGACGGCTGATACGGCCGGTCAGGAACTTGCCCTCAGCCGCCCAGCGGCGCTTGGATGTGGTGAGTTTGCTGTCGGCGGGCGTCTGGTCGTCGCTCATGGGCGGGGCCTCCTTGCGGTGCAGCAATAGGACATCGGCCCCTGCCGGGTGTCAAGTTTCGGCGGCCCCTTGGAAATCCCTACCCACCCCTCTAAACTCGGTCCGTTGGGTATGCCTCGCTGGGGAGTGGAGGCAGAAAAGGGGAGGAGCCGGTTCTGTCTTCTAGATATCGTGCGATAGCGGCGTTGCTGGTGGTGCCGCTGATCATCTTCGCCTTCTTCACCTATGGGAGCGCGATTGCGACGCGCGCCTATATGGAGGAAGCCTCGGCGCAGGCGGGAACGGCGCTGCGCCTTGCCGTTTCGGCACTCAGCGGCCATCTCAACCGCTACGAGGCGCTGCCGGCGCTGATCGCCGATCACGACGACATCAAGGAACTGGTGAGCGCGCCTGAAGATGCGGCGTTGCGCGATGCAGCCAATCTCTATCTCAAGGAGATCAACGGGCTGCTGAAATCCTCCGATATCTATGTGGTCAAGCCAGACGGAGAGACGATCGCGGCCAGCAATTACGATGGGCCTGCAAGTTTCGTCGGACAGAATTTCAGCTACAGGCCCTATTTCCAGGATGCGATCGAAGGCCGGCAGGCACGGTTTTACGCGCTCGGCACCACCTCGCTGAAGCGCGGCTATTATTTTGCCGCACCGATCCGGACCGGCGCGGATATTCGTGGCGTCATCGTCTTCAAGGTCGATATCGACATGATCGAATCCTCCTGGGGCGGCGGCGAATACAAGATTTTCGTCTCCGATCCGGAGGGCATCATCTTCATGTCCGGCAGCTCGGAATGGCTCTATGGTGCGATCCTGCCGCTGACGGCCGACCGTGTCGCCCGCACCGAGGCGTCGCGGCGTTATGCCAATGCCAGGCTGGCGGCGCTGCCGGTGACGCGTCACCACTTCGAGCAGCATGAGCTGATGACGCTGGCCGGCGAGCGCGGTTCGAGCGAATTTCTGGTGCTCTCGCATTATATGCCAGCCGAGGACTGGACGGTGAACGTGCTGATGGAGACGAGTTCCATCCGTGCCCAGGCACGCACGGCGCTTGTGGCAGTGTTTCTCTTCCTCTGCATCACCGGGCTCGCGGTCGCGGTTCTGCGTCAGAGGCGGGCGCGACTTGCCGAGCGCATGCAGATGCAAGCTGAAGCCCGCAACGAGCTGGAACGGCGCGTCGAGGAGCGCACAGCCGATCTTGCCCGCGTCAACAGCCGCATAGAAGAAGAAATCGCCGAACGGCGGCTGACCGAGCAGCAGCTGCGACAGACACAGGCCGATCTGATC
This sequence comes from Rhizobium sp. 10PS4, assembly GCF_032464805.1. NCBI lineage: Bacteria > Pseudomonadati > Pseudomonadota > Alphaproteobacteria > Hyphomicrobiales > Rhizobiaceae > Rhizobium > Rhizobium sp. 10PS4. The sequence continues at coordinate 25,987 of NZ_JAWDIW010000017.1, read as the reverse complement.
CAGGCGGGCAAGCTTGCCGGGCTGGGGCAGATGTCGGCGGCCCTTTCGCACGAGTTCAACCAGCCGCTCGCCGCCGCCAAGACCTATACGGATAGCGCCTCCGTTCTCATCGACCGTGGGCGGACGGAGGAGGCGCGGGACAATATCCGGCGTATCGGCGGGCTGATCGACCGTATGGCTGCGATCAGCCGGCACCTGCGCAACTTCGCCCGCAAGCCGAACGAGAAGCTCGGTCCCGTTTCCCTCGACGAGGCGATGCGCGATACGCTCGAGATCATCGCCTGGCGACTGAAGGCGGCGGATGCCGAACTGCTTCTCGCTCTCGGGCCGCGTCCGCCGATGGTGCGCGCCGGTTCGGTGCGTCTACAGCAGGTGCTGGTGAACGTGATTTCGAATGCGGCCGATGCGGTGGAAGGGCTGAATGACCGGCGCATCGAGGTTTCGGCCTTCGAGGAGGCCGGCAAGGTGGTGCTGACTGTGCGGGACCATGGACCGGGCGTGCCGGCGGCGATCGCCGAGCGTATCTTCGATCCCTTCTTCACGACGAAGGGCGTCGGCAAGGGGCTCGGCCTCGGGCTTTCGATCTCCTACAACATCATCAAGGATTTCGGCGGCAGCCTTACTGCTGCTAATCATCCCGAAGGGGGCGCAGTGTTCCGCATCGAGCTGCAGTCGGCGGCAGGGCTGATGCCGGAGGCAGCGGAATGAATGCGAAGATCCTGCTGGTTGACGACGAGGAGGAACTGCGCCGCTCGACGGCGCAGGCGCTGGAGCTCTCCGGCTTCAGTGTCGAAACCTATTCGAACGGCGACCACGTGCTGGAGCTGATCGGCTACAGCTTTCCCGGCGTCGTCGTCAGCGATATCCGCATGCCCGGCATCGACGGCATGACGCTGATGCAGAAGATCCGCGAGCTCGACCCGGAGGTGCCGGTCATTCTTGTTACCGGCCACGGCGACGTTCAGCTTGCGGTAAAGGCGATGCGCGAAGGGGCCTATGATTTCATCGAGAAGCCGTTCACGCCGGAGATGCTTGCCGGCGTCATCCGCCGGGCGATGGAGCGGCGCGGCCTGGTGCTCGAAAACCGGCTGCTGAAGGCGGTGGCCGGCAAGCGCGACGATATCGAGGCGCGGCTGCCGGGGCGCACGCAGGTGATGGTGGATCTGCGCTACCGCATCCGGGCGATCGGGGCGAGCGATGCCGATACGCTGATCGTCGGCGAAACCGGGGCCGGCAAGGAGGTGGTGGCGCGGGCGCTCCACGACATCAGCGCCCGGGCGAGCCGGCCGTTCATCGCGATCAATTGTGCCGCACTGCCGGCGAACCTGATCGAGAGCGAACTCTTCGGCCACGAGGCGGGTGCCTTTCCGGGCGCGGTGAGGCCGCGCTACGGAAAGTTCGAACATGGGCGCGGCGGCACGATCCTGCTCGACGAGATCGGCTCCATGCCGTTCGACCTGCAGGCCAAGTTTCTGCGGGTGCTGCAGGAGCGGGTGATCTCCAGGCTCGGTTCGAATGAGGTGGTGGCGCTCGACGTGCGCTTCATCGCGACAAGCAAGGTCGATCTGGAGGCGGAGGTGGCGGCGGGGCGCTTCCGCGCCGACCTCTTCTATCGGCTGAACGTCGCGACGCTGCACGTGCCGTCTTTGTCGCAGCGGCGGGCGGATGTTCCGCTGCTTTTCCTGCAGCTGGTGCGGGAGGCGGCGGCCCGCTACGGCCGCGACGAGATGACCGTGCCGCCCGACGTGATTTCCGACATTGCTCAGCGCGACTGGCCCGGCAATGTGCGTGAGCTGAGGAATGCCGCCGACCGCCTGGTCCTCGGTCTCGACAATGGCGGGCGGCAAGCCGAGGAGGCAACCGGGCTTGCGGAGCGCGTCGCCGAATTCGAACGCGGGGTCATTGCCAGCGCGCTGGTGGCGCATGGCGGCAGCCTCAGGCCGGTCTATGAGTCGCTCGGCATTTCCCGGAAGACCCTCTACGAAAAGATGCAGAAATATGGTCTCGACAAGCGCATGCTCACCACCGAAAGCTAGCCGGGTGCTGGGGCAGCGCTGCAATTTTCGCGGTACGATGGGTGGATTTCCACCCGCCGACAGAGCCGTTTGTTTCCAAATCGACCCATGCTGCATCGCACTGTCATAAAATCGTCTTTCGAAAGCGACTGCAATGATTGCGGGTCGATTTTTCCAGGCGGCAAATAGGTTATCCGAACCGGCGCGGAGGATGTGTCGGCGGGTTCGCTTATTTCATCAGGGAGGAAACGATGAAAATTCTGAAGGCCATGCTCGGCCTGACCGCGGCTGCCGCGGTCTCTCTTCTCGCCGGCGCCGCTTCGGCGCAGACCTATCCCGAACGCACCATCACCATGGTCGTGCCCTTTGCGGCCGGCGGCCCGACCGATACCGTCGCGCGCCTGGTCGCCGAATCCATGTCGAAGGATCTCGGCCAGCAGATCGTCGTCGAAAATGTCGGCGGCGCCGGCGGCACGCTCGGCGCCGGCCGCGTGGCGAATGCCGATCCCGACGGTTACACCGTCCTGCTGCACCATATCGGCATGGCGACCAGCGCCACGCTTTATCGCAAGCTCGCCTATGACACGCTTGGCGCCTTCGACTATGTCGGCCTCGTCACCGAGGTGCCGATGACGATCGTCGCCCGCAAGGACATGGAGCCGGCCGACCTCAAGGGGCTGATCGATTATATCAAGGCCAACAAGGACAAGGTGACGGTCGCCAATGCCGGCATCGGTGCGGCCTCGCATCTCTGCGGCATGATGTTCATGAGCGCCATCCAGACGCCGCTGACGACCGTTCCCTATAAGGGCACCGGCCCTGCCATGACCGATCTTCTCGGCGGTCAGGTCGACGTCATGTGCGACCAGACGACCAACACGACGAAGCAGATCCAAGGCGGCACGATCAAGGCCTATGCCGTGACCTCGCCCAAGCGGCTCGAGGTGATGAAGGACATTCCGACGGCAGTCGAAGCGGGTCTGCCGGGTTTTGAAGTCGGCATCTGGCACGGCATCTATACGCCGAAGGGCACGCCGGCTGAAATCAACGAACGTCTGTCGAAGGCGCTGCAGGTGGCGCTGAAGGATCCGAATGTCGGCGCCCGCTTCGCCGAGCTCGGCACGGCGCCATCCTCCGACGCCGATGCGACGCCGGCTGCGCTGAAGGCCAAACTCGAAAGCGAGATCGCCCGTTGGAAGCCGGTGATCGAGGCCGCTGGCGAATATGCCGACTGAGGGTTATCCTCGTCCAGGCATGCCGAAAGAGCCCCTCACCCTAACCCTCTCCCCGTGAACGGGGAGAGGGGACTTGCGTCACTCAACGGCGGCAAAGGGCGAAGGGCTTGCAGCTATTTCCCTTCTCCCCGCATGCGGTGAGAAGGTGCCGGCAGGCGGATGAGGGCAATCGCAGCAGCAGTGCGTCACGAACCATCTCCCCAGGAGACACCATGAAATCCATCAGTTTCGATACCACCAATGCGATTTGCGGCGCGCTTTTCGTCGCGACCGGCGCTTTCTTCGCCATCCAGTCGCTGGGGCTCGACCTCGGCACGTCAGTGCGCATGGGGCCTGGTTATTTCCCGCTGGTGCTTGCCGCCGTGCTCGTGCTTCTCGGCGCGATCATCTTCATTCAGGCGCTGCGGGTCGAGGGCGAGCCGATCGACCCGTTTGCCTGGCGCGGCATGCTCTTCATCCTGCCGGCACCGGTGTTCTTCGGGCTGACGGTGCGCGGGCTCGGATTTGCACCGTCACTGTTCCTCACCGCCTTCATCGCCTGCTTCGCATCGCAAAAGATGAACGTGTTCTTCGCGATCATCCTGTCGCTGCTGCTGACGATCTTTTCGGTTGCGGTCTTCAGCTACGGGCTCGGCCTGCCGTTCGAGCGCTTCGGCCCCTGGGTCCGGTTCTAGGAGACGATGATGGATCTTTTCAGCAATCTCGCGCTCGGCTTTGCAACAGCCGGCACTCCGGAAAACCTGCTCTTCTGCCTGATCGGCGTGCTGCTCGGCACGCTGATCGGCGTGCTGCCCGGGATCGGCGCCACGGCGACGATCGCCATGCTCTTGCCGATCACCTTCCAGCTTGAACCGGTTTCCTCGCTGATCATGCTCGCCGGCATCTATTACGGCGCGCAGTACGGCGGCTCGACGACGGCGATCCTGATCAACATGCCGGGCGAATCCTCCTCGGCCGTCACCGCGATCGACGGCTACCAGATGGCCCGCAAGGGCCGGGCCGGCGCAGCGCTCGCGATCGCGGCGCTCGGCTCGTTCTTTGCCGGCACGGTCTCGACCTTCCTCGTCGCGATCTTCGCACCGCCGCTGACCGCAATCGCGCTGCAATTCGGCTCGGCGGAATATTTCTCGCTGATGATCGTCGGCCTCGTCTCCTCGATCGCGCTCGCGCATGGCTCGGTCGTCAAAGCGCTGGCCATGGTGGCGCTCGGGCTGCTGCTCGGCCTCGTCGGCACCGACATCTACACGGGCACGCCACGCTTCACGCTCGGCATCCGTGAATATGCGGACGGGCTGAACTTTGTGGCGCTTGCCGTCGGCGTCTTCGGCGTGGCGGAAATCCTGCGCAACCTCGAGGGCGAGTCAACACGCACGGTGCTGATGGCCAAGGTCACCGGCCTTTTGCCGTCCCGCCAGGAATTCAAGGAGATGATTGCGCCGGTCATTCGCGGTACGGCGATCGGCTCGGCGCTTGGCATCCTGCCGGGTGGTGGCGCCATTCTCGCGGCCTTCGCCTCCTACACGGTGGAAAAGCGGATGTCGAAGACGCCGGAGGAATTCGGTAAGGGCGCGATCGCCGGCGTTGCGGGACCGGAATCGGCGAACAATGCCGGCGCGCAGACTTCTTTCATTCCGCTGCTGACGCTTGGCATTCCGGCCAATCCCGTCATGGCGCTGATGGTCGGCGCGATGATCATCCAGGGCATCGTACCCGGTCCGAACGTCGCCACCGAGCAGCCGGCGCTGTTCTGGGGAATCATCGCCTCGATGTGGATCGGCAACCTGATGCTGGTCATCCTTAACCTGCCGCTGATCGGGCTCTGGGTGAAGCTCTTGACCGTGCCTTACTACGTGCTCTTCCCCATCATCATGGCCTTCTGCTCCATCGGGGTCTACAGCGTCAACGCCAACGTCTACGATCTCTACGCCGTGGCCTTCTTCGGGCTCATCGGCTATGTGCTGGCGAAGCTTCGCTGTGAGCCGGCGCCGCTTCTGCTCGGCTTCGTGCTCGGGCCATTGCTCGAGGAGAACCTCCGGCGCGCCATGATCCTGTCGCGCGGCGATCCGACCACCTTCGTCACGCGGCCAATCAGCGCCATTCTTCTGGCCATTGCGGTCGCCGTGCTGATCGTCGTCTTCCTGCCGAGTGTCAAGAAGAAGCGCGAGGAGGTGTTCGTCGAGGAGGCCTGAGGGGGTTGAACTTGTAGGCCGTTTGATGAACAAAGAATGATCTGATGCGGGCGCCGGTTGGGCGCCCGTTTCGCATGACGGGATATCCAGGCCCCAGGAGCATTGCCCGATGAGCATTCCCGCCCGGATCAAGGACGATCTGCCGTTTCTGACCTCTCTGCGCCGCGACCTGCACGCCCATCCCGAACTCGGTTTCGAGGAGGAGCGCACCGGCGGCATCGTCGCGAGGCTTCTCGAAGAAGCAGGCATCACTGTGCATCGCGGTCTCGGCGGCACCGGCGTGGTCGGCACGCTGCGGCTCGGCAGCGGCACACGCAGGATCGGGCTGCGCGCCGACATGGATGCGCTCGCCATGCCTGAAATGGCGAAGCGGCCCTATAAATCGACCGTGCCCGGAAAAATGCATGCCTGCGGCCATGACGGTCATACGGCGATGCTCATCGGCGCCGCGCGGCATCTTGCGGCAACGCGGGATTTTTCCGGCACGGTGCATTTCATCTTCCAGCCGGCTGAAGAAGGGCGGGGCGGAGCAAGGCGCATGGTCGAGGAGGGGCTGTTCAAGCTTTTCCCCTGCGATGCCGTTTATGGGCTGCATAACATGCCTGGGCTTGCGGTCGATGAGATCGCCGTGGTCGAGGGGCCGCAGCTTGCCTCCTCCGACAGCTGGCGCATGACCTTCCGTGGGACCGGAACGCACGGCGCCAAGCCGCATCTCGGCCGCGATCCGATCACGGCGGCCGGGACTTTCCTGTCATCGCTGCAGACGATCGTCGGACGGGTGGTCGATCCGCTGCAGCCGGCCGTCGTCAGCGCCTGTTTCCTGCAGGCGGGCGACTCGAAGGCGCTGAACGTCATTCCAGATATCGTCGAGATCGGTGGGACGGCGCGGGCCTATTCACCCAATGTGCGCGACCAGTTGGAGACCGAGATCGGGCGATTGGCGCATGGCACTGCGGCCATGTACGGCATTGCAGTGGACTATGCATTCGAGCGGCGGATTCCGCCTGTCATCAATGACGCGGATGCGACCGCGCGGGCGCTGGCCGTGGCCGGCTCGGTCTTCGGCGGCAAGGTGCAGACAAGCTTTCCGCCGTCGACGGCAGGCGACGATTTCGCCTTCTTCGCCCAGAACGCGCCGGGCTGCTATGTCTGGCTCGGCAACGGTCCGGCGGTGGACGGGGCTCTGCATCACAACACGGCCTATGATTTCAACGATGAAGCGCTTGGATATGGGGCGGCCTATTGGGTGGCGCTGGTCGAGCGGGAGTTGAAGGTTTGATTATCTTCTGCCCAATTGCCCAAACCGGAATCGAGTTTAGGAATTAGGCAGCAATTCAAAAGCGACCGTTACGCGCCTCTCTGCATTCTGCATTGGCAACAATTGCCCTCCGTACAGCGACTTCGTCAAAGTCCATCAGTCTGTCGGCGATTCCTCGACCCGGGCCGTCCCGTGCGTGGCATGGATGAAGGCGAGCACGAAGCCGATCGCCAGCACTAGCACGATGGTCGGCGCCGGCGCGCTGTCGATGAAGAAGGACAGGTAGACGCCGACAAAGGAACCGATCACCGCAATGGCGACGGAGAGGAGCAGCATGGTGCTGAACCTGCGGGTGAGCAGGAAGGCGATGGCTCCCGGCGCAATCAGCATGGCGATCGAAAGGATGATGCCTACCGCCTGCAAGGCACCGACGATCGTCAGCGAGATGAGGGCGAGAAGGCCGTAATGCAGCAGGTTGATCCTGAGGCCCACCGCCCTTGCCTGGGCAGGGTCGAAGGCGTGCAGCAGGAAGTCCTTCCACTTCACACCAAGAATGACAGCCGTGATCGCCGCGATGACAGCCGACTGCCCGATGTCGCGCCAGGAGACACCGAGCATGTCGCCGAACAGGATGTGATCGAGATGCACGTCGGACTGGATCTTGACATAAAGAACCAGGCCGAGCCCGAACATGCCGGAGAAAACGATGCCCATCACAGTATCCTGTTTGATGCGGCTGTTATCTTTGAGGAAACCGGTGGCGATAGCGCAAAACATGCCGGCCACGAAGGCGCCGACCGCGAAGGGTATGCCGACGATATAGGCAATGACCACGCCGGGGAAGACGGCGTGGCTGATGGCGTCTCCCATCAGCGACCAGCCTTTCAGAACCAGGAAGCAGGACAACAGCGCCATCGGGATTGCGACCAGCACCGAGATCACCAGCGCATTGACCATGAAGCCGAACTGGAAAGGCGAAAGAAGCGTGTCGACCATGTTCATGGCGCTGCCTCCAGCGCCTGCGCGGCGCGTCTGCGCGCCGCCAGCATGCCGTGTTTGGGTGCGAAGAAGAACGCGATCAGGAAGATTGCCGTCTGTAGCACGACGATGATGCCGCCTGTTGCGCCATCGAGGAAGTAACTCGCATAAGCGCCGACGAAACTGGTCATCGATCCGATGATGACCGCAATCACAAGCAGCCGCGGGAAGCGGTCTGTCAGCAGATAGGCGGTCGCGCCGGGCGTCACCACCATGCAGATGACGAGGAATGCACCGACTGTCTGCAGCGCCGCGACGGTGGAGGCAGACAGCAGCGTGAAGAAAATGACCTTGAGAACGGTCGGATTTAGACCGATCGATCGGGCATGGCTCTCGTCGAAGAAGGTGACCATCAGGTCCTTCCATTTGACGAGCAGGACAGCCAGCGACACGAAGCCGATGATGGCGAGTTGCAGCGTATCCTCGGGCGTGATGGCGAGAATGTTGCCGAGCACGATCGTCTGGATGTTGACCGCCATAGGCTGGAGCGAAACCATGAACAGGCCCAGCCCGAAGAAGGAGGAGAAGATCAGGCCGATGATGGCATCTTCCTTCAGCTTGGTGCGCTGGTTGAGGAAAAGCATCGCTGCGGCAGCGAGCCCTCCGGAAAAGAAGGCCCCGATCGAAAAGGGAAGTCCGAGCATATAGGCGCCGGCGACGCCGGGAACGATCGCGTGCGAGAGCGCGTCGCCGATCAGCGACCAGCCTTTCAGCATCAGATAACAGGAGAGGAAAGCGCAGACGCCGCCGACAAGGGCGGACACCCACATGGCATTGAGCATGTATTCATAGGTGAAGGGCTGCAGGAGGTCGGCTATCATTCCCGGCCCCCATTGCCACTATCGGGCCTCCGGGCGGTCGCTTTGCCACCCTGCATGATCAGGGGGCGCTCATCATCGGTTATGACGCCGATCGACGTTGGCCTGCCGCTCTGCGCTTCGCTGAACACGAAATGACGCAGCACGCCGCCAAAGGTCTTTTCCAGATTTTCCTGCGTAAAAGTCTCGACGGTCGGGCCGTAGGCGAGCACCGTGCCCTTGATCAGAATGGTCCGGTCGCAGAACTCCGGCACGGAGCCGAGATTATGGGTGGAGACCAGCATGACACGACCTTCATCCCGCAGTTCGCGCAGGAGCCTGATGATCTGGTCCTCGGTCTTTACGTCGACGCCGGTAAAGGGTTCATCGAGCAGAATGACCCGGCCGTCCTGCGCCAGGGCTCGCGCCAAAAAGACCCGCTTCCTCTGGCCGCCGGAGAGTTCGCCGATCTGGCGCTTGCGGAACTCGCTCATGGCGACACGGGCGAGCGCGGAGGCAACTGCCTCGTGGTCGGCGGCCTTCGGGATGCGCATCATGCCCATGTGACCGTAGCGGCCCATCATCACGACATCCTCGACCAGCACCGGGAAGTTCCAGTCGACTTCTTCCGATTGCGGCACATAGGCGACGAGGTTCTTGCGCAGCGCCTCTTCGACTGGCATGCCAAGCACGCGAATGTGGCCCCTGGCGAGACGCACGAAACCCATGATCGACTTGAAGAGCGTCGACTTGCCGGAACCGTTGACACCGACCAGCGCGGCGATCGTGCCCGTGGGGATCTGGAAACTCGCGTCCCTCAGGGCGGTATGTCCGTTGCGGTAAGTGACGGTCGCATCCTTTACCGTGATCCCCGATCCCGCATCCGAGGATGCGGGACGGACAAGATTGCCAAGCAGCACGGTCATTGCGACAACCCATCGGCAAGACCCTTGGCGACGGTATCGGAGGTCACGCGCAGAAGATCGATATAGGTTGGCACCGGGCCGTCGGCTTCGCTCAGCGAGTCGACATAGAGGACGCCGCCATAATGCGCGCCGGTTTCGCGCGCCACCTGCCGGGCCGGTTTATCGGAAACGGTGCTTTCGCTGAAGACGGTAGGAATCTGGTTTTCCTTCACCGCATCGATCACCTTGCGGACCTGCTGGGGCGTGCCCTGCTGGTCGGCATTGATTGGCCAGAGATAGAGTTCCTTCAGCCCGAAATCGCGTGCGAGATAGGAAAAGGCGCCCTCGCTTGACACCAGCCAGCGCTTGTCCTCGGGAATTTTTTCGAGGGTGGCGCGGATCGGAGTGATCGTCGCTTCGATCTTCTGCTTGTAGGCCTCGGCGTTGGCCTTGTAGGTCTCCGCATTCGCCGGATCATACTTTGCGAAAGCATCACGGATATTGTCGACGTAGATCAGGGCGTTCTTCGGCGACATCCAGGCGTGGGGGTTGGGCTTGCCTTCGTAGGGGCCTTCCGAGATGCCCATCGGTTCAATGCCATCGGAGACGACGGCACCGGGGACATCGTGCAGGTTCTGGAAGAACTTTTCGAACCAGCGCTCCAGATTGAGGCCGTTCCAGAGAATGAGCTGTGCACCTTGTGCTCGCTGGATGTCACCCGGCGTCGGCGCATAGTTGTGGATCTCCGCGCCCGGCTTGGTGATCGATTCCACGATCGCGGCATCACCGGCCACGTTTTTTGCCATGTCGGCAATTACTGTGAAGGTCGTCACCACCTTGAACTTCGAATTGGTTGTCTGTTGGGCAGCGGCGGGAAAGGCAACCAGCACGGCTGCGAATGCCACCCCTATCATTCCGGCCAAAACCGACCGTCTCTCCCTATAGAGCATATGTTTCTCCTCTTGCTGCTATTGCGACCGAATTGCAAAAGCTATGGAAAGTCGAACAAGTTGCGATTCGGAATGATTTGCGAAAAATACTTGACGACCCTTGCTTCGACTATTGTGCAATTAAGAATGAATTGCAACAATGATCCGAACGAGAGGTCGAAAAAGATGACAGCAGGGCTCGACGGGCTGGCCAACCTCATCGAACAACGCATACCGGGATATGCTTCGATCGGTTAGATGTTTGAGGAGCACACGGCGCGCCTTCTGGCGGAGCCGCGCTTTCCTCGATCTACCAAACAGCCAGTACCGGGTTTTCCAGCACCTTGCCCGTTACAACATCGGCAATCCCCCGATCGGTCTGATGCGGGCCGACATTGCAGGCGAGCGTAGCGCCGAAGCAGGCCTTGAAGACCAGATAGGGCGGCTTCCACGTTACGATCTTTTCCATCGCCTTGCGGATGCCGGCAAAGGCCAGGGCCGTGTCCTTCAGCGAGGCATCGGTCACCAGGCCGGAGAGCGGCAGCGGCAACATCGCCTCGATCCGGCCGTCCTTGGCGACAGCCATGCCGCCGCCTGCCGCGATGACTGCGTTGGCGGCGAGCGCCATGTCGCCGGCATTGCCGCCGAAGACGGTGAGGTTGTGGCTGTCATGCGAAACGGTGGTACAGAAAGCGCCATTCCATTCGCCCCAGCCGGTGAGGAAGCCGATGCGCGGGGCGCTGTCGGCCTTTCCGTGGCGATGGGCGACTGAAATCATGGCGCTACCGGCCGGCGGTACGACGAAACCGTCCCTGACCTCGGTTTCGGCCTCGCCCCATTGCGTGAAGCGCGGGCGGTTGATGGTAGCGACGCGGACGCGCTCGCCCTTCGCCGGAATGCGAAAATCATTCTCGGTCAGCGGCGGCAGCTTCACCGAATTGACAAGCGGTGCAGTATCGATCTGCTGGACGGCAACCTGCATGCTGCCGTTGCGGGCAATTATGCGGCCGGCTGATATGACGAGCCGCGCCCGGAATTCCGCGAGGTCTTCGAAGAGCACGATGTCGGCGCGGCGGCCGGCGGCGACGAGGCCGAGATCGGAGCGCTTCAGACGTTGTGCGGCGTTGAAGGTCGCGGCACGGATGGCCCATTCCGGCTTCATGCCGTAGCGCACCAGGCGCCTGATGACGTCGTCGAGGCCGCCGCCTTCCTGGAGTTCGTCGGGAAAGACGTCGTCGGTGCAGAGCGTGACGGTCGCAGGCAGGTGGCCGAGACCGTTCAGCACCTCGACGAACTCCTGCAGCAGATGGTCGTGAGAGCCGCGCAGCTCGATCGTCAGGCCGGCGGAAAGCTTGGCGAGGAGATCGGCACCGGAGGTAAGTTCGTGGTCGGAGGTGATACCCGATGCCATGAAGGCGTTGAGATCGGCGCCTTCGAGGCCGCGTGCATGGCCGCAGACGAGCTTGCCGGCGGCAAGGCCGGCATTGACGATAGCAGTCATGCGCGGATCGCCGTCGATGACGCCGCGCATATTCATCACTTCGGCGACGCCGCCGACGGCGGAGGAGTGCAGCATCTCGGTGATCATGGAGGCATCGAAATCGGCGCCGGCAAGTTCCAGGCCCGGCGCGGAGGGCACGCAGGAGGGCGCGAGAAGGATCATACGCAGCGGCAGGCTGCGCGCCGCCTCGATCGCCCAGCGCACGCCGTCGAGCCCATGGACATTGCCGAATTCATGCGGATCCCACACGATCGTGGTGACGCCGCGTGGCAAGACCGCGCTCGTATATTCGGCGGGTGTCACCATCGAACTTTCGATATGCATGTGCGTGTCGATCAGGCCGGGCGTCAGGATACTGCCCGCTGCATCGATGATCTCGGCGGCATCGGTGCGGCTCGCCGGGGCATGAACGCTTGATATCAGCGCGCCGACGAGGCCGATATCGGCTTGCCGGATCAGGCCCGTCACCGTATCGAGCAGCCGGCCGCCGGTGATCAGCATGTCGAAAGGGGCATCGCCGCGCGCAGCAGTGACGGCGCGGGCGCGCAAGGCAGGATCGTTGAGATCGGCGGGTTCCTGATGAGGTACGGCGTTCATTTGCGGGCCTCGTTAACAAGGGCAGCGAGAATGATGACACGCGCCATGTCGGCATCGATGTCGGCGGCGAATTGAGCATTGAAGGTCGCATGCGTGGCACGGGTCTCGACGACGGTACGGCCACGGGTGAGGGCGCCCTGCAGCTCGACGTCGATACGGGCAGGGTGGAAGCTCACGACGTCGGAGGTCACAAAGGCGACGGCGGCCGTGGGATCGTAGATCGCCATGGCCGGCCGGCCGCGGCTGGTGCCGATGTGGATATAACCCGAAAACATGTCAGCGATCAGTTCGGCATTGGCGCCGCCGGCATTGCGCACCGGCTCAGCGTCTTCGGGCCTGGCCAGCACCTTGCGGCAGAGGTCGAGATCGACCATGCGCAGCGGCAGGCCATGGGCGATGACGATCGAGAGGGCCTCGGGATCGGCGAGCGCGTTGAACTCGGCGGAGGCCGTATGGTTGCCACTGGTGACGCCGCCGCCCATCCAGACGAGTTCGGTGATGCGGGCGGCAAGATCGGGCCGGGCAAGCGCCACGGCGGCGATGTTGGTGAGCGGGCCAAGCGCCAGGATGCGGTGCTGGCCTTTGCGCTCCAGCCAGCGGCAGAGTGCTGCGAAGGCATCGCTTTCGGCAAGGGCAGCCGCCTGCGGCAGGCTCCTGCCTGATGTCGGGATGCCGGTTTCGCCGAGGATCGCCTGAGCGGTTTCGAGCTTGCCGAGCACGGGCATGGCTCGGCCGGTGTGGATCGGGAACGTCCAGCCGAAGGCGCTGGCGGCGCCGGCGGCGTTTATCCTCACCTGCGGCAGCGGCGTATTGCCGAAGACCAGTGATATTCCGTCGATCTCGAATTCCGACTGTCCCACCACCAGAATGGCGGCGATGTCGTCGAAGCCCATGTCCGTGTCGATCCAGACGCCCATGATTTCACCCGAACCGTTTGAGGTTTGCCGCGCCGGCAACCGGCAGATCGAAGCTTGTCGAATCCAAATTCATCTTATGCGCAGTTATCGGTGGCGGCACGCGGCACCTACGAAAAAGCCCCGCGAGATGATCGCGGGGCTCTGTATTTCCCAGAAGGGCGAAACGCAGATCAGCTCTTGACGGCTACAGCTTTCACAGTCGGTGCGGTGGTCTTGCCGCCGGGGGCGAAACCGCCGCCGATTGCGATGTTCAGCGAGACATAGTCCTTGGCCATCTGCTGGACGGCTGCGGCAAGGCTTGCCTGGGCGAGCGAAACCTGGCGCTGGGCGTCGAGAACGTCGAGCAGCGAAGAGGCGCCGTCCTTGTAGGATGCTGTGGAAAGCTCAAGCGTTTCCTGCGTGGTCTTCACTTGGGCCTGAAGTGCTGCGACCGTGCGGGCGTCACGCCGGACGGCCGAAAGTGCATTCTCGACCTGTTCGACGGCGGACAGCACCGTCGACTTCCAGTTGAGATAGGCATTGGCGGCATTGGACTGTGCCGTCTTGACGTTGGCGCGCAGGGTGCCGCCGTCGAAAATCGGCAGGTTGAGGGTTGGGCCGAAGGACCAGCCGGTCAGGCCGCCATGGACGCCGCGCTGGTTGATGTAGGACGGCGAGATCGAGCCGCTGAGCGAGATGCTCGGATAAAGCTGCGCCTGGGCAACGCCGATATTGGCCGTTGCGGCGGCGAGATCACGCTCCGCTACGCGAATGTCGGGACGGTTGCGGATCAGATCTGCCGGAATGCCGGAGGTGATGCCACCGCGGAATACCGGCTGGCCACGGCCCTTCAGCAATTCATCGACGAGAGCCGAGGCCGGCAGGCCGAGCAGCGTGGCGATGTGATGGGCCGATATGCGGATGTTGGTTTCCAGGCCGGGAATTTCGGCGAGCGTCGACTGCACCAGGCCTTCGGCCTGAACTACGTCGAGACGCGAGGCGGCGCCGGCTTCAAGCTGGAACTTGGTCAGTTCGTAGGTTTCCTGACGAGACTTCAGGTTGGCCCTCGAAAGCGCCAGGCGCTGCTGATAATAGCGAACGTCGATATAGCTCGAGACGAGATCCTGCACGAGGGTCAGCTTGGCGACATCAGCTGATGCGTATGCTGAATCGAGCGACGCAAGCGCGCTCTCGGTGCTGCGCTTGTAGAGGCCGAAGAGGTCGAGCAGCCAGCTCAGCTGGACGTCGCCGGCACTGGTGTTGCGCGTGTCGAACTGGTTGCGTAGCTCGCCCTTCTGGCCGCTGATCGTGTGCGAAGCGCCGACGTTCAGGTTCGGCAGGCCGCCGGCGCCGGCGGCGATGACGTTGGCGGAAGCCGAATTGATGCGTTCGATCGCCTGCTGGACGGTCAGGTTCTGATCGAGTCCGGCCTGGACATAGCCATTCAGTTTGGGATCGCTAAAGGCGGTCCACCAGGCTGCGGTTGCGACGTCGCCTACACTCTTCGTTCCGCCTTCTCCGAATTTGGCGGGCAGCGGCATTTCAGGAGGAGCATGATCCGGGCCTACGACACAGCCCGACAACAATAATAATAATGCCGGTGTGGCAAAACGAAGAGATACCATTCATTTCATCCTGTACTCGAGCAAGTCAATTCTTGTCCGAAGCTTCATGCTTCACTATCGCCGCCGCGCCTCGTCATACCAAAAAAACACACCGAAGCAGTCGGGCGCAATGTAGCAACGGGAACTGCATTATCACAGTGCATTTATATCACAGCCCTGCCGCATTTTTGCCGCGTGTGGCAAAGATGCGTCGAATGACGACGAAAAACGACGGCACGAAGAAAATTCCAAGCATTGTGGCCGCCAGCATGCCGCCGAGAACGCCGATACCGATGGCATTCTGCGCCGCCGAGCCCGCGCCTGTCGCGATCGCCAGCGGGACGACGCCGAGGATAAAGGCAAGCGATGTCATGATGATCGGCCGCAGCCGCAATCTTGCGGCTTCCAATGTCGCCTCGTAGAGCCCCATGCCGCTTTCCATACGATCCTTGGCGAATTCGACGATCAGGATGGCGTTTTTGGCCGCCAACCCTATGGTTGTGAGCAAGCCGACCTTGAAATAGACGTCGTTCGCCTGGCCGAAGAGGGTTGCCGCCGTCAGCGCGCCGAGAATACCGACAGGCACTGCCATGATCACCGAGAAGGGGATCGACCAGCTTTCATAAAGCGCTGCCAGGCAGAGGAAGACAACCAGAACCGAGATCGCGTAAAGCATTGGTGCCTGCGAACCGGACAGCCGCTCCTGATAGGAGATGCCCTGCCAGGCGACTGTATAACCGCCGCCGAGCTGATTGGTGAGTGCTTCCATTTCGTTCATCGCATCGCCGGAGGAAACCCCGGGTGCGGAAGCGCCGTCGAGCGGAATGGCGCTGACGGCGTTGAAGCGGGCAAGTGAGGGCGCGCCCTTCACCCACTCCGTCCGGGTAAAGGCGGAGAAGGGCACCATTTCGCCGTCATTGTTGCGGGCGTACCAGTGGTTGAGATCGCTCGGCTGCATGCGGAAGGGCGCATCGCCTTCGACATAGACCGGCTTGATTTCGCCGTTCAGCGTGAAGTCGTTGACGTCGCGGCCGGTGAAGATGATCGACAGCATCGAATTGACCGAGGCGATGTCGACGCCCATGGCGCCGATCTTTTCCTGATCGAGCACGATGCGCATCTGCGGCTCGACTTCCTTATTGCTGCTGCGCAGCGCCACGATCTGGCCCGAGCTATTGCCCATCTGGATCAGCCGCTTGGAGGCGGCCGTCAGGGCGTCGTTGCCATGCCCGCCGGTATCGACGAGATACATGGAGAAGCCGCTCGACACGCCGAGACCCTGGATCGCCGGCGGCAGCAGCGCGAAGACCTGCGCCTCGCGGATCGCAAAGAAATTGCCAAGCGCCCGGTTGACGACCGACTGGGCGCTCAGCGCCGGATCGGTGCGCAGCGAGAAATCCTTGAGCTTGGTGAAGACGATGGCGCTGTTCTGGCCGGAACCGCTGAAACCGAAGCCGAGCGCGCCGAACACTGAATCAACGGCGTCCTTCTCGTTTTCACGATAATATTTCTCGACCTTTTCGACGACTGCCTGGGTCTGCTGCGTGGTCGAGCCCGGCGGCGTGGTGACAATGGTCAGCAGCACGCCCTGGTCTTCCTGCGGCAGGAAGGAGCTCGGCAGGCGGGTGAAGAGATAGGCGCAGCCGGCGCCGACCAGAAGGAAGACCAGCATGACGCGGATCGGCCGCTTCAGCAGATAGCCGATGGCGCTGATATAGCCGTTGGTCGAGCGCGTGAAGTTGCGGTTGAACCAGTCGCCGACGCGGTGCTTCCTGTGTTCGCCGACCGGCTTCAGCATCGTGGCGCAAAGTGCGGGCGTCAGTACGAGGGCGACGAGCGCCGACAGCAGCATGGCCGAGACGATGGTGATCGAGAACTGGCGATAGATGATGCCGGTCGAACCGCCGAAGAAGGCCATCGGAATGAAGACGGCGGTGAGGACGAGCGCGATGCCCACAATGGCGCCGGTGATCTCGCCCATCGATTTTTCCGTCGCTTCGAGCGGCGAAAGCTTTTCTTCGGACATGATGCGTTCGACGTTTTCGACGACGACGATGGCGTCGTCGACGAGAAGACCGATCGCCAGCACCATGGCGAACATCGTCAAGGTATTGATCGAATAGCCGGTGGCCGCCAGCACACCGAAGGTGCCGAGCAGCACCACGGGAACGGCAATCGTCGGAATCAGCGTCGCACGGAGATTCTGCAGGAAGACAAGCAGCACCACGAAGACGAGCACGATCGCCTCAATCAGCGTGTGCACCACCTTCTCGATCGATAGTTCCACGAAGGGCGTGGTGTCGTAGGGGTAGGTGATCTCGACACCTGCCGGCAGACCGCGGCCGATAACCTCGAGCGCGGAGCGCACGCGGGCGGCGGTATCGATGGCGTTGGCGCCGATTGCAAGGTTAACGGCGAAACCGGTCGAGGGCTGGCCGTTGTACCGCGAACTGCCGCCGTAGCTTTCCTGACCGATCTCGATGCGCGAGACGTCGCTCAAGCGCACCGTCGCGCCGTCCTTTTCGACCTTCAGGATGATGTGCTCGAAATCGGCGACGGTGGTCAGCTGGCTCTGGGCGGTGATGGTGACGTTGAGCTGCTGACCGGGGATCGTCGGCTGGGCACCGAGCGAACCGACGGAAACCTGGGTGTTCTGCGCCTGGATGGCAGATGTCACGTCGCTCGGTGTCAACTGGTATTTCAAGAGCTTGAACGGATCGAGCCAGACGCGCATAGCGTATCCCGAACCGAAGACATTGATGCTGCCGACGCCTTCCAGGCGCTGAATCTGATCCTCGATCGAGGTCGACATGATATTGCCGAGGTCGACAGAATTGCGCTTGCCGTCGGTGGAGACGAGCGAGCCGACGAGAAGGATGCTCGAGGTCGAGCGGGTGACGCTGATACCGGCATCGATGACATCGCTTGGGAGCTGCGACTGAACCAGCTGCAGCTTGTTCTGCACCTGCACCTGGGCGATATCGGGGTCGGCGCTTGTCCCGAAGGTGAGCTGGATGCTGGCCGAACCCGTCGATGAGGTCGAGGTCATGTAGGTGAGGTCGTCGAGGCCGGTCATGCCGTCCTCGATGATCGTCGTCACCGATTTCTCGACAGTCTCGGCGCTGGCGCCGCGATAGGTGGCGTTGATGCGAACCGTCGTCGGGGCGATGTCGGGATATTGCGAGATCGACAGCGTGAAAATCGCCAGCAGGCCGGCGAGCATGATGGTGATCGCAATGACCCAGGCGAAAATCGGACGTCGGATGAAAAACTTAGCCATCGGTTGTTCCTGTGCGGCTGAGACGGTGACGATGCGGGCCTGCGGCGATTATTTCGCTGCGGGCTTCTGCGCGTCACCGGCCGCGGGCTGCTCGGCAGGCACGACCACGCCGGTGTCGTTGATCTTCATCGGGACCGGCTTCACCGGCATGCCTGAGGTGATCGATTGCAGGCCGCTGACGATCAGTTGATCGCCGTCCTTGATGCCTTCGGTCACGAGCCAAAAATTGTTGGAGGGCGAGCTGTTCTCGAAGGCGCGGGTTTCGACCTTGCCGTCGGCTGAAACGAACTGTGCCGTCAGCCGGCCGTTGGCGTCACGGCTCGTCGCCAGCTGCGGCAGCGCATAACCGGCCTCGGCGCCGAGCTCGACGGTTGCGCGGACATACATGCCGGGCAGCACGATACGGTCTGGATTGGGAAAGAGCACGCGGATGATGAAGGTGCCGGTCGTCTCGCTGACCACCTGCTTCGACATGTCGAGCTTGCCCTGCTGATTGTATTCCTTGCCGTTTTCGAGGATCAGATGGAAGACGACATTGGCTTCGCCCTTGATGTCGCCGGCGGCCATCGCATCACGCAGCTTCAAGAGGTTGGTGCTCGATTCCGTCAGCGAGATGTAGATCGGATCGAGCTGGCGGATCGTCGTCAGCGCCGCCGTCTGGTTGGCAGAGACGACGTTGCCGACATTAACGGCCGTCTGGTCGATGATGCCATCGAAAGGGGCGACGATCTTGGTGTGGTCGAGGTCGATCTGTGCAGCGGAAAGCGCGGCCTTCGCCGACTCGACTTCGGCCTTGGCCTGGAGCAGCGTCGTCTTGGCCGTTTCGAATTCGATCTGGGTGGCGCCGCTGCCGACGAGGCGCTGGTAGCGGTCGAGATTGCTTTCAGCGCTCGGCACGCTGGCCTCAGCCTTGGAGATCGCTGCCTTGGCCTGCTCGACGGCAGCGATATAGGGCGCATCCTCGATCTGGTATAGAAGGTCGCCCTTCTTGATCTCACCGCCGTCCTTAAAGGCGACCTCGCGGATCAGGCCGCTAACCTGCGGCCGGATATCGGCGGTCTGAAATGTCTCGGCGCGGCCGGGCAGGATCGTGGTGATCGGGAAGCTGCCCTTCGTCAGCGTGATGACGCCGACGGGGGCAGCCTGCTGCGCCGCGCCTGCATTGCCGGCGGGCTTGGAGCCACTGTCGCTGCAGGCGGCGAGAAGGGCTGCGAATGCCAGGGCCGAGGAGATGAGGAGGGCACGCCGTATCATGCTGAATTCCTGTGCGGTGGCAATCGCCGTTCAATCCACGAGCTCGGGCGTGCGGGCTCGGCTTGATCGAGCGCAGGCTGATATAAGCGTCAGGATTGGGTTGGCTTCAAATGCCGTTATCCGAATTAAGAAAAGCTTTACGAAGTGACGTAATTCAGCAATCATCACTTAGCAAGCGCTATTTTGCAGTGCGGCATCGACGAAACACACGATTTTTTCGGCGCGGTGCACAAGGGTCTCCTTGTCGTCGCGAGTGATCAGGACAGGGTGCAGCACGCAGGCCAGGACATCTGCAACGGTACGCGCCGCGCTCTCGGGATCGCGGCAATGATAACTTCCCTCCGCCACGCCCTCGCGGATGATCTCGCCGAGCTTTGCCTCGATGCGAGCGCGATAACGATTGCCGGCCTCGAGTTTGGCTTCGATCGTCGAAAGCACCATTTCGAAGATATAAGGGTTCTTCTGGATGTCCTGCAGGTGGCTTTCCAGCAGGCGCAGGATGAAGCGGAGCAGTTGTTCCTTCGGCGGCAGCTTCTCATCGAAGGCGGCGAAGCGCTCGGCGGCATCGTCGAGATGGCGTCCGGCGATCGCATCGACCAGCGCGACCTTGGAACGGAAATGCTTGAAGACATTGGCGGGCGACATGTGGAGCGCACCGGCGATATCGGCGATCGACACCGCGACAAAGCCGCGCTCGCGAAACAGCATCTCCGCCATGGAAAGAATGTCTTCCCGCGTTTCCTCGGCCTTGCGTCTTGGCCTTCTTACCATCTGTTCCCCGCCGGGCTGAGCCCGATACCCCTTTTTTTCGATGCTAGCGCATAACCCCGAAAATCGGAATCGATTTTCGGAAAGGATTATGCGCCAATTCAAAGTGATAGAGCGTCCTTAGCGCGTCCTGTTGGACGCGCGGCGCTCTAACGCGATTGGAAGGAATGCCGCAAGCTGATGATCGGGCAGGCGGCTTTCGCTTGTCGCCTTTTCAAGGAAAATAGGGAGCGAGGTTGTTTCGGACACGGGCAAGCGGGGTCTCGCCGCTATCATCGGGAACGAAGCGCTCGCCGGTGATCGCTTCGTAGGCTTTGATGTAGACGGCTGAGGTCTGCTCGATCAGTTCGGCTGGGATTTCCGGGATCTCGTCCTTATAGGGGTCGCAGCGCTCCGCCACCCAGGCGCGGACGAAATCCTTGTCGAAACTTTCCGGGCGTTTTCCGGCGGCAAAGCTTGCCGGATAACTTTCGGCCAGCCAGTAGCGACTGCTGTCCGGCGTGTGGATCTCGTCGGCGAGGATAATGTTTCCGTCACCATCGGTGCCGAACTCGTATTTGGTATCGACCAGGATCAGCCCGTTTTTCGCCGCCATCTCCTGGCCACGGGCAAAGAGGGCGAGCGCATATGTCGACAGCGTCTGCCATTGCTCTTTCGTCAGAAGGCCACGCGTGACGATTTCGGTGGGTGTCAGCGGCTCATCGTGGCCGCCGTCGAATTCCTTGCTGGTCGGCGTGATGACGGGTTCCGGCAGGATCTGATTGTCGCGCATGCCATCGGGCAGACGCATGCCGTACATCTCGCGTTCGCCCTTCTTATAAAGCGTCAGGATCGAGGTGCCGGTGGTGCCAGCGAGATAACCGCGCACGACGATCTCGACCGGCAGGATGTCGAGCCGCTTGCCGATGACGACATTCGGATCGGGATAGTCGAGAACGTGGTTCGGGCAGATGTCCTTCGTCGCCTCGAACCAGTAGCGCGCCGTCTGCGTCAGTACCTCGCCCTTGTAGGGGATGCAGGTGAGGATGCGGTCGAAAGCGCTCAGCCGGTCGGTGCTGATAATAATGCGGCGTCCGTCCGGAAGATCGTAATTCTCGCGCACCTTGCCGCGATAATAGTTCGGCAATTCCGGGAAATGGGCTTCGGAAAGAATTCGCACGGCGCTCGACTGTCCTTAATTATTGGGTGAAGACTTCCTGCTCTAGTTTCATTGCTGGGGAAGTCAAGCCGATCGAGTATCGCATCACAGCCAGAACAGACCGGTAAGAAGCAGGGCGAGACCATAACTTGCGACGGCAAGCGGCCAGCCGGCGCGCATGAAGTCACGGAAGCGGTAGCCGCCGATGCCCATTGCCAGCGTGTTGTTGTGATGGCCGAAGGGCGTCAGGAAATCGAGCGACGCTCCGGCGGCCACCGCGATCAGATAGGCGTCCGGCGCATGCCTGCCGGCTCTTGCAAATTCCAGTGCGATCGGGGTCAGGACGATTGCGACCGTCGCGTTGTTGACAAAAGGCGTCAATGCCATGGCGAGGAAGAGGATGAGGGCGATGCCGAAGAGCGGGTGGGTGATCGGCACGACGAGGCTGAGCCAGCCGGCAATGGTTTCGGCCGCTCCGGTGCTTGCCACCGCCTGGCCGATCGGGATCATCGCCGCGAGCATGATGATGATCGGCCAATTGAGATCGGCCATCGCATGACGGATATTGAGGTGATTGAGCAGAGCGAGCACGAGCACGACGCCGGCAAAAGCGACGTCGGGACGCAGGCCGGCCGCCGAGGCGGCGACGCCGCAGGCAAAGAGCGCGAAGGGCCGCCAGGATAGGAGCGCCGGTTCGCTCGGTGTTGTCGAGGCGAGCGGCAGGCACTCGCTTTCCTCCAACGCTTCGCCGATTGCAATGCGCGGTCCCTCCAGCGTCAATATATCGCCGATCGACAATTGCAGGTCGAGGAAGCGGCCTTCGATGCGTGGCGCGCGCATGGAAAGGGCGGTGACAGCAACGCCGCGAGAATGGAAGACTTCAAGCGAGCGAACGCGCGAACCGACCAGCGTGCTTTCCGGCATGACCACGGCTTCGATACGGGTGAAATCCGGCTGCAGACCAAGCGCGTGGGCGTCGGCCATCAGCGCCCGTGTGGCGGCAAGATCGGCAAAGGTCGCATCGGCGCCTTCGACAAGCAGCACGTCGCCGGGTTCGATCACCAACTGGTCGAGCGGACCGAACGCAAAGTTGTCGTCACGGATCAGCGCGTACGGCTTGATGGCGAACCGTGCCGGGCAATCGGAAAGCCGCACGCCGATCAGCGGTGAGACGTCAGGGATGCGACGCTCGACGACGATGCGCCGCGTCGCCGGGGAGATCGTTGCGGGTGTTTCGTCCGGTTCCGGAAACAGGTGCTGCACGTGATAGGCGATGAGCAGAATGCCGGCGATGGCCACCGGCAGGCCGACATAGGCGAAATCGAAGAAGTGAAAGCCGGTTCCGGTCGCCTTGGCGAGTGCATCGCTGACGAGCAGGTTGGCCGGCGTGCCGATCAGCGAAACGAGGCCGCCGAGCAGGGCCGCGAACGAGACCGGCATCACGAGCTGGCGGCGGGGGATCGTCAGGACCGTGCCCAAGCGTAGCGCGACCGGCAAGGTGATCGCAAAGGCGCCGATATTGTTCATAAAGATGGACATCAAGCCGGCGAGCGCGGAAGTGCCTGATATGACCTTGAAGCCCGAAGGTCTTGCAGCCGCGAAACGGGCGGCGAGACTGTCGAAGAGCCTGGCGCGCGCCAGCACCTGAACGATCAGCAGGATCTCGACGACAGTGATGACGACGGGACTGGCGAAACCCGTGAAGATCTGCTCGGCGGGATAAAGGCCGAGCGCATGGCCGCCAAGCAGGCCGGCGATCGAGACTACCTCGATGCGGATGCGATCGCACGAGAAGAGAATGAGCATCGCCAGCAGAAGGATCAGCAGGGATGCTTGCTCGAACGACATGGGCGGGTCCCTTGTTTCATCGATCAGGCGGGACTGTAATCGTTCCTCATAAGCTGTACAGAGGCGCCTTCAGCCAAAGATTGAACAATCCTCATATCGCGCGCCAGGCTGGTGGTGCCTGCCACCGGCCTCTGGCGTTCCGCTCCAGAATGGGGGTTGCGAAGACGCCGACGGTTCGCGCGCTCCATTGCGGCCCGGTGGCTGCGAGGCTTTCGCGCCAGCGCTCCGATTGCAGCATGGCGGCACCGATGACGACGGGTTCGATGCCGCAGCCTGTCAGCAGATGAAGACCCGCGACGATCGAGGCGCCGCTGGAAATGACGTCATCGATGAGTGCGACGCGTCGTCCCTGCAGCAGCGGCAGCATGCGCGGATCGATATAGAGACGTTTCTGCTGTGTCGGCGTGGTGATCGAAGACAGGGCGACGGAGAGCTCGTCGCGATACCAGAATTTGCGCGAGGTGCCGAGCGGAATGTATCGGCTATGGCCGAGCTTCTGCGCCACGGCAGCGGCCAGCGTCAGGCCGAGCGTCGGCAGGCCGGCGACGACGTCAATGCGCATGGGCCTGATCTTTTCGGCGAGGCTTTCGGCGAGCGCATCAAGCACGGCGAAGCTCGCCTGGTTGACGATCAGCGAGGCGAGGGCGTGATCGCCATCCGCCAGCTCGCGGATCGGCAGGCGAAGCTGACGGCCATCTTCGAGCACGGCGACATAGAAGGAGGTAAATTCCCCATCGCCGGCAAAGGTGCCGGGCGGGTGAAGCTCCTGCCAGAAATCGTGCGGCGCCATCTCCGTCACAGCAGTCAATTGCGTCTCGTCCTTTCCATGCCGGTTTTCCGGCGCAGTGCCTGCAATTCCGATTCGCTCAGCGCACGCACGGCGCCTTTCGGCAGTTCGCCGAGTTCGAGCCCGCCGATTGCGACGCGCACGAGGCGCAGGCATTCGGTTCCGAGCGCCTCCAGCATGCGGCGGATCTGGCGGTTGCGGCCCTCGTCGAGCTCGACCTCGATCCATGAATTCCTGTCGCCCTGGCGCAGGCGCCGCGCGGCGGTTGCCGTCAGCAGCTCGCCGTCGTGGCGGATGCCCGATGTCATGGCGGCAATGTCCTCGTCGTCCATGATGCGATCGATCTGGACATGATAGGTCTTCGTCACATGCGTGACCGGATCGAGCAGGATCTGGGCGAATTCGGTGTCATTGGTGAAAAGCAGCAGGCCCTCGCTTGCCTTGTCGAGCCGGCCGACCGGAGAGAGATGCGGGATGTCGAAATCCCTGAGGCAATCATAGACCGTCGGCCGGCCTTCGGGATCGTGGCGGGTGGTGACAAGACCGCGAGGCTTGTTGAGCATCAGATAGATTTTCGCTTCGGCCGCGATGACGAGGCCGTCGATGCTGATGCTTGCCGTGGCAAGATCGACCCATGCGGAGGTATCGTTGACGATACGACCGTCAACCGCAACACGATTTTCGGCGATCAGGCGTTCGGCCTGCGTGCGGGAGCAATAACCGAGCTTGGAAAGGGCACGGGGAAGGGTAACCCTTTTGGCCGCGGCGTTATCGGCGGGCTTTGTCCGTTCACGCGTCTTGTGCGGTGGGCGCCGCTCCCTCATCTGTCATCCTTATCCTGCTTTTGATGCCGTTTTCTTGGCATGAACGACAGAAGGATGCCAGCAGCGTGAATAAAAAACGAGGGGAACAACAGGCGCTGCAAAAAGCGCTCAGCGCTTTGGACAAAGCGCCGTCGCGGCTTTGTTAGGGTGGCGCTGCCTCAGCGGCAGGCCATGAAGCCGGCCAGTTCCTTGCGGCTGACGACGATGCCGGCGGCGGCCTTGACCGGGTCCGGATGTGTATAGGACAGACTAGGCATTTCCGGCAGATCGAGTGCCTGGCGCATATTCATGATGCCGACCGCATAGCGGCCATCGGCGCTGTCGACACTGACTTCGATAATGCAGTTGGCCCTCTTGTTTTCCATGGTAGTCCTCCCTTCGTTTTTTATGTTCCCATAGCTGGCATTAAAAATTGGTTTTTCTAAGACATAAGCATTTACGCACCCTGCCGAAAAACGGATCGGCGGGTGCGCAAAAAGCTGGTTTATGAGTGATATGGCGTGTTCAGCGCCACCAATGGCGAGGCTGCGGCTGCGGACTGCCGGAAAGCAGGTATCCGGCAAGGAAGCCAATGGCGCCTGCAAGCACCAGGGCAGTGGTCGTTGCGGTCGGATGCTCGCGGGCGGCGTCGGCGGCAGCCACACCTTCGGCCCGGATCTGGGCGACGGCGTTCTTTGCCCGGGGCAGGGCTTCGTCATAAGCCTTGCCGGCGCGGCCGCGCACTTCGTAATAGGCTTCGGCGCCTTGAGCGGAAATCATCTTCTGCAGGCGCGAGACTTCCTGCTGGAGTGCGGCGATGTCCTTGCTGACAGATGCTCTGATATCATCGGTATTGGCAGCCATGTTGGTCTCCTTCCTTCAATGGGAAAGACAACACCCAACTCGGTGATAGGTTCCGAAATCTCAGCCGCTGATTTGTGACGGAAATTTAAAGCTTGCCGGTCGGAGGCGCTTTAATCCTCCGTTAACCATAATTTCGCGCAAGATCCTGTTTTCTCGCTATATTTCGGTCGTTGAGAACGGCGTTGCGATGGATTTTTGACCAGCCGGTAAAGGAATTTTCGGCAATCCGTCCCGAAGGGGCGCCCTGTGGATAATAGCGACCGACAAAAATGCAAGCCGAA
>NZ_JAWDIW010000016.1:0-185460 GCF_032464805.1 Rhizobium sp. 10PS4 | reverse complement strand
CCTGCGCCCGCTGAACCTGAAAACGGTCGCCGAGGCGATCAAGATGCATGAATCCACCGTCAGCCGCGTCACGTCGAACAAATATATGCTGACGCCGCGCGGCCTCTTCGAACTCAAATATTTCTTCACTGTCTCGATCAGCGCGGTCGCGGGCGGCGACAGTCATTCGGCCGAGGCCGTGCGTCACAAGATCCGTGCGCTGATCCTGCAGGAGAGCCCGGAGGCGGTGCTTTCCGATGACGATATCGTCGACATGCTGAAGAAGGGCGGCGTTGATCTCGCCCGCCGCACGGTTGCGAAATACAGGGAGGCAATGAACATCGCCTCTTCGGTCCAGCGCCGCCGCGAGAAGCGGGCGCTCGCCAAGCTCGCCGGCTTCTGAGTCCCTTGCCAAGATCGCGGGAGCTGCTGCTGCCGCAATGCGTCGGTCTCCGTGTTCGGCTACGCAAATGTTCCATACCAATGTCTGACCGAGGACGAGGCGCCGCTGAACCGCGATAAACGCCCCTTTGGGCTTTCCCTCCAAGTGCGTTTGTGGCCAAGCAAGGAAATGCGTTTGACACGCCGCTCATGCCCAAGGTTCGGAGCATGGGTTTATGACAGGTTCAGCGTTCGAAACGTTCCAGCATCCTCTTCAATTGTGCATTTTGCATTTGAAGCTTGCGTGCCAACTGGTACCGGAGAAGCCTGATTTCTTCGTCGAGATTGATTGCATCGCCGAAAGCGGTGGGAGCGGGTGGGACAACGACTGCAATAGTTTCCGGTTTCTTGCCCCGCATGCGCTTTCGCGTTTGACCTTCGCCAACTCGAAAGACTTTTGGTGCTGCATGCGCGGCTGTATCGGCCTCATTGGACAAAGCCGGGTCAGCCGCTTCCACGGGCCTGGCGCTTTCGACATCTGCGGTATCGTCAACAATGCTTACCGCTTCCTCGGCATGATGCGGGTCCACTGACACCGCCTCGCGTTCTTCGTGAATGAAGGGCTTTTCGTTGGCCGCACGATCCACGGCGCTCAACCGATTGTCGGCCGGCGCTTCAGTCAGCTCGGCGATGGATGATACGTCCGGCTTCACATCATCGGTCGAGCCGCGTTCTTGCTTCTGCTGGCGTCGCCGTGACACCAGCCCAGCAAGAAGTTTCCATGGAGACGCCATTTTATTCGACCTCGAATTCTACTGCGTATGCAAACTGCGAGCAAAAACGTCGGCGGCAGAAGGATCCGCCGCCAAAATATTCACTTCAATAAGCATGAGAGTGCGGCCAGCGCGTGACCGTCTGCTGCCGATCAACCGAGGTTCAGTCGCTTTCGCAGATCGGCATTTTCAGCGCGGAGCTTTTCCGCCAGCAGCTTGCGCAGTCTCTGGTTTTCCTCTTCGAGCTGCAGAAGATCCGCGATCTCATCAACTGCCGCCACCGACGGTGCCGCCGCTGTCGACACAGCCTTCGGAGCACGTTTGACAGGCGCGCGCTTGGCACTCGGCGTACCTTCGTCAGGCTTTGCCTTACGTCCTCTTTTTTGTTTTCCAACTGCGGCACCCGAAGCAACTGCCGGTTCCGCCGAAACGGTGACTGGGGCCGTTGCAGGGACCACCTTCTTGGCGCGAGGTTTGCGCACCTTCTTCGGTACATCGGGCGCCGCGGCGGCCGGCGTGTTAGCATTGGTCATCGTATCGTTTTCGTCGGCCATTATGGTCTCCTGTAAAGCCGATGCATTTTTCTCCTGCTCAATCGGCAGTGTCAATAACGGCCCGGCCTGTTCTTCTCCGGATACAAGCATCTCGCTACTTTTTGCGTGAGGAGCTAGTGACATAAATGGCATTGCCTCGTCCTGCAGATCTTGAGCAACGGACTTGAGATCGGTGTCTCCCCAAATCGAGTTCGGTTTGGAATTCAGTTTTCGCCGACCTGATTTGAACTCCACGGCAAAGCTGCGCTGCACTTTTTTCACTTTAAAGAAGCCTCTGGTGTCTGTGGTAATTTTTCAGCGACGTCTTCAGCCATCGCAACAAGCCTTTCAGATAACGACTGCCGTCCATTCGGTCTATCCTTTTTAAGTATTCGGCTCACACGCGGCTCCAATCGCAGAAAACCACTTATGGACGCAACCGTGACAAAACGATCGAATCGCAGCCGTCGGATTTAGTTCCGTTGACGCCGCTCACTGTGACTGATTCTTGTGACTACTTCGCGGTTTCGCCGGCCCCGGCACTCGTCGCACGAAGTGCACAACTCTCTACGACCCACATGGCGAGCGATTGCATCGAGAAGAGGCTGACGACCCCACCGAGGTCTTAGGTGATGGATTCAAAAATTCGGGCTACTCGTTGCAGCAAGACCCTTGAACTTGGAAAACCAATTTCGATTGGATTGAGGTCGGGCGAATGGCGGGCAAGACGAGGAGCCGGGCGCTTTTTTTCTTTGACCAATTGATTAGCCTGTCGCTTTTGTGGGAGCCAACGTTGTCGACGATGAACGGGTGACCCTCAGCGTCAGTCAGGGTGTGGCACGGCGTGCAGAGATGTGATGAATGGAGTTACGCCGCGGCGCATTTATCAGACGATGATCCGCAGGCGTACTCTGATCCTCAGACGCCGAGCGCGATTTATTCGGGCGGTATCGACCGGCCGAGCCGCTTGCGGAAATCCGGGTACTTGCGGGTGATCTTTGAAAGAAAAGCTGGGGAAGCACGCCGGTGGTTGCCGCGTCAGATGCTCCTGCTTTGCAACAAAAATCAGCAATCGGCCTCCCCCTAGAAAATTCAAGACAATGCGATCTCCGCTCAATTTCTTCTGCACGGACCGTAAGTCGCAGTCCCGGACGGCCCGATTAACCGAGATTCTCCACGTCCAACTTACGACATTGTCGTCACCTTTGTCGGCTTCGCGAAACGCATTCGTCTTCGCCCAATCACGTATTTTCCGCTAGGAAGTTGAAATAGCAGCAATTTATTGTTCGTCGGCTGTATCATCCTGGTTGGCACGAATCTTGAGAGCTATTGCGAGGCAGCGGAACGGCCGCGGCATCCGCGTTGCGGGATAACCTCATTGGGCTGAACACATGAAGGGACACAAACTATGGCGGGAAGTGGCGGAACTGGCAACTCGCCGAGAATGTCGGCAAGTCCCAAAAGGGGGTGGACGTGCTCGCCGGCATCCGCGACGAGGATGTCGATGTCGGAGCGGCGCCGAAGACGTATCATGCTTCACGCACGGCCAAGGCTTTCTGAGCTCGAGGCGATCTGGAGATTAAAGATGTCCAAAACAGAACCTAAGTGTTTCGTTGCCGTCATACATCATCAGGAAGCACGAAGGAGTTCATCATGCCGTTGACCAAGACGAACACCAACAACGCAATTCGGGGAGGAGTTACCCCGAACCATGAGCAGCGGAATGACTGTAGCGCTGCCATTGCACAAATCACTTTCGCCGATCTGGGACGTGGGGCTGGCACACTGCATACCGTGGGCGTTGCCCGTGTCGACATACAGGGACGAACCGCGGCGGGTGATGCGAACATCCAAGTCCAGATGGGTGGACGTACCGTCGCTGCTGCAATGATCTTCAATTCCGTGCAACAGACGACGGATCCCGCCAATCAAAGGGGAGCGGCCAACGGCACCATCTCGGTGCTCCGTCAGAGCATGGACAGCGGGACGGTCTGGAATTTGACAGGAACGCTTCCATGACAGTCTAGCGCGCAGCAGACTGCGCTGCGACAAACAAGTTGAGACTCAGCGTCAATCAGGATGAGACTCGGCGGCGGGGGTGTGACGAAGGGAGGGCATAGCCCGACCGGAGTTACACCCCCGCCGCGGTGCAATTTTTCGGCGTCTCATGATCGCGGTTGGGCCCCGTAGCGTCGGTGATTTTCTGAGAATGGAGAATCAACTTTGTGCCGGGTCGCCATTTAACCGATCATCAGACGAGGCTTTTTATGAAGT
Source organism: Rhizobium sp. 10PS4 (assembly GCF_032464805.1). NCBI lineage: Bacteria > Pseudomonadati > Pseudomonadota > Alphaproteobacteria > Hyphomicrobiales > Rhizobiaceae > Rhizobium > Rhizobium sp. 10PS4. Next base: position 181,520 of record NZ_JAWDIW010000016.1, on the reverse strand, counting down.
ACCGACAACACAGCGTCTCCCATCGCAGACCAAGCCGCCGCGCGACCGGCGTCGCCCCGATCCCCTTGAGCACATCTTCGACGCCGAGATTGTTCCGCTTCTCAAGGCCGCGCCCGGCATCCGAGCAGTCGCCGTTTACAACGAGATGCTGCGGCCTCATCCAGAGTTGTCAGAAGGTGTTCGCCGTACGATTGAGCGTCGTATTCGATCATGGCGGGCTGTTCACGGTCAGGAGCAGGAAGTGATCTTCCGTCAGATGCACGAACCCGGTCGGTTAGGACTGTCGGATTTTACCGACATGGGCAGCCTCGGCGTGACGATCGCCGGCCAATCGCTCGATCATCTGCTTTATCACTTCCGGCTGGTCTGGTCGGGCTTCGAGCATGCCCATGTCGTCCTGGGTGGAGAGAGCTTCGTCGCTCTGGCCGAGGGGTTGCAGAACGCCCTGCGGTCGGTTCGGCCGCCTTCCGCAACCTCGATGCCGACGCCAAGGTCGATCTGACGCAGCGCTACGACGAACTGTGCGCTCATTGCCGCATGACACCGACGCGCAACAACAAGGGCGTCGCGCACGAGAACGGCTCGATCGAAAGTTTCCACGGCCATCTCAAGAATGCATCCGCGATGCTCTGCTGATGCGCGGAACAGGGACTTTGGCGACCTCGGATCCTATCGCGCCTTCATCGATGAGATCGTCAGCCGTCGCAATGCGGCACATGGCAAGCGCATCGATGCCAAGCGCACGCATCTGCAAGCTCTTGCCGATCGTCGCACCACCGACTTCGAAGAGGTCATCGTCACCGTATCGAGCACCGGCGGCTTCGCGTTGCGCAAGCTCTTCTACACCGTGCCTTCCCGCCTGATCGGCCACCGGCTGCGGTGTGTCTGTTCGACGATCGCCTCGACGTCTTCATCGGCGGCACGCATCTGCTGACACTACCCCGAGGCCGCCCCCATGCGAGTGGCAAGCACGATCAAGTCGTCAACTATCATCACGTCATTCATTCCTATTGAGCGAGTCCTTCAAGAAGCTTACTGGACGATCAATCGTAACAGCTGTTCGGTTCCCATGTTTTCTCCCCACCCCAATCGGTGATCGTCTTTCCATGGAGACTTTTGTGGTTGCCGTCCGTGGCCCAAGAAGTTTTAAAAACTGCGCCGGAGTTAGAACAGCATCCCGTTGAAGCGCGACCCGTGAGTTTCTGCACCCATCTTCCTTCAAGAGTTGCAGCGGTGGAAGAAGCTGTTCAACGATGTCAGCGCGGCGCATCGCATATCTTTTCTAGAATCCTTAGAGCGGATGCGGTCCTTCGGATCCTCGACGCGTCGAAATCCGCGTCGTTCTCTAGAGCTGTCACCTCGGCCACAGTCAAACCAGTGGTTTCTGCGACGTCGTCCAGCGAATAGCCGCGAGCCAGGCGAGCTTCTGCAAGCAGAGCGCCAACGGACGGGGCAGCTGGGGATTTCGCAATCTTCGAGACCATGTTCATGTCGTTTAGGGCTCCTTTTGGCGGCCGGAAAACGTGCATCCGTTTTCTAGTTCCACCGCTGCCGACCGCGTCCGGCAACGGACAGTTTCTTCGATCTCCGCGGGCGCTCTTTCTATCAGTTTGTGCAGCGGAGTACAGGTCTGACGCGACCAGGGCGGACAACCACCCTTGCATGGCAGCGGACGAGAGGTAACCCAAGCTCACAGCTGCGGCGCACACTCACGAAGGCCCACAAGCAGCTTCCGATCTGGCAGGAGCGTTCGCCCCGGAAGGGGGCTCGTGGGAAGTGGTGTACTGATCATTTCCAAGCGGCGAGCGATGGACAAACATTCGAGAATTGCCTCGGCGTGATACGCTCATGGCCGGCAGGTTTGGCCAGAGCGTGTGCGAAACCTGCCGGGCGCTGTTGATCGGCCGTCGTCTTGAAGAGATCGCCGAAGAACGGCGCATCGGGATCAAGCGCGGCCTGAGCTCAGGGGTCGTTCATAGTCTTGGCACCTTGGAGATTGTGGATCTTCCAGCGCCACACAGGATGCGAGCAAACTCCGCGTCCTGCGTGGCGTCGACGCCGCCCACGACGACCTTGCTCATATCCTTGCCGGCCTTTTGAAACGGCTGATCATACCGTGGTGCCTTGCGGCCCACGGATTTGGGCGTGCGCAGTCAAGCATGGGTTGAGAACGGCGCAGCTGATGACGCCTTCGTCTGCTGACCGGGCCGCGACCTCGCCCGCAGACGCCGCCCGAGGATGGACTTGTATCGTGCCGTTTCGACCAGCGAGCGTTTGCCGTACCCGTTAGAGATCTGCCATTTCATCCGGCCGCCAAGATATGAAGCGCGATATATATAGTAATATATATTACAACGTATTCCCCAACTTACGCATTTTCGAAGCGGAAAGTAAGAGCTGACAAATTTGAAGAGATATACTTTAACATATATCCCGCACATCTGTTGCGTTGTTCGTCGTTTTCATGATGAGTTACGATAGTGCAACAGGAAAATTCTTTCCGATGAATCCTGAAATCTTGCCGGCGACGTCATCGTCGGGAGGCTTGCACAAGGAGCACGACGACATGGATCACCAAAAGACATCAGCCAAGCGTCTTGGCTATTCGCATCTGCGGCTGGCAACCATCGACGGCGTGTCGCTGCCTGGTCTACAATTGTCACTCGACCGGAAGGAGGGCTCTGCGTCGCCGAGGAAGACCTTTTTCCAACAATTGCTCCTCGATTTTGCTGTCGGTTGCGAGCTATTTTATCCGCTCCAGCTATATGAACATTCCGCAACGAGGGAGGGGCGACAAAGGCGCTGAACCGTTAAGCGAGAGTTACGATATATGATGAGGAAGATTCGGACCGGCCGCCATGTTCCTCATTTGAAATCCGCGTCTATCGGGTTTCCATATTCCAGGATGGAAGCGCCGGCTCGGTGGCCAACGCTTGCAAACTCCAACAACAGGTCGGCGAGCGGATGGAGGATATCATGAACGACCTTGATGCGACGCAAGCAAAGGACGGCCCGGGCACACAGGCTTCAACAGGTGTGAACCAGCACGGCAGGAACATCGGAAGACGGTAAGAAAGTCTATCGGGAACCCGACCGTTAAACGGTACCCGCAAGGCGCAGTTCAAATCTTGCGGCCGGTATCAAATACGCTGACAACGCGCGGTCGCCATCAAAATCAACGAAATTTGACGCGCAGGGTTCGCCCATCAAATTTACTGCAGAAAGGATTCGTTCTCCGTGTCATTTTGTTCTTCGAAACGCATTCGCATCGCCGCACTTGCAGCGACTGCCATCGTGCTGGGCACCCAGATCGCAATTGCGCAAGAACCGTCTATAGGGTCTCAGTGGCTGAACTCGCCGACATCTCGAGTGGAAGCGCTTGCGGTCCTTCAGACCTTGAATGCCAATCTCCTGAGTAACGCCAGTGCTACGTTGACCCTTGATCGCTGGTGCGCCGCGCACAAGCTTGCACCGGAAGGTTCCAAGATTGTAGCGCAGCGTGTGGGCGGGCAAGACAAGCCGGCCGATGAGCACATCCGTGAACTTCTGACCGTCGGACCCGGTGAGCTGATCGCTTATCGCCGCGTCCGCCTGGTCTGCGGCGACCGCGTCTTGTCGGAAGCCGACAATTGGTATGTACCCGCAAAATTAACTGCAGAGGTGAATCAGACGTTGAAGACCAGCGACATCGCGTTTGGCAGAGCCGTTCAGGCTCTTAATTTCACTCGCACAAACCTGTCTGCCAAGTTGCTCTGGTCCCCTCTATCCGAAGGCTGGGACATGGAGGGCTTAATAGCGCATCAAACAAGTTCCCTTAGCCTGCCGCCGTTCCTGCTCGAACATCGTGCTGTACTGAAACTTCAGGACGGCACGCCGTTTAGCGCCTTGGTCGAAAGCTACACGGACAAAGTACTAGACTTTCCAGTTCCGCGCCTGCTTTCTCAATAGCGCTTCGGTAATTCGGTATACTTGCTGAACTGGGCGGGATAAAAATCGACAGCCACTGCATGCGACAAAGGCGCACTGGCTTGCGGAAGCGTGCCGGTCGGGCGATCGACTTGTCGATTCGTTTGATCACGGCGACCACGCACGATAGCCTGAGTGTAACCTGACCCCAAGCCATCGCAGATTGTCGCTTGCCAGTCCCCTCGGCAAGCCTCTACCCTTTTTGGCATTCACCAGGGGGGTCCCGGCAAGGGGCTGAGATACTGCTATCGCGCGCAGTGACCCGTTGAACCTGATCCATGACGGGCATCGTATCGCGCGGCGGTTCGATCATGGCGAAGTGGTGTCTCCATCACCATCGAGAAAGCTTTCTCTACGAGCATTTCGAGGAGATCTGCGACATCTGCCGCGCCTATGACGTCTCCTTTTCGCTCGGCGATGGCCTGCGCCCCGGCTCGATCGCCGACGCGAATGATGCGGCGCAGTTCGCCGAACTGGAAACACTGGGAGAGCTGACCAAGATCGCCTGGGCGAAAGACTGCCAAGTGATGATCGAAGGCCCCGGCCATGTGCCGATGCACAAGATAAAGGAGAACATGGACAAGCAGCTCGAAGTCTGCGGCGAGGCGCCTTTCTACACGCTCGGGCCGCTGACGACCGATATCGCGCCGGGCTACGATCACATCACCTCTGGGATAGGCGCAGCCATGATCGGCTGGTTCGGCACGGCGATGCTCTGCTACGTCACGACCCAAGGAGCATCTGGGGCTTCCCGACCGCAACGACGTGAAGGTAGGCGTCATCACCTACAAGATCGCGGCTCACGCCGCAGATGTCGCCAAGGGGCATCCGGCGGCACAGCTGCGCGACGACGCGCTCTCCCGCGCCCGTTTCGAATTCCGCTGGGAAGATCAGTTCAACCTCTCGCTGGACCCAGAAACCGCCCGCAGCTTCCACGACAAGACGCTGCCGAAGGAAGCCCATAAGGTGGCCCATTTCTGCTCCATGTGCGGCCCGAAATTCAGCTCCATGCGGATTTCGCACGATATCCGCGCCGAAGCGCAGAAGGAGGGTCTGGATGCGATGGCAGCGCGTTATCGCGAGGGCGGCGACCTCTATATGCCGGTAGAAGCCCTGCAACATTCGGGCGAATGAGATGCGTGTGCTTGTCAAAGGGGCCGGCGTTGCCGGCCTGACGGTGGCGTATGAACTGCGCGCTCGAGATGCCGAGGTTACCCGCCTTGCAGTTCGAGAGGCCCGATACGCGTCTCGACCGGCCCGGTTAGAACATCCTCGGCGGAGGCCGTAGTACCTACGACCAGCGCCGCGGTGGCGACTGCGACAATGAAGCTTCTCATTTAGCCCTCCTTGCGCTTCTAGCGCACCTGTTTGAGATCGGGCAGAACCCAGGACTTGTCGAACAGCGCCTTCGTCGGCGCATAAAGGCGGAACATCACCTCGAAGTTGCGCTTCGGGTCCGTCGGGATCCAGTTCGAATCTTTGCCGGCGGGCGCCTTGGGGCCGAGAAAGATCTCGACCGCGCCGTCGGCGTTCTTCTTCAGGTCGGCGATCTGGGACGAGCGGCTGGCGCGGTCCATGTTACGGATCAGCGCATGCGTTTCCCGGTCATACGCGGTGAGGGACCAGTACTGCTTTACGGGAACGTCTGCCGGAACGGTCAGCCGGTATGTCTTGGAACCGTCGAAGGCCTCGTCCTTGTCGTCCTTGATTGAGATCAGGTAGAACTGACCGGTCCCCATCCGCTTGAGGCCGACGAAGGCGTAGCTGTAGGCGACGCCGCGCAGATCGACCGGATAGGCTTCGGGTTCGTCATATCCGGCCTGGGCGCTCTTCACCAGTTCGGGATTGCCCGCGAAGTTCCACCGGCTATTCTCGTAGAAGGGGATCATCCCACTTTCGTATTTCTCGGCGAGCCATTCCTTGCCCTCCTTCACGCCAGCTTCGAGCAGTTCTGAAACCGCCGGGGTCGGGGCAAATGTCTTGCCCTTCTCAATGCCGAGCGAGCGGAGTTGGTCGATCATCGCCCGGTCGCGCGACAGCCACGGTTCGTACTGCACCACCCGGTCGAGCGACTTGAAGAAACTTTCGTCGTACTTGATGGTGGAATCGAATACGACGTCCTTGGCGTCGGTGAAAATTGTCTCGGGCGGGTTGCCGGCCTGCGACAGCGGATAGACCTTCAGTCGCTTGGCGTATTCGACCGACTTGGCGACGTCGGCGTCGCTATGGCTGGCGAGGTTCGATCGCAGAAGCGCGTATCCGCCGAAGGTGTCGGACTGGAGCGGGATGTATCCGTCGGGGATCTTGTCCTTGTAGCCGGGCGGAAGGATTAGATACTTTCCGCCCTTGCCCTGGTCCGCACCGGATGGGCCTGCATCCTCGAGGGCCATCTGCCAGACGTTGACGATGTTGCCGTTGATCGATCCGCCCTCGGCGGGCGGCACCTCGATCACGACGGGACCCACATCCTTGGTGTCGGTGAACGCCATCAGATAGATCGCGTCAGGATTGGGCGTCAAGGTCTGGTTGTGCCAGTCCAGCGGCCGCGACCAATAGACGATCTCGTTCGGCTTGCCCTTGGTCTTCGTCAGCATCTCCTGGAGCATGAGATCGTAGTTTACCGCGGGGATGCCCCAGATGACGGCCTCGACGGCGCGGCGCTCTATCGTTCGCGCAGCCAGTTCCTCGGGAGAATAGGCCGGTGCCGCCCTGACGACGGATGAAAACAGAATTGCTGCAATCGCGAGCCTGTACATTGCTCACTCCTTGAGGAATTTGAAGGCCGTCATCGGCCGATTGGAAACTGGAAGTTCAATCCGGCGAAGATCTGCCAGCGCGGCGCCCCCGGCCCGTCGCGCCAAAGCGTGTATTGCGGCTCGATGAAGGCGTTCATGGTCACGCCCTTGTCGAGCTGAAAGACCTTGCCGACGCCAGCGCCCACGGGAATGTAGGAATCGCCGCTCTCGAGGTTGAAGTTCCACGTCGCCGAGGACCTCAGATACCAGCCCTCGTCCAGGTTGATGTTGACGATCGGCTGGAACGTCAAAAGGTTTACGTCCTCCCGGTCGTCGACGCCTGCGAAGGAGGCCTGATAGATGAGCAGTCCCCCCAGCATCCCCCATTTCTGCGGCGCGACGACGACGCCCGCCGCACCCGCCTGCCACTTGCCGCTGCCGAGCTGTTCGTCGGTCGCGGTCGGCACCACGAGAACCGGTCCCGCCGCGAAGGTGACGCTCCCTGCTTTCGGAAGAACGAACAGATCGATAAGCGTCAGATCGCCGAGCCCGGTGACGTAGCCGCTTGGAATGTCTGGCGACGTCGCGATCGGCAGGGTGAAGCGCAGGAGCTGCGGGAGGCCGAACATGTCGGAAGGGATGAGGCCGCGCAGGAGAAACTGGTTCGCTTCCGGATCGCCCGGCGCGTCGATGAAGCTTGGAATGTAATAGTCCTGGAGGTTGATGGTGATCTTGGGCGTCAGAGGGTTGTTCGCCTCGTTGACGGCGTCATGAGCCTCCTGCGCGACTGCCGGGAGGGCAGTTGTCAACATCAGGACGGCGACTGTGTGAGGAATATGCCCGCGCACGAGAACCTCCCGTTTCGTTGGCACGCAGTCGAGCACGGAAGGCCTCGCGCTGACAGAATGTTACAGTAACAAGGCGGGGCTCAGACGAAATGTAACTGTAACAATCTCGCTTTTTTCGATTGGCCGGAGCGAGAATGGCGGATGCGTATCCGCGCTCCTCGCACGCCTCCTGATCGAAAAGGATCGCCTGCTCGCCATGGACACCCCCAGAGATGCCGCCCATCGCGGACTGCTGAAGCTGATGCTGCGACTGCCGTCTCTGCGTGGCGAGCTTCAGCTTCTCTGGCCAAACGACGCCTCCTTCGAGGCTCTCTGCGAAGCCTACGAGGACGCGACGGTCACGCTTGACCGCCTCTTGACGTCTCCGAGAGAGGGCGAGCACGAGCTCATCGACGAATACCGCATCGTGTGTCGCGCCTTGGAATCGGACATCGTAGCGCGGTGCCGCACACGGCAAGCGCGATCACGGCTTTAAAATTTCCCTTACTGCCGCTTTATGGTTGCAACCATAAATGCGCCAGCGTACATTTGCCACTGCTTATGGGCGGACGGGCGTGAGGTGCGGGATGGCAGCGAACGGCTTGAGCAGTGGGGCGCGGGTGGTTTCCGAGGAGGAGGCGCGCGCAGAAGCGGAGCGGCTGCTGGCCGATCCACGGCTTCACGTATCGGAGCGCTACAGAGCTTTCCTGCGGTACATCGTCGACGCCCGGTTCGAAGGCCGGAGCGACACGATCAAGGCCTACTCGATCGCCGTCGACGTCTTCAACCGGCCGGCCTCCTTCGATCCCTCCTCGGATCCCATAGTCCGCATCGAGGCGACGCGTCTCAGGGAGACCCTCCAAAAATACTATGACCAGATCGCCGACGAGCCGGGCGCGCGCCTCGACATCCCGCGCGGGCGCTACGTCCCCGTGTTCGTGGAACGCGGTCAACCGCCCTGCCACGATGAGGAAGGCGAACTTCAGGAGGTCGGCCTGCTGGCGGAGGAGCCGACGCAAGCCGCTTTGCGGCCCGTTAGCGGCAACTGGCGTCATCTCGTCATGGGAGGAGCCGCGTTCCTCGCCGTCTCCTTGGCAGTCGGCCTTGCATATGACGCGGTTAGCCCGAAGCTTCCGGACACGCAGAAGCCCTTCATAGCTCTGTCGATGAACGCGTCCCAACAAGACCAGGCGGCCGGCGAAGCGGTCACGGAAGATCTCGCCGTGTCCCTGGCACGGTTTGGCACCGTCCGTCTGCATTCCGAAGCCGCCGTCCCGAGCTCGTCTCGCGACGAGGTGCAGCAGAGTTTCTATAAGATCAGGATGCGATACGCCGAGGATGATAGTTCGATCTCACTTTGGTGGCAGGTTTCCGACGCCGCCAGCGGCGAGGCCGTCTGGACTGACGAGGAGCGGCGGACTGTCGCTGCCGGATCACGAGACGATGCCATGCGCGACCTGGTCTTCGCGGTCTCACGACAGCTTGCAAGACCCGCTGGCATCATCAATGCAGTCGAGCTTAGACGCAACCTTCCGGCGTCGACGACCGGGAACGTGTGCGTTCTCAGAGGCGAGTTCGCGGTGGAGCAACGCGACGCCGCGGGCCTGAAGGCCGCCCGCTCCTGCCTGATTGCCACGATTGCTGCCGACCCGTCGGACGTAGACGCAATGGCGACGCTTGCGCGAGTGTATGTCTGGACTGGTCGCGCGACGGGCGACGACAGCTACTTCGGCCGTGGCCTCGAACTGGCCAACCGGGCCGCGACGCTTGCGCCTTCCTCGCCAAGGGCCGCGCTGTCGCAGTTGGGCGTACAGTACCAGCTCGGACAGAATGAGATCTCGATCGCTGCCGGCCGTCGCGGCGTCGCGTTCAACCCCGAGAACGCCGACCTGCTCGCGAAGCTTTCGATGGTCGTCTTTCTCACGGGACATTGGGAGGACGGGGTGCACCTTGCCCGACAGGCGGTGGAGATCGCCGGGCAGCCCATACGTGATGCAAGCTTTGTCTTGATCCTCGACGAATACCGCCGGGGGCGTTACGCGGAAGCCGTGTTTCTCGCGCGGCAGGTCGTGGCGCCGGACGCGCCGACGACGGTTTTGAAGCTGGCCGCGATCGCCCGCATCGGCGATCGGCCGGTAACGGAGCAGGAGATAGCCGCAGCCCGGTTGCAGCATCCCGATCTCGAGCGGACGGTCGCCGCGATGTTCTCCGGCGCGCGCTACGACAGCAATCTTAGAGACGCGCTGCGCGCAGGCATTTCGGAAGCCGGCCTTAAAATGCCGGAGGTCGCCAGCAACGGTGCAATGTAACAGTAACATCCTTGTCCGAAAGGCTCCGATGGCATTCCTTGGACTGGTCCGCAGATCGCGGGCGATGACGTCGAAGGGCCGCCATGATGCGCAAGCTGCTTGTCTTATCAGTCGCCTCCACCTTTCTTGCAGGCAACGTGCTGGCCGACCCAGCGGTCATGACCGCGGCCGTCAATTTGCGTTCGGGACCGGGCACGGGCTTTGCGGCAGTCGGAAACGTTCCAGAAGGCGCGCAGGTCGACCTCAGGGAATGCGACGCGAGCGGCGCGTGGTGCGCCGTTGATTTCGGGGGCGAAAGCGGCTTCGTCAGCGGGCGCTACCTCAGCCAGGCTTCAGCCGAAACCCCGACGTGGCCGAAGACGTTCACGGGCGACGACGGAGCGACCCTGACCCTTTTCCAGCCGCAGGTGATCGACTGGCCGAACTTCACAAAGCTGGACGCGCTGATCGCCGCGGAACTGAAGATCTCGAAGGACGCCCAGCCGGTCTACGGCGTGATCGGCGTCACGGCGAAGACGGTAGCCGACGACAGGACCGACAACATCGTGCTGACAGACGTCCAGACGACCGCGGTATATTTCTCGACCCTCGACAAGGAGCAGCTTTCGAAACTCGCGCTCGGCGTCGGTCGGATCTTGCCGACGGATCCGATCACGGTTTCGCAGGACCGACTTACGGCAAGCCTCGCCGATTACAAGCGACTGAACGACGTCTCCGGGCTCAAGTCGGATCCGCCGCCGATCTTCACGAGCGAAACCTCCGCCATTCTCGTGCAGACCGACGGCAAGGCGGTGCTCTCTCCGGTCAAGGGCGTGCAGGGCCTCTCCTTCGTCGTCAACACCAACTGGGACATCTTTCAGACCGATGGCGAAAAGGCCTTCTATCTGAGGGACGAGAAGAACTGGCTGAAGGCGACGAGCCTCGACGGCGAATGGACGGAGGCCGACGCGCTGCCATCCGAAATATCCAGCCTGCCTGACGAGGACGCCTGGAAGGACGTGAAGGCGGCCCTGCCCGCGGCGAAGTTCGGTGAAAGCGGCGTCCCCAGGGTCTTCTATTCGGACGTGCCTGCCGAGCTACTCGTGTTCGAAGGCAAGGCCGCGCTACAGAAGGTGCCGGGCACGGGACTGGAATGGGCCTCCAACACGACCAGCGACGTCTTCTACCGCCCGTTCGACAGCACATGGTACGTGCTGCTTTCGGGCCGCTGGTTCTCGGCGCCGTCGCTCGATGGCCCGTGGACGTTTGCGACGCCGAATCTGCCTGCCGACTTCCAGAACATTCCGCAGGACGCGTCCTACTACGCGGTCCGGGCATCGGTTCCGGGAACGTCGGAAAGCGCAGAGGCACGCCTGAAGGCGAGCATTCCGCAGATGGCCCGCGTTGCGACCGACGGAACCGTCAAGGTCGACGTCGCCTACAGTGGCGATCCCAAGTTCGACACGATCGACGGGACCACCCTCTCCTATGCGGTGAACTCGAACGAACAGGTGATCAAGGTCGGCGAAAAATACTTCGTGCTGAAGGATGGCGTCTGGTTCGTCGGCGACACGCCGACGGGACCCTTCGAAGTGGCGAAAGCCGTTCCGAACGAAGTCTACACGATTCCGGCGTCCTCCCCGGTCTACAACGTCACCTATGTCAGGGTCTACGACACGGAGCCCGACGCCATCTGGTACGGCTACACCGCGGGCTACCTCGGGGCTTACCTCGCATGGGACGCCCTCGTCTGGGGAACCGGATGGGCGTACCGTCCCTGGTGGGACTTCGGCTGGGCGGGCGGATACTGGCCCTATTATCCGAGGCCCGTCACCTACGGGGTCGGCGCCTTCTACAATCCTGCCTTCGGCACCTTCGGCCGCTACGGCTACGCCTACGGCCCCTATCGTGGCATCGCCGGCGGGGCGGCCTACAACCCGCGGACGGGCACCTACGTCAGAGGCGGCGCCATCGCCGGCCCCGCGGGTTCGCGAGGCTTCGTCGCGGCCTTCAACCCTCGGACCGGCAACGCCTTCGCCGCGCGCGGCGGCACCAACGTCTATGGCTCGTGGGGCACGGCGGCCGTCAAGCACGGGGGCGAGTTCGCCCGCGTCAGCGGCGGTTCGACGGGCAACGCCGCCGGTCTCCACTGGCACACCTCCTCGGGCGATCGCGGCTTCATCGCCGGCGGCAAGGGTGGCGACATCTATGCGGGGCACGACGGCAACGTCTATCGCCGCGAGAACGGCGAATGGCAGAAGCATACGCCGGATGGCTGGGACCCTGTGAACCGACCAACCACCGAAGGGCTGAAGAACGCCGGCGAGCATTTCTCGTCGAAGCATCCGGAGGCCGCCGACCGCATCCGTCAAAACGCTCCGGAACGGGCGCAAGACATCCAGGACCGGGTGCAGAACAATCCAGCCGCGAAGGAACGAGTCCAGAACCGGGTACAGGCCCGCGAGAACGCCTCTCCTCGCCGGCAGGTCCGCGAACGCGCCCCCGACAATCTGGGCGTCGACCGAGTCGCTCGGCATGTCGGCAACCAACGCGATCTCTCGCGAAGCTACGGACGCCGCGACATCGGCCAGTTCGGTGGTGGACGGCAGATCGGCGGCGGTGGCGGCCGCGAATTCAGTGGGTCCCACCGCGGCGGTGGCGGCTTCCACGGCGGTGGCGGCGGGCACTTCCGCAGACGTTGAGCCTCGTAGAAATATTGGAGATTGAGAACTTCGATGACCTCTGAGTTTGGCAGACGCCTGGCCTTCATGACAGCAGCGACGTTGCTTCCTTCGCTTGCAATGGCGGCCGAGGGCGGCGCGGGCTTCTATCTGCTTGGCGCAAAGCTTCCCGCGAGTGCGATCACGCCGCCTCCGGGCGTGTTCTTCTCGAACGACATCTACATGTACACGGGGGATCTCGGCGGTGGGAGCGCGCTTCCTTCGGGCGGTAGGCTCGCGGTCGGCGTCGAAGGATCGGCCATCATCGAGGTTCCGACGGTGCTCTGGATTCTTCCGGAGGACGTTGCCGGTGGTCACCTCGGGCTGTCGCTGACCGTGCCTGTCGGCTGGAAGAATACCGATGCCGACGTGACGCTGGCGGGACCACGAGGTGGAACGGCGTCCGGGTCGATCTCCGATCCAGTCTTCACCGTCGGTGACCCGGTCGTTGGCGCCCTCCTTGGCTGGGAGACCGGGAATTTCCATTGGCAGACCAGCCTTCTGGTCAACGTGCCGATCGGCGACTATCAGGACGGCGAGATATCGAACATAGCCTTCCATCACTGGGGCGCCGACGTCTCTGCAGGCGTGACCTGGCTCGATCCGACGGTCGGCCTCGACCTGTCGGCGGTGGTCGGCATGACGTTCAATGCCGAGAACCCCGCCACCGACTACCGAACGGGCAACGAGTTCCACGTCGAATGGGCGGCGGTCCAGCATTTCAACGAGCAGTTCGACGCCGGTCTCGTCGGCTACTACTACGACCAGGTGACCGGCGACAGCGGCGCCGGTGCGTCAAGCGACTTCAAGGGGCGCGTCGCGGCCATCGGCGCTACCATCGGCTGGACGTTCAAAGCAGGCGAAGTGCCGGTATCGACCCGCATCAAGTATTTCCACGAATTCGCCGCCGAAAACCGCGCCGAGGGAGACGCCGTCTACCTGACGATCTCGATGCCGCTGTCGATCACCAAGCCCACCAACATAGCGGCGCAATAGATGAAGCTCCTGCGACTGACACATCTTGCGGTTCTGATCGGCTTCCTCCCGGCGCTGACCGGCTGCGGACACCCGAGCGGCGTCATGCAGCCGGTTGCGCTGGCGGCGGGAACGAGCACGACGCAGGTCGACATGCTGGTGGCGACGACCCGGCAGCCGTCGGGCGACGCTAGGACGCTGTTCAACGGAGAGCGCAGCCCCAAGCCCTTCATGACCGACGTCGCGGTGTCCATTCCACCAAAGCGCGAGCCGGGCACCGTCCAGTGGCCGCAGCGGCTGCCGCCCAACCCCGCCACGGACTTTGCCGTCACACGGGTGAAGCAGATCGACACCATTCCTGAAGGCCGCGCATGGTTCCGACAGCACATCGAGGGCGGGCATGCGCTGGTCTTCATCCATGGATTCAACAACAAATACGAGGACTCGGTCTTCCGTCTCGCGCAGATCGTCCACGATAGCGGCATGCAGGCGACGCCGATCCTCTTCACCTGGCCCTCCCGCGCCCAACTTACAGGATACGAGTACGACAAGGAGAGCACGAACTATTCGCGCACGGCGCTCGAGCAGTCCCTGCGGGTCCTCGCCGCCGATCCCGACGTGAAGGACATCACCATCCTCGCGCATTCGATGGGAACGTGGCTGGCGATGGAATCGCTGCGGCAGATGGGCATCCGCGACGGCCACGTCAACGCCAAGATACACAACGTCATCCTCGCCTCGCCCGACATCGACATCCAGGTGTTCGCCAAGCAGTTCGTCGAGATGGGCGAGCCCGCTCCGAAGTTCACGATCTTCGTGTCCCAGGACGACAGGGCGCTCGCGGCGTCGAGCTTCATCACCGGGAACGTGTCTCGGTTGGGCGCGATCGATCCCTCGAAGGAGCCATATCGCTCGCGGCTGGAAAAGGCGGGGATCACCGCCATCGATCTGACGAAGGTCAAGACCGAGGACAGCCTGCATCATGGCAAGTTCGCCGAGAGTCCGGAGATCGTCCAGCTCATTGGCCAGAGGCTGATGACCGGACAGACGCTGACCGACAGCAACGTCTCCCTCGGTCAAGGCGTCGCTGCGGTCGTAGGCGGGACGGCGCGCACGGTCGGCGCGGTCGCGGGCGCGGCGGTCGCCGCGCCGCTGACGATCGTCGAGCAGCCTACTGGGAAACCGCAGCCGACGGGGACCCAGGTCGAAGAAGACCTCGAAAGCGATCGGAAACCGACGCCTCTGAGCCGGTAGGCGAGCGGCCTTGTCCGATTGTTACCCCATGCCGCCCGCAATGTAACTGTTACAAGCTTACCACCTCGCCACGCCTGACGCATTATCTCCGAGCATAGGAACCCGACGAGAAGCACGCATTCCGCCTGATAAGCCCAGACACATTTGCAAGCAGAAAGGAACCCTGTGATGAGTACGCCCATTCATCGAAGACTTCTTGCAGCCACGGCAGCGGTCGCGATGACCATGACGTCGTCTTTCATCGTCGCGCCCGCCTTCGCGCAACAAGCCGCGCCAGCAACTGCCGCTCCGCCCGCCACGAGTGATAATTCAAGGCCGAACATCCTCGTCATCTTCGGCGACGACGTCGGGCAGACGAACATCAGCGCCTATTCGTTCGGCGTGGTAGGATACAAGACGCCGAACATCGACAGCATCGCCAAGACCGGCATGATGTTCACCGACTACTATGCCGAGAACAGTTGTACGGCGGGCCGCTCGACCTTCATCACCGGGCAGGCATGCCTGCGTACGGGCCTTTGCAAGGTTGGCGTTCCAGGCGCTCCGGTCGGCCTGCAAGCCGGCGACATCACTATCGCGCAGGCGCTGAAGCCTCTGGGTTACGCAACCGGGCAGTTCGGCAAGAACCATCTTGGCGATAGGGACGAGTACCTGCCGACGAAGCACGGCTTCGACGAATTCTTCGGCAACCTCTACCATCTGAATGCCGAAGAGGAGCCGGAGGCACCCTACTGGCCGAAGGATGACGCTGAGTTCCTGAAAGCCTATTCGCCCCGCGGCGTCATCAAGGCGTCGGCAGACGGCAAGATCGAGGATAGCGGGCCGCTGACCAAGAAGCGGATGGAGACGATCGACGACGAGACAAGTGCTGCGGCGATGGACTTCATGGATCGTCAAGTGAAGGCGAAGAAGCCGTTCTTCACCTGGATGAACGCGACCCGCATGCACGTCTTCACCCATGTGCGGGAGTCGATGCGTGGCCAGAGCGGCATGGTCGGTAACGAGTACGCCGATGGCATGGTTGAGCATGATCAGATGGTTGGAAAGCTTTTGAAGAAGCTGGATGAGCTTGGCGTCGCCGACAACACCATCGTCGTCTACAGCACCGACAACGGGCCGAACCAGTGGTCCTGGCCGGATGCTGCGACAACTCCATTCAGGAGTGAGAAGGACACGAACTGGGAAGGGGCGTTCCGCGTGCCCGCCATGATCAAATGGCCGGGGCGCATTCAACCCGGTCAGGTTTCGAACGGGATGATGTCCGGCCTCGACTGGTTTCCGACGCTGCTTGCGGCCGCGGGTGATCCCGACGTCAAAAGCCGGCTTCTGAGCGGTTGGAAGCCGGAGGGCAGCGCCACCAGCTTCCGCAACCATCTCGACGGCTACAACCAGCTCGATTACATCACAGGAAATACCGACAAGAGCGCCAGGCGCGACTTCTACTATCTCGATGACGATGGAGAGCTCGTGGCCACCCGCTACGACGACTGGAAGGTCGTGTTCAAGGAACAGCTTCATCCTGGGGGCTTCATCGTCTGGCAGGCCCCGCTCGTGACCTGGCGCGCACCCAAGCTCTTCAACCTGCGCATGGATCCCTACGAGCGCGCCGACGTGGTTTCCGACCAGTACAACGACTGGCTTTCGCGCAACGCCTACCTTCTGGTGAAGGGTCAGTTGCAGGGAGCGGCCTTCCTGGAGACCTTCGTCAAATATCCGCCGAGCCAGCGGGTCGCCAGCTTCAACATCGAAGGAGTGCGCGACCAGGTCGACAAGGCGATCGACCAGTCCTTCAAGGACCGCGGAATCGAGAAGTAGCGCGATATGGGCGCGCCGACTCCCGGCGCGCCCATCTCCGTCAATCATAGAGAGTGCCATGTCAGCTCGCGAAGACATCCTTCAGCTCGGCAAGCGCATCGGCCAGTCGATCATCGGCCAAGAAGCGATGGTCGAGCGGCTGCTGCTTGGACTGCTCGCCAATGGCCATCTGCTTGTCGAAGGCCTGCCGGGCCTTGCGAAGACGCGGGCGATCAAGAGCCTGGCGAAAAATCTCGACTCAGAGCTTTCACGCGTCCAGTTCACGCCCGACCTGCTGCCTGCGGATATCACTGGTTCCGAGATTTACTTTAGCGAGGGCGGAAAGGGCGAATTCAAGTTCCAGCAGGGACCGATCTTCGCCAACCTGATCCTTGCCGACGAAATCAACCGCGCGCCCGCCAAGGTACAGTCCGCACTCCTTGAAGCCATGGAGGAACGCCAGGTCACGGTCGGTGGCAAGAGCTATCCGCTGCCGCCGCTCTTCATGGTGATGGCGACGCAAAATCCCATCGAGCAGGAAGGAACCTACCCTCTTCCGGAGGCCCAGCTCGACCGTTTCCTGATGCATGTCGAGGTCGGTTATCCCGACGAGACGTCGGAGGCAGCCATCGTGCGGCTCAACCGCGACGAGGAAAACCAGGCACATGGCGGCACAAAGCCGCCGTTGCCGGAGAAGCTGAATCCGCAGGCAGTCTTCGACGCCCGGAAGGAGATCGGCGCCGTCACCGTCTCAGAACCGGTCGAGAAGTACATGGTGGCGCTCGTCTTCGCCACGCGGTATCCCGCCCGCTACGACAAGGATCTCGCGAGGCTGCTGGAGGTGGGCGTCAGTCCCCGCGGCGTGATCGGCCTCGACAAGGTCTCGCGATCCTATGCGTGGCTGAAGGGCCGCGACTACGTCACTCCGGACGACGTCAAAGCTATCGTCAACGACGTCTTCCGTCACCGGCTGATCCTTTCCTATGAAGCCCATGCGACGAACACGACGCCGGACCAGGTGATCGACAGGATCACTGATCTCGTCGCAGTGTCGTGAAGGAGGACCCATGCCTGCAGGAGACGGCGTCCATGTTTCGACAGAACAGCTCGTTGCACTGGAGGCGAGAGCCCGAGACCTGCGCTTCGTCCAGAAGGCGCGCAGCCATCAGCAGCTTGCGGGCCGCATGAGTTCGGCCATGCGCGGCCGCGGTCTGACGTTCGAGGAGCTTCGCAACTATCTGCCGGGCGACGACATCCGATCCATCGACTGGCGTGTCACGGCGCGCACCACGAAGCCGGTCGTACGCGTCTATTCCGAAGAGAAGGAACGCCCGGCGCTGATCCTCGTCGACCAGCGCATCAACATGTTCTTCGGCAGCAGGCGCTCGATGAAATCGGTGACGGCGGCCGAATCCGCGATGCTCTGCGCCTGGCGTATCCTCGGGTCCGGCGACCGGGTAGGAGGATTCGTCTTCGGCGAAAGCGGTACAAGCGAGGTTAAGCCGCATCGCAGTCGCAACGCCGTGATCGCCTTCGCGGATAGGATCGCCGAAAAGAACAGGGAACTGAGGGCCGACGCGGCCTCGGCCGCGGCGTCCGGACAGCTCGACGCCGTGCTCGAAACCGTCTCGAACATCGCCCATCACGACCATCTCGTGGTGGTGATCTCCGACTTCGACGGGCATACGGAGCGGACACGAGACCTTCTCCTGCGCCTCTCCTCCCGCAACGACGTCGTCTGCGTGCTCGTCTACGATCCCTTCCTACTGGAGCTGCCGGCGTCCGGCGATATCGTCGTCAGCGGCGGCGGTCCGCAGGCGGAGCTCGCGCTTCGAACGGCGAGCGTTCGGGCCTCGATAGACGCCTTCGCTCGGAACCGGGGACGGGAACTTCGTGCATGGCAGAGCGAGCTTGGTCTTCCCATGCTTCCGATTTCGGCCGCCGAAGAGACCGCGCCGCAGCTCCGGCGTCTGCTGGAGCAGTCCGCCTGGCGGCAGAGGAGGCGCTGATGGAAGCGACGGCGAGACTCGATCCGACGATGGAAGCGGCACTGCGATCGCTGCACGACATTGCGATGCCGGAACCCGTCTCGTGGATGCCGCAAACATGGGGATGGGCCGTGCTCGCGACCGCGCTGCTGGTCATGCTTGTTCTCGCGGGTTTCCGATGGGTCCTTCGCTACCGTGCGAACGCCTATCGACGCGAGGCGCTGGCGCTTCTGGTCGTGATCGAAGAACGCCTTCGTCGACCGGAAACACGCCGGGACGGCATCCGGGAACTCGGGGAGGTTCTGAAGCGCACTGCGCTGGCCGCATGGCCCCGAGACGAGGTGGCCGCGCTGTCAGGCGAGAGCTGGGTTCTCTTCCTCGACGCGCACAACGACGACAAGGCCGGGCATGCGATCCAGCAGCTTCTCGACGACTTCGAATATCACGGGGCCGAGGTCGTCGCCGACCTCCCTTCGAACGTCTGCGGCGATCTCGTGATCGCGGCCCGAAACTGGATCGAGCGCCATCATGTATCAGCTTGATCTCCCCTGGCTTCTGCTTGCGCTTCCGATTCCACTGCTGGTCTGGTGGCTGCTTCCCGCGCACCGGGAGACGTCCGCCTCGATCAGGCTGCCCTTCTTCACGCAGATCGCCGAGGCGGCCGGCGTCCGGCCGACCGAGGGGTCGGTGATTGCCCGGAGGACATGGCCCCAGCTCGTGATCGAGACGCTGGCATGGTGTCTCGTCGTGCTGGCGCTCGCCCGTCCGCAGTTCGTCGAACCTCCGATCGAGAAGGTCGAACCGCAACGTGACATCCTGTTGGCGCTAGATCTGTCGCAATCGATGGACGCGAAGGACTTTCCGGACGCCGACGGAAAGCCGCTCGCCCGCGTCGAAGCCGTCAAGCAGGTCGTGGCGGACTTCGTCAGCAAGAGGCCCGGCGACCGGATCGGCCTCGTCGCCTTCGGAGACGCGCCCTACCCGCTCGCGCCCTTCACCATGGATCATGCGCTGGTCCAGACGATGATCGCGGACGCCGTGCCGGGGATGGCGGGGCCGCGCACCTCGCTCGGAGACGCGCTCGGGCTTGCCATCAGGATGTTCGAGAAGACGACGGTGCCGGAGAAGGTTCTCATCGTTCTGACGGACGGAAACGATACCGCGAGCCGGATGCCACCTCTTAAAGCCGCCGAAATCGCGAAGTCGAAGGGCGTCGTCGTCCACACCGTCGGCATCGGCGACCCGGCGGCGAGCGGCGAGGACAAGCTGGACACGGCGACGCTGCAGAAGATCGCGGCGGGCACGGGCGGCCGCTACTTCTTCGGCGGCGACCAGGCGCAGCTCGCGGCGATCTACGAGGTGCTCGACGAGATCACGCCGGAGGATCAGAAGAACCTGTCCTGGCGGCCGCGCGTCGAGCTGTTCCAATGGCCGTTGCTGGCCGCCGTGCTGGTGCTCTCCGGATACCACGCGCTCGCTGGCGCGGTCGGGGTCGTGCGACGGAGGGCCGCCGCATGATCGCGGACTTCCATTTCATCCGCCCATGGCTTCTCGTCCTCCTGCTGCTGCCGGTCCTGATCCTCTGGCTGGCCTCCCGCTCGGGCGACGTCCGGTCGCAATGGAGGGGCATGATCGCGCCGCATCTGCTCGACAGCCTGATGGTCGACGGGTCTGCAGGATCGAGGACCCGGCCGTCGTGGCTCCTGGCGGGTATCCTCGTCGCCGGGATCGTGGGCGCGGCGGGGCCGACATGGCAGCGCGAGCCGCCGCCCTTCGTCGAGGACGCCGCGCCGCTGGTCATCGCAGTCGATCTGTCGCAGACGATGGACGCCATCGACGTGACCCCGTCGCGGATCGAGCGCGCCAAGCTGAAGATCAAGGACGTGATCGATACGAGGCAAGGTGCCCGGACTGCGATCGTCGCCTATGCCGGCACCGCCCATCTCGTCCTGCCGCCAACCGAAGACGCCGCCTTACTCGAAAGCTACTCCGACGCTCTGGCGACGCGGCTCATGCCGAGGCCTGGCAAGGACACGGCGGCCGCCCTGGAACTGGCGGACAACCTGCTCGAGAAGGAAAGGACGACGGGCACGATCCTGCTGCTGACCGACGGGGTCGAGGAAGCGGCCTCGAAGGCGATCGAATCCAATTCGAACGGCATCGTCATCCTTGGCGTCGGCACGTCGGCCGGCGGTCCGGTCAAGACGCCCGACGGCGGATTCGCTTCCGACCCTTCCGGATCACGCCTGTTCTCGAAGCTCGACGTAGCCAAGCTGGAGGAAATCGGAAAGGAGACCGGAGCCGACGTCGCGACGGTGACCGATGACGACACGGACGTGCGGTGGATAGCGCAGCGGGTGCGCTCGACCTTCGCCCAGAAGCAGGCCAAGGAAGGCGACCGCTGGCGCGACCTGGGCTGGTGGCTGGTCGTGCCGTTGTCGATCGCCATGGCCTTCTCCTTCCGCAGCGGGTGGGTGGTTCGAACCGGTGTCCTGCTGCTGGCGGTCCACCTGTACTCGCCAGGCAGCGCGCGCGCCGGGGGGCTTGCGGACATGTGGCTGACCCACGACCAGCAGGGTCGGATCGTGTTCGAACGAGGCGACTTTGACGCTGCGGCAGGCCATTTCACCGATCCGATGTGGAAGGGCGTATCCCTCTATCGAGCCGGCAAGTTTCAGGAGGCGGTCGACGTGCTCGCTTCCGTCGACACCGCCGAGAGCTGGTACGACCAGGGCAACGCCCTTCTTCACCTCGGAAAATTCGACGAGGCCGTCGCCGCCTACGGCAAGGCGCTTGAGAAGCGGAAGGACTGGGCGGAAGCGATTGCGAACCTCGCCATCGCGCAGCAACTCCTCAAGGCCCAGAAGGAGAAGCAGGAAGAGCAGCCGGAGCAACCGAGCGAGGCCCCGGACAGCGTGCAATTCGACGACAAGGGAAAGCAGGGAAAGGAAGGTACGATCAACGTCGCCGAGCAGACTTCCGAGATGTGGATGAAGAACATCTCCGTCAGTCCGGCCGACCTGATGGCCCGCAAGTTCTCGATCGAGGCCGGGAGGAAGCCGCGATGAGATTGTTCGCCGTCTTGATCGGCCTCCTTGCGTTCGGGCCGGGCTTCGCCGCCGAACCGTTCGGGCGTGCGTCGATCGGAAGCGCCGAAGGGATCGTTCCCGGCCAGCAGGTGCACGTTGTCGTCGACGTGTTCGCGCCGGAGTTCTTCACGTCGCCGCCGCAGTTTCCGCTCTTCGACGTGCCGGATGCGCTTGTTATGCTGTCCGGCGACCGCGCTCAGAACCTGGTTCAGACGATCGATGGCGTGCAGTATTCCGGGATCCGTAGAAGCTACGCGGTCGTTCCGGAAAAGGCGGGATCCTTCCCGCTCCCAGTGATCGAGATCGATCTCGGCTACTCGTCCAATGGCAGTCCGGTGAAGGCGATGGTGAAGGTCGCCCTTCCTTCCTTCGACGTCGGCCCTTCTTCCCACCAGTCCGCCACGCCCTTCGCCGCCCGCGGCCTGACGATGACACAGTCCTTCGACAGGGATCCGGCGAGTCTGAAGGCGGGCGACGCTCTGCTGAGGACGATCGTCGTCTTTGCCGAGGACACGCAGGCGATGCTGATACCGCCGGTCGAGGTTGGAACGACGGCGGGGGTGGCGCGGTACGAAAAGCCGGCGGCACTTGCGGACGGCGTCGAGCAGCGGGGGATTGGCCGCACCGTCGAAACCGGGAGCACGCGGACCGAGACGGTCGTCTACACGGCCTCCAGCGCGGGACGCTTTCCGCTTCCTGCGATTTCGTATCCGTGGTTCGACCTGGACGGGCACGTCCTGTCGGCCGCGACCCTCCCCGCCACGGACGTCGTCGTCGCGCAGGCCGCGGCGACCGAACGCATCCAGCCCGAGCTTCAGGGTGACGTGGATGCGCCTGCAAGCCGCACGTGGAGAGCCTGGCTTTTGGTCCTCTTGCTGTGCGCAATCGACTTGGCGGTCGCCGCTTTCGCCTGGCGGCGGTTACCGGCCATCCGCACCTGGATGACGCGTGTGCGCACGCGGCGACGGAATTCTCCGCGGCGCAGGCTGGGCCGAATTCGAACGATCATTGGCGTAGGCGACGACCTCGCGATCTACCGAGCGCTTCAAGACTGGAGCCGAAATCTCGGATATCGGACACCTTCGGAATGGGTGGAGGCGCAGGCCTGTCCGCGGCTTTCGACCCAAGTCGCCATCCTCGAGCGGCGGCTCTTCAGGTCGCGCGACATGCAGGTGGACCGGGCGGCGCTGGCGTCGGCGATCACATTGCAGACGGCCGATCGCCGGCCACCGAAACAGGCCTTGCCCGACCTCAATCCGACGGCGGAAGACCCATTGTTACACCCATTGTAACTGTAACAAACTTCCCTCTGCGCGCGCGGGAGCTAAGCTCCCCGCATCAGTTCTGGAGGCAGCGATGGCTTTGGCATTCGAGGACACGACGGCAGCCCGGCGCGACGGCTTGATCTGGATTCCGGGGAGGACATTCACGATGGGGTCGAACGATCACTATCCGGAAGAGGCTCCGGCCCATCCGGTGACGGTGGACGGCTTCTGGATGGCGGAAACGCCGGTCACCAACAGGCAGTTCAGGGCATTCGTCGAGGCCACGGGGCATGTCACCGTCGCCGAGAAGACGCCTGATCCCAGGGATTATCCGGGCGCAAAGCCGGAAATGCTGAGGGCCGGTTCGCTCGTCTTCACCCAACCGAAGTCGGTAGACGGGCCTGATATCTCGCAGTGGTGGACGTTCAAGTTCGGTGCGACGTGGCGGCGGCCGCTCGGCGGCTTGAGCGATCTCCGCGGCAGGCTGGACCACCCGGTCGTGCACGTCGCCTTCGCCGACGCTCTTGCCTATGCGAAGTGGGCGGGAATGGACCTGCCGACCGAAGCGGAATGGGAGCTGGCCGCCCGCGGCGGAGCGGACGATGCGGAATTCGCGTGGGGCGACGAGCTTGCACCCGGAGGCGTCGCGATGGCCAACACCTGGAGCGGTACGTTCCCGACGCACTCGACGAAACCGAGGGGGCAGGAACGGACCTCGGCCGTCCGATCCTTTCCCTCCAACGGCCATGGCCTCTACGACATGATCGGCAATGTCTGGGAGTGGACGAGCGACTACTGGTCGACGCGTCATCCGGAACCGGCGAAGCACTCGTGCTGCATCCCGAGCAATCCACGCAGCATCGACGTCGAAGCGAGCTACGACCCCCGCCAGCCCGCGATCGGCATTGCTCGGCGTGTGCTGAAGGGTGGCTCGCACCTCTGCGCGCCGAACTACTGCCGGCGCTATCGCCCTGCCGCCCGCCACGCCGAACCCGAGGATACTTCCACCAGCCATGTCGGATTCCGATGCGTGCGGCGCTCCAGAGGAGAATGACGATGAGAATAAGAAGCATGCGTCTGGAAGCATCCGGCACCCTGCTCGCGTCCCTGGTGGTCGCCCTGCTTCTGATAGTCGGTGGTGCGGTCACGGCGACCGGTGCGCAGGAGGGCCTTCCATCGTGGAACGACACCTCTGCCAAGGCGCGGATCATGGACTTCGTGAAAGCCACGACGACCGCTGGCGGGGAAGGATTCGTCGCAGCCGAAGACCGGATCGCGGTCTTCGACAACGACGGCACTCTGTGGTCGGAACAGCCGCTCTACAACCAGCTCGCCTTCGTGTTCGACCGGATCAAGGCCCTCGCGCCGGAGCACCCGGAATGGAAGGAGACGGAGCCGTTCAAATCGGTTCTCGCAGGCGATCTCGGGAGCGTCTTCAAAGGCGGCGCGAAGGGTGTCGTCGACCTCGCCATGACGACGCATGCCGGCATGACCACCGATGAGTTCTCGAAGATCGTTGCCGACTGGTTTGCGAGCGCCAGGCATCCTCAGACTGGAAAGCCCTACGACCAGATGACCTATCTGCCGATGCGTGAGCTTCTCGACTATCTGCGCGCCAATGGCTTCAAGACCTATATCGTCTCGGGCGGCGGCGTCGAATTCATGCGGCCGATGACCGGTAAAATGTACGGCATCCCTCCGGAACAGGTCGTCGGCAGCACGATCACGACCGAATTCGCGGTCGTCGACGACGTTCCCGTCCTCAGACGGCTCCCCAAGATCGACTTCGTCGACGATGGCCCCGGCAAACCGGCCGGCATCAATAAATTCATCGGAAGGAGGCCAATCTTCGCAGCGGGCAATTCCGACGGCGACTACGAAATGCTGCGTTGGGTGAGCGCCGCAAACGGTCCGAACTTCGCGATGATCGTCCACCATACCGACGCCGCTCGCGAGGTCGCCTACGATCGGCAAAGCCATATCGGCAGACTCGACAAAGCTCTCGACGAGGCTGAGCGCCGCAACTGGCTGGTCGTCGATATGAAGGCCGATTGGAGACGAGTCTTCGCGTTCGATAAATAGGCGGGGGATATCCGTATGAATTGGATCGCCGCGCTTTTCATGGCCCTGACGATATCATCCCTTGTTCACGCGCAGGAGGTCCCGCGACCCCAGAAGGTCGACGATCTCGTGCGGCTGCTGCAGGATCCCGAGGTTCGGTCATGGCTGGAGAAAGCGCCCGGCCCGTCCTCCGGAGCCGTCCAGGAAGCGGACGCCGGGCTGGCGACATGGGAGGCGGCCACGCGGGCCAGGATCGATGGCGTCATCGCGGCGATCCCAAGGATTCCCGGCGAGGTTCTGGCCGCTGCTGCACGCACCAGGGCGGACGCCTTGTCCAACGGAAAGCTGCCGGTGTTCGTAGTCTTCCTCGGGCTGACGGCGATCGGGCTTTTCGCCGAGCGGGTGTTCGCACGGTCGCGGCGACGCGCGGAGGGACTGCATGAACGCCTGCTGGCGATCGGCGTGTTCGCCGCGGCCATGGGCGTGGTCTTCTTCACATTCGGCTGGCCCGCCCTTCCACGCATCGTCCTCCTCGTGTCGCTGCTGGCACTGGTGGCATACCGAGCGATCGCCGCGTTTCTCGACGCAGCGCTGCTGACGTCCTCGGTCCGAATACGAGCAAAGACCCTTGCCGCAGTTGCGGGGATCGCGGTAGCATTCGCGAGCCTTGGCAGGCCGTTGTCGGTCGATCCGGCGACGATCGAGGCGATCTCGTTCTGCTTTTCGGTCGTTCTGCTTGTTCTGGCGGTGGAAGGCGTCGTCTCCTGCTCCGGACGACCTATCCGTACCCGCGTCGCGCTATGCCTCGCCTTCTTCGTCATCTGGATGCTCTGGTGCGCCGGTCTGCAGGGCCTGTTCTGGGTGGGCGTCTACGCACTTGCCCTGCCCTCGGCGCTTCGCTTCGCAGGCCGTGCTGCGGACGAAGCATTTCCTTCCACACCCGGCAGCATCAAGCGCGTCCTGCTTGTCCGCGGCGGTCGCGCCGTCGTAGTGGCCGCGGCAGTTGCTTGGCTGGCGGTCGTGTGGCGACTTGATCCGAACTCCCTGGTTCATAGCGACCCTGCCGTGGCCTCGGTGTCCTACGGGCTTTTGAAAAGCATCGTGGTCCTGCTGCTCGCCGATCTCGCATGGCATCTCGCGAAGTCATGGATCGACCGGAGCCTTTCCGTTCATGCCGAAGCTGCAAACGATCCGTCGCAGGCTGCCAGGCGCGGGCGGCTTCGTACCCTGCTGCCGATCTTCCGGAACGTGCTTGCGGTCGTCGTCGCGGTCGTCGCCGGATTGATCGTGCTGGCGGAAATCGGGGTCGAGATCGGACCTCTGATCGCGGGCGCGGGCATTTTCGGCGTGGCGCTCGGCTTCGGATCGCAGACACTTGTGAAGGACGTGATCAGCGGGATCTTCTACATGCTCGACGACGCCTTCCGTGTCGGCGAATACATCCAGGCGAAGAGCTACAAGGGGACCGTCGAAGGATTCAGTCTCCGGTCGGTGCGGCTGCGCCATCATCGCGGCCCCGTGTTCACCGTCCCGTTCGGCGAGCTCGGCGCCGTCGAGAACATGAGCCGCGACTGGGTGATCGACAAGTTTCGCGTCAATGTCAGCTACGACGCCGACATCGAGAAGGCTCGCAAGCTTGCGAAGAAGATTGGAGCCGAGCTGCAGGCCGATCCGGAACTCGGACCGCTGTTCATTCAGCCTCTGAAAATGAAGGGCGTCGAGGAGTTCGGAGACTACGGCATCGTCCTCAGCTTCGCGATGACCACGGTGCCCGGCATGCAGACCTACATACGACGCAAGGCCTACGCCAAGATTCGCGAAGCTTTCAAGGAGAACGGCATCGATTTCGCGACGCCTTCGGTTCAAGTCGGCGGCGAGGACAGGGACGGCGCCGCGGCGGCCGCGACAGCAATTCGGGCACAGCAGACTAAGGCCGTGGCGGCGGAGGGTTAGTTTGACCTGATCGGTCGCGTCGGTCCTCGATACGTAGACTGCCTACAGACGGCGCGAGCTGGCAGAGCGCATCGAAGGCAAGAGCCGCCACGCTGTAACTGTTACTCCGCGTCACTGTTACCGTAACATACTTCCGTCGTTTCAATTCACCGTTACCGTGACGCCCGGTTCCAATTGGCTTTCGGCACAGAGGACAGGCGAATGGCAGACGAGAAGACGATCCCTTCATCAAGTGGCGTTCGGCAGGGTCTCAGTCGACGTGATCTGCTGGTGGCAAGCACTGCGCTTGCAGCAAGTGCGCTTTCGGCGGCCACCCCTAGCGCGGGCCTAGCGCAGCAAGCTTCGTCGTCCGGGACGGGGCGCAAGCCGAACATCCTCGTGATCATGGCGGATGACATAGGCTGGTTCAATGCGAGCATCTACAACCACGGTATGATGGGCTACCGCACACCGAACATCGACCGCATCGGGACCGAAGGCGCGATGTTCACGGACTGGTACGGCGAGCAGAGCTGCACGGCCGGTCGTGCCGCATTCATCACCGGGCAATCTCCCATTCGAACGGGTCTGACAAAAGTCGGGCTCCCCGGCGCGGACATTGGCCTGCGGGCGGAGGATCCGAGCGTTGCCGAGTTTCTCAAACCACTCGGCTATGCGACAGGGCAGTTCGGCAAGAACCACTTGGGTGACAAGGACGAGTTCCTTCCAACGAGCCATGGGTTCGACGAGTTCTTCGGCAACCTCTATCATCTCAATGCTGAGGAAGAGCCGGAAAACCCCGATTACCCGAAGAATCCGGACTTCGCCAAGCGTTTCGGGCCGCGCGGCGTCATCAAGGCGTCGGCCGACGGACGGATCGAAGACACCGGACCGCTCACCACCAAGAGGATGGAGACGGTGGACCAGGAATTTCTCGGCGCTGCAATGGACTTCATCGACAGGCAGCAGAAGGCCGATAAGCCGTGGTTCTGCTACTTCAATCCAACCCGGATGCACGTCTGGACTCACCTGAAGCCCGAATCCGCGGGCAAGACGGGTCTGGGGCCATACCCGGACGGAATGGTGGAATTGGACGGCTATGTCGGGCAGTTGCTCGAGAAGCTCGAAGAGCTGGGGGTGGCTGACAACACCATCGTCGTCTTTACGACCGACAACGGCGCTGAAGTGATGTCCTGGCCGGATGGCGGCAACACGCCGTTTCGCGGCGAGAAGGCCACCAACTGGGAAGGGGGATACAGGGTTCCCATGCTGATCCGCTGGCCTGGCACCATCAAGCCCGGAACCGTCTTCAACGAAACCTTCGCGCATTATGACCTGATCCCGACTTTCGCAGCCGCAGGCGGTGATCCGAACGTCGTCGAGAAGTGCCTCAAGGGCGGTCAGTTCGGCACCAAGACCTTCAAGGTCCATCTCGACGGTTACAATCTGCTCCCCTTCTTCAGGGGTGAGGTGAAGGACGCGCCGCGGCGCGAATTCATCTACTGGAACGATGACGGCCAGCTTGTCTCGCTTCGCTATGATCATTGGAAGGCCGTCTTCATGGAACAGAACCATGAGGGCATCGGCGTCTGGATGCGTGGTTTTGAAGAGCTGCGGATTCCGAAGCTATTCAACTTGCGCGCCGATCCCTTCGAACGGGGAGACGAGTCAATTCTTTACGACAAATGGTTGGCGGACCACGCCTTTGTTCAGGTTCCCTTGCAAGCGCTGGCGGCAAATTGGTTGAGCAGTTTCAAGGAATTCCCGCCGAGACAAAAACCCGCGAGCTTCAATCTCGACAAGGTCGTGGAACAGTTGTCCTCTCCGGCATCGAGATAAAGAGGTGTTCTTATCTCGCATTCAATCAATCGCAACAGTTCCCGACGCGATCCCATGGAGCGCGTCGGGAACTGTTCGGAACGAGAAGACGGTGAAGGG
Organism: Rhizobium sp. 10PS4; assembly: GCF_032464805.1. Lineage (NCBI taxonomy): Bacteria > Pseudomonadati > Pseudomonadota > Alphaproteobacteria > Hyphomicrobiales > Rhizobiaceae > Rhizobium > Rhizobium sp. 10PS4. The sequence continues at coordinate 152,688 of NZ_JAWDIW010000016.1, read as the reverse complement.
CTGTGAAAAAGGCCCGGCGATGATCCTCTTGGGAAGCTGCATTGCGAAAAGCCAGCGATGCCCGCCTTGATGGGAGTCGAACGCTCGGCCCAGTCTCTGAAGCTATGTCGCGGTACGGAGCAATTAAGGAAATCAGCGCTTTGGCGGGGAAGGGTGAGCTGGAGCAGGCCGCATCGGAGCGGGCGGTGCGGGCCGCGACACGACTTGCGACGTTGGTGGATTCAGGCCACCCTTTTTGACATAGCCTTCACTAACCGGCCGAATGCTCCAGTTGCCGTTATTTGGCGTCTTCGGGTTGCCGCTCATTGAAGCTCCTTGGTATTCGCTTGGGTCGCGGGGAATTCGATATGCATCCCTTCAGGCTTCCTAGATATATAAATTCTTGGGCTAGCAAACAATTGGGAGCCATCAAAATCGTAAACAATCGCGTCTCGAAGAACTACCTCACGCATTTTGCCGGTTTCGGAAAACACAGCCACCCAACCCGCATACACAATCTTGTTTTCGAAATCGCGAACGTGAACGTACTCGGAAGTTGCATCGGAAGAGTTGAACGTGAAGTCCCACACGTCTTCGTCACCATAAGTTTTCGTCGCCCCTATCGTCTGCAGAAATCGGGTCATCCATTTGTAATTCACGGCATAGAGCCAGATGATCCCGAGAATGAAGCCGACAACAGTGGCGATCGCGATCTGTAGGACAATCGCACTCGTCAAGAGATTCTGGCTCTCGACTTTTGACAGATCAATGATGATGAAATTGAATCCGAACAGCCAGTATCCTGCATAAACGACGACATAGCTGGCCATTCCGAAAAGAAACGACTGGAACACGAACTCGATCTGTGTCGGCCCGGATCTGGAGCCAAAGCGGGCATCAAGATGCGACCAGATCACCCCTGGTAGAAACAACAGCGCGAGCTGAATTAGGAACGGGCTAGGCGTCAAAGTATTCCCTCGAATCGAACAACATTTCCTTTAACATCTGCTCCGCGGCCATAAATGTGAAGACTCGCGATCTCGGCTCCGTCAGTGGCAGAGGGTTGCGGCGTCAGACATAGGTATTGGAGAACAGTTGTGCGATGGCGACCTCCGAAATTGGTACTGTTTCAAAGAGGTAAAGCAGAACTGGCTCGGATTTTCGGTCTCAGGAAACGGAGGTGCTGGCCTTGGCATGGATTTCGCGCGAAACTTACACGCCAACCTCAATGTAATTTTCGCGAACTTTGGCGACGAACAGATTACTGAGAGCAGCCATATTGAGAAGGTTTGCCTGGTGTCGGACGGCGTCGGCCGCGACAACATTAGTGACTTCACGACCAACCTGATCAAAGATTTTCTCTGCAAATACACAGAGACGTTTGCCGCGAAGCACTTGCCGCCGACGGCGGTACGAGAGGTTTGGGTTGAGCGGGCGCGTTTCAACTTCCAGACACAAACGTGGGCGCGAGCGAAATACAAGCTTCCATGGGTCAACGGGGATTATGTGATCCTGTCGCCTAAGGACATGCTTACTCGCGACGAGAACTGGATCAATAAGGATGATCTGATCGAGGGGTTCGAAAACATCCCCACCGCGATCCCCGACATACAATTGCGTGCATCCGTCTTCAACTACTTCGAAACGGAGCTAAAGCGCCGGCCTAAGCAGCCAGGAAAAAAAACAGCCCGAGCCAACAAAGAAGGAGCGTGCCAAGGCATGGCATCAAGGCAATCATTTATTTCACGGCGGTCGAGCTAGCAAAGGTCAAGAAGATCCTGAAAGATCTCAAATTGGCAGATAGCCCGGACGTCGTCCTGATCGATGCGCGACGTGACAATAAACCCTCCGCATCCAAAGCCGCCTAAAGGGAACCTCATCGTCCCGCAAACCACCATAACCTGGCGCCGCACGGCCACGAACTGAATATACTCTCTCAAGCGAGAGGGGTCATGTTGAATCTAAATCTTCGCTGCGCTTGACGAACTTTCCGTTCTAAAATTAGCCGATCTGCAATATCAAAGGCTCGACGGAGCGGCTCCGCGATCAAGGAGCCCAAGGGGACGTGAGTGAGCACAAAAGACACGCAAGTTCGAGTAGAAGCTTTCATCAAGCGATGGCAGGGCCAGGAAGGCGGCCAGGAACGGGCGAATTACGGCATGTTTCTCGTGGAGCTCTGCGATCTCCTCGGCCTTTCGCATCCCGATACAGCCAGCGCCAGCCATGAGAGCAACGATTACGTCTTTGAGCGGCTGCTGAAGGACACGGCCCGCGACGGGACCGTTTCCTACAAGCGCATCGATCTCTACAAGCGCGACTGTTTCGTGCTGGAGGCCAAGCAGAGCCGCATCACAGGTGACAAGAAAATCGGCGACGTGCCGCAGCCGCCGGGCATGGATAGCGCCCCGCGCGGGCGCCGTGCCAGCGCGGACCGCGCCTGGGACGTGCTCATGATGAACGCTCGCGCTCAAGCGGAAAACTATGTCCGTCTGCTTCCGGCCGCCCATGAGCCGCCGCCCTTCGTACTGGTCTGCGATGTCGGCCACGCCATCGAGGTCTATGCCAACTTCCGGCGCGATGGGAAGGCCTACGATCAGTTTCCGGATCGCCGCTCCTTCCGAATCTACCTGGAAGACCTGCGCGACGAGAAGATCCGCCAGCGGCTCACCGCCATCTGGACCAACCCGGTCTCGCTGGACCCCTCTCGTCATGCCGCCAAGGTCACTCGCGAAATTGCCACGCGCATTGCCAGTGTCAGCCAAGCGCTGGAAAAATCCGGCCACGCGACGGATGCGGTGGCTATGTTTCTAATGCGCATGCTTTTCACAATGTTCGCCGAAGATGTCGAGCTTTTACCGAAGGACTGCTTCAAGGAGCTCCTGAAGGACTGCGTGAAAAAACCCGAGATCTTCCCCGGCATGATGGAGGACCTCTGGAAGGCCATGGACGAAGGTGCATTTACCGCGACGATCCGGGAGAAGGTGAAGAAGTTCAACGGCGAGTTCTTCAAGAACCGCCGCGCGCTGGCGCTCGCCAAGGAAGAGATTACCGACCTACTGGCCGCCGCCAACCACGACTGGAAGGATGTCGAGCCGGCGATCTTCGGCACCTTCCTCGAGCAGGCGCTTGATCCCGCCGACCGTCGAAAGCTCGGCGCCCACTATACGCCCCGCGCCTACGTGGAGCGGCTTGTAATTGCGACCGTCATCGATCCGCTGCGCGCCGAGTGGGACAATGCCCGCTCAACGGCCGACCGGCAGAAGGCTGAGGGTAAGGCGGAAGCGGCGATCAAAACGGTTGCCGCCTTCCACGAAAAACTCTGCGAAACCCGCGTGCTCGATCCCGCCTGCGGCACCGGCAACTTCCTCTACGTCTCGCTTGAGTTAATGAAGCGGCTGGAAGGCGAAGTGCTGGAGGCGCTGGTAGACCTCGGCGGACAGGAAGGACTGGCGCTCGAAAGCCATACGGTCGACCCGCACCAGTTCCTAGGTATGGAGGTCAACCCACGTGCCGCGGCGATTGCCGAACTGGTGCTGTGGATCGGCCATCTACAATGGCATTTCCGCAACAAGGGTGTGGCCCCGTCCGAACCCATCCTGAAAGCGTTCAAGAACATCCAGTGCATGGATTCGGTCCTGAAATGGGATGGCTATCCCATGCCGAAGGTGGTGGACGGCCAGGAGACCTATCCGAACCCGCGCCGCCCAGATTGGCCGAGGGCGGACTATATCGTTGGCAACCCGCCCTTCGTCGGCGGCAAGGATATTCGCGCCCGCATGGGCGGCGGCTATGCGCTAGCGCTGTGGAAGGCGCACAAGCACATGAACGAAAGCGCCGATTTCGTCATGTACTGGTGGGATCGCTCGGCGGAAATCCTGATGAAGTCCAAGAGTGACCTGAAACGCTTCGGCTTCGTCACCACCAATTCCATCAGCCAGGTCTTCCAGCGCCGGGTGATGGAGCCGCATCTGAACGCCAAGAAGCCGCTCTCGCTCACCATGGCCGTGGCTGATCACCCATGGACCAAGGTGACCCGCGACAGCGCCGCCGTGCGCATCGCCATGACGGTAGCGCAGGCAGGCAGGCACGAAGGCCGGCTGCTGGAGGTGACGAAGGAGGAGGCGCTGGAGACAGACAGCCCGGTGATTTTGTTTGCGGAGCGGCAGGGCAAGATCAATGCGGATTTGACTGTTGGCGTGGATGTCACGAGCGCGGTGGAATTGAAGGCCAACATGGCCATCTGTTCACCTGGTATGAAGCTTCACGGCGCGGGCTTCATCGTGACTCCGGAAGAAGCGAAGCATCTTGGTTTGGGTCGCGTTGTCGGACTGGAAAAGCACGTGCGCGTGTACCGCAATGGTCGGGATCTCATGGATCGTCCACGCGGCGTCATGGTGATTGATCTATTTGGTCTGACTGCTGAGGATGTGCGCACACAGTTTCCTGCGGTTTATCAGCATGTGATGACGACAGTGAAGCCCGAGCGCGACAGTAACAATCGTGCTACCTATCGGGACAACTGGTGGATTTTTGGAGAAGCGCGGAAAGATCTGCGCCCCGCTTTGGCCAACCTCCCCCGTTACATCGCCACCGTCGAAACCGCCAAACACCGCGTCTTCCAATTCCTCGACGCCTCGATCCTGCCTGATAACAAGCTGGTGGCCATCGGTCTGAGTGATGGTTTCACGCTTGGAGTGCTATCCTCCCGCTTTCATGTGCCTTGGGCGATGCGCACAGGCGGTTGGCTCGGCGTCGGCAATGATTCCGTTTACGTCAAATCCCGCTGCTTCGACCCCTTCCCATTCCCCGCCGCCACCGACGAACAGAAAGCCACCATCGGCGCCATCGCCGAAGACCTCGATGCAGGTCGCAAGCGTGTGCTTTCCGAGCATGCGCATCTGTCGCTGACCGGGCTCTACAATGTGCTGGAGCGCCTGAAATCCGGTACGAAGCCGGATGATCTGAACGAAAAAGAGCGTCGCATTTTCGATGACGGCCTGCTGCTGATCCTGAAGGAGCTGCACGACAGGCTGGATGTTACGGTATCGCAGGCCTATGGCTGGCCGGTAGATCTTCCCGAGGAAGAGCTTCTGACCCGCCTGGTCGAGCTGAATCGGGAGCGGGCGAAGGAGGAACGGCGCGGGCTGGTGCGCTGGCTGCGTCCCGATTACCAGATCCCCCGCTTCGGCTCCGAGAAGGAAAAGGCCGAACAGATCGAGGCCGAATTTGGCGAGGCGGCGGCTGTCAAGGCCGGGCCGAAGCCGAATTTTCCATCAGCCGAGAGCGAACAGACTGCGCTGGTGATCCATGCGTTGATCGAGACAGGTGCATTTGCAGACGCCGGCGCCATCGCTGCGCGCTTCAAGCAGGGCCAGAAAGCGCGTCCGGCTGTCGCAGCCGTGCTTGCCTCGCTTTTCCGAATGGGCCTGGTTTCCACCGCAGACGGGAGAAGCTTCAGCTGGCGCCGTGTGGCGTAAACGTCGGTTCCTGAGATGTTAAGGTGGTCGTCAATTCACGGCTGCCTCTCAGGTCTTGAACGGATACGACCTTCGGCTCCTGCGCTTCTGATGTTAAGTGGCTTGAATTAAAAAGCATTTCCCTTGAGACCGATCCCAAACAGCAATCTGTCCCATAGCAGTGGACAGAAATCTTGGGTGCCGACTCAATAAAGCTTTTGGGAAACGCGCTCGGCCATGAAATCAATGAAGGCGCGAACTTTGGGCGCTCGTGCTGACATAGGGGGCCAGACGAGCGAAACGCTGCCACGTTCGTCCGTGTAATCTGCGAGGACAGCTTGAAGCCGTCCCGCCGCAATGTCTTCGCTTACGAGATAGCTCGGCGCCTGAATAATTCCCAAGCCACCCAGTGCGGCGGATGCAAGTGCCTCGCCGTCATTTAAAACGACAGAGGGCTTGATTGGCGTTAGTTGGAGTGAATTTTTGAACGCCCAAACTTCCGGCCGACCGGTGGTTGGAAAACGATAAAAAACACAGCAGTGATTATGGAGATCTGACGGAGTTTGCGGGGTGCCGCGGTGTGCAAGATATTCCGGCGAGGCGCACGTTATGAATGTGTGTGGTCCGATCCTCCGTGCGCGTAACGTCGAATCGTCCAGCTCACCTAGCCGCAGCACCACGTCATACCCACCATTGATAATATCAACCTTGACGTCATCGAGGCTGATCTCGGTCGTCACATCTGGAAAGCGGATGCGAAAATCGAGGAGCGCCGGCATGATGATCTTGCGACCTAAGACTGTGGGCACACTCACCTTAATGCGGCCTCGGGGTGCCTTTTGAACCAAGTGAAGCTCTTGCTCAGCGTCATGCAGTTCTTTCAATATGCGGGCGACGTATCGATATAGAATGTCGCCTTCCCCGGTCACGGCTAGCGATCTGGTCGTACGGTTCAGCAATCGCAGGCCTAGACGCGCCTCAAGTCGCTCCACCGCCTTTCCCACGGCCGATGCAGACAGACCAAGCTTCCTTCCCGCAGCCGCAAAACTTCCGGTTTCGACGGCGACTGAAAACGCGACGAGGCCGCTAAGGGATTCTATTGAGACGATTGAAGACATTATGTCCGGTATGATGCGACGAAGACCCCCATTCCGTCAACAGCCGCGATTCTCCAATATCAACAGCAACTGTTCGCGCAGACCGCTACTAGAACGTCGAGCTAAGCATTGGGAGGAAGTAATCATGTCTCACACTCATGCACGTGTCCCCCGTCGTTGATCATTCAACGCGCCGGGTAAAGGATCAAGCAAGTAATGACAGGATTGCGGCAGGTAATATTCGAACGCCTGAAAACGACTGCGATGGTGTGGCTCGCCGTCTACCCAAGCGTCCTTCTGATTGTTTGGATTGTAGGCGACTGCATGCAGGATTGGCCAATGCCGCTGCGAGTACTGGGCGCAACGCTCATGGTCGTGCCAATTGTCACAAACGTTAGCCAATCCGCAGTCAGGACAATTGTCGGCAAAATCGAACAGGTAATGGTGCAGTGGCAATCACGTAACCGGCTCTAGCCTCGTCCTTTCCGGACGGATACTCGAAAGCGGAAGGATCCACAGATATGACGATGCCCCTCGACAACATACCGAGCCGCAAAGCCTTCAATTGGATCAGCGGATCTCAATGCCAAGAAGGTCAGTTGAAACAGTCAATAGACCCAGCGACTTATAACGTAATCGGCCACTACCCCGACTACGGCCTTGAGGCAGCGAAATTTGCGGTGGCAGCAGCCTCTAAAGCCTTTCGCGAAACAATGTGGGCGCATGATCATGAATTACGGGCTCGTGTGCTCGACCAACTAGCGTGCGCCTTCGAACGCAATCGCGACAGACTACTCGAAATTCTGTCGTTGGAGAACGGCAAGGTAAAGGCTGAAGCTGCATTCGAGCTGGACATGGTTGCGAGCAAACTCCGCTACTCGGCAGCCACTGCCCTGGTCGAAGGTGGACGGGCATTGACACCAAAGCCCGGGAGCATCTCCGTGATCCTTCGGCAACCGATGGGAGTCGCGGCGGTCATTGCACCTTGGAACTCTCCGGTTATTCTGACGATCCGATCACTCGCCCCAGCGCTCGCTGCTGGTTGCACCACCGTCATCAAACTCCCGGCACAAGTCGCACAGACGGCAAGCGTCATGGCCGAGATTATGGCGGAAGCAGAGGATCTTCCGAATGGCGTGATCAATCTGTTTTTCGAAAGCGGTCCTGAGGGCTCCGCTTATCTCGTGGACTCGCCGGAGGTTCCAGTCGTCAGTTTCACCGGATCTACCCGTACCGGCCGAGCCATTGGCAGCGCCGGCGCGAGATACCTCAAACGTTTCGGAATGGAGCTCGGCGGCAAGACGCCGATGATCGTCTTTGACGATGCAGATCTTGATGCCGCCTTGCCGGCACTGGAAAAGGCGCTGACTGTCTTCAGCGGTCAGTTCTGCATGACGGGGTCCCGCTTGCTCGTGCAGGATGGAAAATATGAGGCCGTGCGCAACGGCTTGGCGGAGAGATTGCGCAACGTCAAGGTTGGCCCCGCCGCCGACCCCTCCAGCGATATGGGCCCGCTGATCGACCGCGCTAACGTTGCGCGGGTCGATGGTGTGGTCGAGGCCGCTATCGCAGCCGGCGCGAAGGTCGTCGAGCGGGGCGGACCCATCAATGTGGGTCCCCTTGCAAACGGCGCTTTCTTCCGCCCGGCCCTTCTGGAAGTCTCCGACAACAGTCTTGCTATCGTACAGGAGGAGACTTTTGGCCCAGTGCTGACGATTCAGCGGTTCTCTGACGAGGCGGAAGCGATCCGTCTTGCCAACGACAATGAGTACGGACTGTCGGCCAGCATCTGGACACGCGAGGTAGATCGATCCTTGCGCGTCGCGCAGGCGCTCGAAGCGGGCTCGGTGTGGATCAATGACTGGGCGAGGGTCTACGACGGTACCGAGGAGGGCGGATTCAAGCAGTCTGGCGTTGGCCGCTTGAACGGTCTGGCCGCGCTGGACGATTTCATCGAACACAAGCACATCGCGCTCAAGCCGGGCTTGGCGCAACGCTGACACCTCAATTCCCAAAGTCACTTAGAAGGAGGAATATACGATGTCTATCAATGCGCACGCTAAGAAGTTGTCTAAAGCCGAGCCTGCATCCCCCAAGTCACCGTTGGGGGTATTGCAGTCGATCCTGTCGAACCCGACTGACTTGGATTTCGTAAAACAATTCACGACGGACGATTTCATTTATGTTTCGCTGAACTATGAGCACGCGGAGCTGAAGCGGATTATGCCTTGGGCCGGTACCAACGAAGGTACCGAAGGGCTGGTTCAGACTTTTATCGATGTCGGCCGTTACTGGACGACAGACACCTTCGAAATTCAGGACAGCTTCGAAAATAAGAACGGAGCAGCGATCTTCGGCACGTTCACCTACACATCAAACGTTTTGGGCAATACGGTGACGTCGCCCTTTTCGGTTCTGGCGCGCGGTGAGAACGGCAAGCTGTCTTATGTGCAGTTTATGGAAGATACTTTCGCAACGGTCCGCAGTTTCAGAAACGGCGGCGAGTATTCCATCAAAGCGAACCCAGACGGGTCCGAAATCACTGTCTGAATGTAAGTCTGCCTCGCGGCAACGATCACTAACTTGATGTAATAGGTTTCGGGCAGCAAGTAATCGCCAGGCGAACTGAACGAAACTTCGGTCAGTTTTCGGCAAAACAACGCCGAAAAAACAATCCTGATCCTGCATGCGCTTGCTCACCTCTCGCAGGAGCGATGGCGCCTAACCGGCACGGCCTAGGCGTTATCGGCTAGACAGTGACTTCGCAGCGGCTGCATTTTTAGCTTCTTCGATGGAAAGGCGAACCGCTCGTTTCATGGCATCCTTCTCGCCGAATATCGCAACAAAAGCCGTGGCACCTTCCAAACGGGCTAACGTGTCAGTCGCAATGTCGCGAGCTACATCGACAGGCATGGCGCGGGACAGGATGCTCGACAGATGATCGCGATGCGCTTGAAAAAATGCTCGAACGGCATGCTTCGCAATCGGGGTCTCGTCACTTGTGCCGTAGGCTAGATGCAGACCTACGCATCTGCCGCGATCAGTGAGAGTGGTCGCGATAAATTCGATGACCTCGACGAATTCATCATCCCATTGCCCGGAGGCTGAGTCTCTTTGACCGAATGTCTCTTGCAAAGTGAGATCAAGTACCGCCGGAACGAGAGCTTCCTTATTGGGGAAGCGGACGTACAGCGATGATTTCTTCAGGCCCACGGCATCCGCGAGGTCATTCATCGACGCGCCTGCATAACCTTTTGATCGAAACAACTCCCTCGCAGTCGATACGATCGTTTCTCTCATGACTTTCATACGTCTTCTCCGAGCCAGGGTTCTCCGCATTTGATACAGGAAATCTAAGGGGTTGACAACCGACCGTTCGGTCGTATTTTACCTTCATTCGCGACTGTTGGTTTGTCGAATCCTTTGAGAAGGAGTTCTAAAATGGCCGTAAGCTACAAAACGCAAAAGGTACAAGACGTCGAGGTTTTCTACAGAGAGGCCGGTTCAAAGGAAGCACCAGTCCTTCTTCTGCTCCACGGTTTTCCGTCATCCAGCCATATGTTCCGTGATCTGATCCCGCTGTTGGCAGATCAATACCGCGTCATCGCACCAGACCTTCCCGGGTTCGGTCGAACGAGTTCACCTGAACGTGGAGAATTCCCTTACACATTCGATAAACTCGCCGCTGTCATGACGGGCTTCACAGAGGCACTCGGCCTCAGCCGCTATGCACTTTACGTTTTCGACTACGGTGCACCGATCGGGTTCAGGATGGCGACGGCCAATCCGGACCGAATCTCCGCCATCATCAGCCAGAATGGCAACGCCTACATCGAAGGGTTCAGTGATGCATGGACTGCGTGGGAGGCATATTGGCGTGACCCCTCCGCTCAAAACAGAGAGGCATGTCGGGCATCTCTGTCTCCTGGGGTGATCGAGAACTGGCAATACCGCACCGGGACATCAAAGGAGCGTCTTTCACCCGATGGTTATCAACTTGATATCGCGTTCATGTCGCGGCCGGGTGCTGAAGACATTCAACTGGATCTAATCCTCGACTACAGAACAAACATTGACCGGTATCGGGAGTTTCAGGCGTATTTTCGGGATCACCAGCCACCGTTCCTGGCGGTCTGGGGCAGACATGACCCAGCATTCGTACCCGCGGGTGCTGAGGCCTATAAGCGTGACCTGCCCACCGCGGAGGTCCATCTGCTCGATACCGGCCATTTTGCCTTGGAAACACATGCGGATGAGATCGCTCAGTTCATCCGGAGCTTCCTGATCAGACATGTCTAAGCTCGATACGACAGACGTCGTCGGGCTTGGCTCAAGTGGCCACTGAAAAGCGGACAATCGCGAAGCTTCACGGGGAGGACAGGTACGGGTTTTACGACCTATTCCAAGTGTTCCTGTTCAAGCAACGGAGTTTTGCACGTCTGGCACCTACAGGATGCCAGCAATCCCCGCGAAATAGTGTTCGCTTGTTCGGTTGGATCCGACGGTGTCCTTCGCAAATAACTTGAAACACATCAACTTATCCTGGTGGAAAGGAACAGATACATGATCAATCTTGAAGGCAAACGCGCACTGGTAACTGGCGGGTCGCGAGGCATTGGTGCTGCGATCGCATTGGCGCTGGCAGAAAACGGCGCGGATGTCGCGTTCACCTACCAACGCTCCGCCGAAAAAGCCTCGAAGGTAACCGAAGCGATCGAAAAGATGGGGCGTCGCGTGGCTGCAATCCAAGCGGACAGCGCCGACCCCGAGGCAATTGCTAGCTCAGTAAGCGAGGCCGTCTCCGCTTTGGGGGGGCTGGACATCCTTGTGAACAGCGCCGCGATTGGCCACAACGGCATGATCGTCGACCTGGATGTCTCAGCGTATCAGACCTTGATGGATGTCAATGTACGAGCTCCGGTCCTGTTCGCGAAAGCCGTCATCCCGCATCTCGGCAAAGGCGGCCGCATCGTCACAATCGGCTCGGCTCTGGGCGAGCGGGTACCGTTTCCCGGCATAACACCCTATGCAATGTCCAAGGCAGCACTCACATCCTTCACACGCGGTCTTTCGCGTGAACTTGGTCCAAGTGGTATCACCGTCAATCTCGTGCAACCCGGAGCAACCGATACTGAAAGCAACCCGGCGGACGGCCCGGCTGCAGACTTGCAGAAAAGCTTGACCTCCTTGGGACGCTACGGCGAACCGCGGGAGATTGCCAACGCTGTGGTATTTCTCGCAAGCCCGGCCGCGAGTGTCATCACGGGCGCTATTCTCACCGCAGACGGCGGTGCAATCGCCTGACTTGCTCGTGCAAGATTCTGATGGAGCGATGGTGCCCACCTTTTCGATCGCCCGGACTAACCGGCAACACACCATTTCGGTGGGCGCCATCTCCATGCTTATACCTTCCTCACAATAGGAGACCTCAATGGCAAAGCCTGAACTTTTCGTCACGGCCGGATACGGGCAGAAATTCCATGAGCTTTTGCACTTTTCACAAGCGCTCAAGATTGGTGATCGCATCGAGATCTCCGGCCAGGGCGGATGGAACGATGAACTCGAAATTCCGGAGTCAATCGTGACCGAGATCGAGAGAGCATTTGAGAATGTCCGGCGAACCTTGGCCACGGCTGGCGCGGACTGGAAGGATGTCGTCCATGTCAACTCTTATCACGTCGGAGGCTTTCCACCGATCGTGAACGAAACGATTGCCGGTCTTTTCCGTGAGTACATGCCCGATCGAGCTCCGATCTGGACGCAGACCGGTGTGGAAGCCCTTGGGCTCCCCGCCATGCGAATTGAGATCCGAGTCACTGCCATCCTGGAATGACTCTGGCGCCTACCACGGCTGCATTACGATGCAAAGGCTAGTCGCGTTTAGCAACGACCGACCCATGGCCAAAGCCTGTGACCGCCTTAATGCGATCAGAATCTCAGCCTCCCAAGGAGAATGTAATGAACACCGACAGTTGCCCCATTCCCACACCGCAGGAGCGCTCCTTCCTAGCCATCCAGCAAGCGGCCGAACAGACGATGCTTGAGAAGGTGTCGCGCGCCATCTCCGATGCGACAGCCGAAGTCACGAGGAACGTGCAAGACGCTGGTTTGGAATTTGAACCGACCAGTGAAGGCTACTTCATGTTCGCGGTTCAGCAGGCAACATTCGTGCGCCTTTGCGGAGGCAATCCGGATACGCTGCGGGGAGGAAACCCGGAGGTTGGCGAACATGTCATTCGGAACTGTCGCAACATCATTGACACCTATTGGAAGAGCCATACAGCACAGACCGCGGTGCCCTGAAAAGCACTTTCCTGTCCCAGGCAATCGGTCACAGCAATAAACGAGGACCATCATGAAATGGGAATACCTGACAGTCGACAAGACACTCGATAACCAGCAGATGAACGAACTTGGTGACGCCGGGTGGGCATTAGTTGCGGTCGTTTCACCAGCGCATTTCGTCTTTCATTATTTCTTCAAGCGGGAAGCTCAGCCGCTATAGCAACTATCGAAGGACTGAAGCGTTTACAGGCGTCTTGCCTTCTAGCAATGCAAATGGCGCCCGGTAGCACGGGCGGGACGACCGCGATCCGGCCCCGCAATCGCTGGGCAATCCCTTATCAGTGGAATTCAGCAGATTGGGCTGAGCGCTGCAAGTTGGGTTCATCGGTGAATGACAGTTAGCCCGTGCAGTTACGGAAAAGGAAGAACAGATGAAGGCTGCAGTCTATGGCAACCCTGGTGTTCCGGCCGTTCTTGAATCTGTCTATATGCCGGATCCTGCCTGCGGGCCGGGCGATGTGCTCATTGCCGTCGAGGCTATTTCCATTGAGGGAGGCGACCTCATTGGTGAATTGCACTGAGAGCTGACCCAGGCTCCACCCGCTTCATGTTTCGGACATGGTTCCGAAAGACCATGTGCATGGGCGCTGCCATCCACAAGACGGGCGGCGCGCGGATGGGAGAGACTCCGGAGATATCCATCAGTGCTCAATCGCTACAACAAGTTTGGGACGCGCCTAACCTCATCGTCACCGACGCCAGCGCCTTCCCCGGCAGTGGAGTTGCCGGCACCACCCTCACCGTCATGGCCCTGACCCTTTGCGCCTGCCGTCATCTCGTTGATGGAGAAGAGTATTCCTCTTAAAAAGGCTCTAACGCAGATGAGCAACTGCCCGATTACACCAGGTCTTGAGTGGAATCGAACCGCCGACGGCCTTATTTGGGACAGAAATCCAGCTGGATTTCTTAGTGAAAATTCCTGCTCTTCACCTTCAACGTATCGATATGAAGATCAGGCACGAACATGTCGCGCGCGGCTATAACCGGCTTCAGGTTGTCCCGCGGATCAGGCCCTCCGCCTCTGGCAAACTCATCGCCACGGCCGGCCGGCAGCTTGAACTCCTCATCCCGATCGGCAAGGCTGGTCAGGTCGCCTGACAGATCGAACAGCTGCTGCGCAACGAGATGCACGACCTCCCCTTCCCGCTGAATCCGGCCATTGATCGCCATCATCGAAGACCCGAGAACGACCCGCCGGCGTTTTTCAAACAGCGTCGGCCAGACGACGAGGTTGGCCGGTCCGGTCTCGTCCTCGATGGTGATGAACATGACCCCCTTGGCCGATCCCGGCTTCTGCCGCACCAGGACAAGACCTGCGGTATAGACCCATCGCCCGTCCCTCGAATTCATCGCCTCGGCGCAAGTGATGATATTGCGCACCGTCAGATCCTTGCGCAGGAAGGCGATCGGATGCTGCCGCAATGTCAGTCCGGTATGGCTGTAGTCCTCGATGACCTTATGCCCGTCCGTCATCTGCCGAAGTGCCACCTCCGGCTCCTGCTGCTCTGCGATCACAGCCATCTCCCGTTCGGCCGCGGCGGCAAACAGCGGCAGGGGTTCATCGCGCAGCGCCTTGATTGCCCAAAGCGCGTCGCGTCGCTCAAGCTGCAGCGAGGGCAGAAAGGCATCGGCCTTGGCAAGCTGGACGAGCGCTTCCGATGGCACGCCGGATCGACGCCACATATCATCAACCGAGGCAAAGGCATTGTCCATGCGTGCCGCGACGACGCGCGCCGCGTCAGCGACCGCCAATCCCTTCACCTGCCGGAAACCGAGCCGGACGGCATGGCGGCCAGTATTGCCGATCCGCTCCAGCGTGCAGTCCCATCGAGACCGATTGATGCAGACTGGCCGGACCTCGACGCCGTGGGCTCTCGCGTCTCCGACGATCTGCGCCGGCGCGTAAAAACCCATGGGCTGCGAATTAATCAGCGCCGCGCAGAAGGCTTCCGGATAATGGCGTTTGATGTAGCTCGACGCATAGGCGAGCAGCGCGAACGAAGCCGCATGGCTCTCCGGGAAACCATAGGAGCCAAAGCCTTCGAGCTGGGAGAAGGTCTTTTCCGCGAATTCCGGCGTGTAGCCGTTCCTCACCATTCCCGATACGAGCTTGTCCTTGAAGCGCGAGACGCCGCCGGTGAACTTGAAAGTCGCCATCGACTTGCGCAGCTGGTCGGCCTCGCCGCCGGTAAAGCCGGCGCAGACCATCGCCACCCGCATCGCCGACTCTTGAAACAGCGGCACGCCGAGCGTCTTGCCGAGCACCGCTTCCAGTTCAGGCGTCGGATACTCGACCGCCTCCTTGCCTTCGCGCCGGCGCAGATAGGGATGCACCATGTCGCCCTGGATCGGACCGGGCCGGACAATGGCGACCTGCACCACAAGGTCGTAGAAGGTTCGAGGTTTCAGCCGCGGCAGCATCGCCATCTGCGCGCGGCTTTCGATCTGGAAGGTGCCGAGCGTATCGGCCTTGCGGATCATCGCATAGGTCGCAGGATCCTCCTGCTCGATGTCAGACAGGTCGAGATCGCGACCCTTGTGCTCGCGGATCAGATCGAAGGCCTTGGCCATGCAGGTCAGCATCCCAAGGGCCAGGATGTCCACCTTCATGAATTTTAGGGCTTCGACGTCGTCCTTGTCCCACTCGATGATCTGGCGGTCCTTCATCGTCGCCGGTTCGATCGGCACGAGATCGTCGAGCCGATCATGGGTGAGGACGAACCCGCCCGGATGCTGGCCGAGATGCCGTGGCGCGCCCATCAATTGCTGCGCGAGCTTCAAGGTGAGCACAAGACGCCGGTCGTCTGGATTGAGATTGAGCTCGCGGACATTGCGATCGCAGACCTCCTCCGACCAGGCCCACATGCCCGACGACAGCGCCTTGATCACGTCTTCCGGCAGCCCAAGCGCCTTGCCGACATCGCGGATCGCGCCGCGCGCCCGGTAGCGGGTCACGGTGGCGCAGAGCGCTGCCTTTTCCCGTGTATAGGTCTGATATATCCACTGGATCACTTCCTCGCGCCGCTCGTGCTCGAAATCGACGTCGATATCCGGCGGCTCGTCGCGCTCCTGGCTGACGAAGCGTTCGAACAGAAGGTCGTTTGTCGAGGGATCGATACTGGTAATGCCGAGAATGTAGCAGACGGCGCTGTTGGCGGCAGAACCCCTCCCCTGGCAAAGAATGCCTTCAGACCGCGCATAGCGTACGATCGAGAAGACGGTCAGAAAATAGGGCGCGTATTTCATGGTGCGGATGAGATCGAGCTCGTGGCGCACGACCTTCAACACATCGGGCGGCAGACCTTCGGGATAGCGATCGGGGACGCATTGCCAGACATAGTGCTCCAGCGATGCCTGGGCATCCTTGCCCGGTACGATTGCCTCCTCCGGATATTGGTAGGTGAGTTCCTCGAGCGAGAAAGTGCAGCGATGGACGATCTCCAGGGTTCGCGCCAGGGCTTGCGGGTATCGAGGAAACAATCGCTCCATTTCTTCCGGCGGCTTCAGATAGCGATCAGCGTGGCGCTCGCGCTCGAAACCGACTTCGTCGATTGTCGTGCGGGTACGAATGCAGGTAACGATGTCCTGCAACTGGCGGCGGCCTGGCTCATGGAAGAGGACATCATTGGTGACGACCGTCCGCACCTTGAACCGCGCAGCGAGATTGGAAATCTCATGCAGCCGCAGCTGGTCGTTCTGCCGGCGCCGCAGGCAGAGCGACACATAGGCCCGATTACCAAACAGCTCGGCCATTTTGCGCAGCTGGATCGCGCAGGTGTCATCCGGCAGGTCCGGCACAAGAATGCCGATCATGCCGTCATTGTATGCGACGACGTCGTCCCAGTGCAGGATACAGTTGTTCTTGCCGCCGCGCGACTTGCCGAGCGTGATGAGGCGGGTCAGCCGGGAATAGGCAGCCCGGTCGGTCGGGTAGACCAGCACCGACATGCCGTCGGCGAGATCGAGCCGGCAACCGACAACGAGGCGTAAACCGGTGGCGCGCGATGCTTCGAGTGCCCTTACAATACCGGCAAGCGAATTGCGGTCGACAACGCCGAGGGCTTCGATGCCGAGAGCCTTGGCGGTCTCGAACAGTTCCTGCGCCGAGCTCGCACCGCGCAGGAAGGAAAAATGGGTCGTGACCTGCAGCTCGGCATAGCTCATGCGAAGATCCCATGGCAGAACCAGCGGTGGCTTCCGGTTTCAGGATCGATGCCATCACCGGAGCGAAACACCCAAAGACGCTCGCCAGCCTCGTCTTCGATGACGAAATAGTCCCGCACCGCCTCCATCTCGGCGTCGCGCTGCCACCACTCGCCAAAAATCCGTTCCGGGCCGTCGGCGCGCTTGACCTTCCGGCGCTTGCCGCGCCAGGTGATCGAGACCGGCGGCCGGTCCGGCAGCAAGGCGATCGCCTCGATCAGCTCGGGACGGGCCAGCAGCCGGACAGGCCGGCGCCAATGGCTGACCCAGGTGACCTCGACCGGGTCGGCAGCAGGACTGATCCGCTGGATGCTGCGTTCGGGCACGTCGGAGGCAACCGGTGCCACCCGATACACACGCTGGCCGCGGTTGCCGTAGATATCGATCAACGGTGTCACGTCCTTCACTTCCTCCTCGACCAGCGAGGAGGATTTCTGGCGCTCCTCCAGCGGCTCGACTATGACCGCAACCAGGATGAGCTTCTCGATCCCGAAGCCGGGCTCGATCTTCTCCGTCCGGTCGCGAAACAGCTTCGTCAGCCAGGCGACATCGCGCACCGGTTTGACCGTGCCGGCGCGGATTGCCTGCCGCGTCCCGTCGACCTTCTCGACGATCAGATCCGCCCGGCGAACGCCAAGGCCGCGTTTCTGTAATTCCTCGATCAGTTGTACGACCAGACGACCGACATACTTGTTTATGGTCTCGGCAGCACCGATCGGTTCGGCAAAGGCGCGGCTCACTTCGACGAGCTCGGCGGTGCGTATCGGATCGATCGGCTCCGACAATCGGCCGAATGTCTGGTCGAGCCGCCGGCCGATTTCCGGCCCGAAGCGCAGCGTCAGCGGCGCACGCGGCGTATTGGCCAATTCGCCGATCGTCTGGAAGCCAAGCGTGCGCAGATCGCTGACGACTTTCCCGGGAAGGCGCAGCAACGATATCGGCAGTCTTTCGACGGCGCGAACAGTCTCACCTGAAGGCACGATGACCGTTTCGCGGCTGATGGCACGCGCACAGGCGTGGGCTGCACCCCAGGTATCGGCGATCGCGACACGGGGAGTGAGTTTTTTTGCCAGGAACTGATTGGCGATCTTGGTCACCATGGCGAGCTCGCCGCCCTGCAGGTGATCGGCACCCTCGGTGTCCATGACGATCCCGTCGATCCCATCGACTGCGACGATCGGGGAATAGAGCGTCAGCGCCCAAAGGGTAATGCGTTCGAGTGCTGCGGCATCCTTTGCAGGATCCGCATCGATCAGCATCAGGCCGCGAAACAGCGCCTGTGCTTTCGCCGCCGGCATACCGACATGCACCCCGGCTTTCCTGGCGGCTGCGTCGGCGGCCGACACCCAGCGCTTCGAGCCGCTCCTGGCGATCACGGCGATCGCCTGTTCAGGCGGAATAGAGGGATCGGCGCGACGAATGCGATCCGTCGGCAGATCTGGAAGATAGATCGAGACGACCCTTGTCATCGCACGCCCTCACGAGAAACTCAGCACATTCACCCGCTTTCACGCGCATCAATTCCAGCAACCATTGGGCCCTTCCGACACCCGGCACTGGCAATTCCTCCGACGGCATGACGCTCACCCGCCACCTCGTGGTCGACGCCGTCGGCTGCCCGAAATCATTCGCCTCCGTCTGTCGCCGCCAGCGTCGGACCGCGAGCGCCATTGTCCCGGTCCGTTCGGCCGCCAGCTGCAGCCGGCGCGAGCTGACCATCGGCAGGCGAACGAGTTCACCAACGACTGCGCCGAGCCCACCAAAGGACAGCCCTTCCTCCATGTTTGCCAGGACGTCTTCCTCCCGGTCGGATTCGACAAAGATCACCCGGTCGGGATGGAGGCCGACCTGGGCGAGTGCCGGAAAAAACAGGTCCGGTCGCGTCAGGCACCAGACGATCGGGCCTTTGGTGCGGGCCGCGATGCCAGCGGCACAGAGCGCCGCCGCCGCACCATCCACCGTGCCCGACCCGCCGCCGGCAAATTCGTGCAGCGCGCCATAGGCCAGACCACCTCCCGGCAGGACAGCATCGATTTCCGGCACGCCGAAGGAGAGACAGCCAGCCTTTCTGGCTGACACGCCCTCCAGCGAGGCAATGCGCTCGCGCAGATCGGAAATCACCCTTTGACGGGCAGCAGTCATCGTTCACGGCTCCCTTCAAGGTCGTGTTGGCGGCCGACATCATGTCAGACAGAATGCAGATGTTCTCTTTCTGTTCCGACGCAATTAAAGAGTCAAGCAACCGGAGGAATGGGAATATTATCCTGAACATTAGAAATCAGCAGAATACCCATGGGAATCAGCCCAATAGCGGCTGCGTATTTTTTTCCGAGCCTTTGTGAGCGCTAATCCCTTTGTGTGAATTGCGGGGACAAGTCGGTATCGTCACAGTGTCTTTAAGATTTTTCTGCTGAACTGTCGGGATGCCGAAGCCTCCGAGATCAAAACCTCTCCTTCGTGACACCGAGGCCCCGATCCGTTCCCGGCCGCGAGGCAAGCGAAATCCAGCCCAGCCACAGCTCCCTTTCGATCCCATGCCTGAGCGCGTCGAGCCTGTGCTGGCGCAATTGAAGTCCCGTCCCCCAAAGGGAAGCGAGTGGAGCTGGGAGCTGAAATGGGATGGCTATCGCCTTGCCGTCCATATCGAGCCGCAAGGGATCCGGATCCTCACCCGCGGCGGCCATGACTGGACGCATCGGTTTCCGGCGATAGAGCAGGCCGCCCGCGCGCTCGGGCCGGCGACGATGATCATCGACGGCGAGGCGGTCGTGCTCGACGAAGAGGGTCGGCCGGATTTTGGGCTGCTGCAGCAATCGCTGGGCGCATCCGGCAAACAAGCGGGCAACCGCGCCTCTAACGCCATCCTTTATGCTTTCGATCTTGTTTATCTGGACGGGCACGACCTGCGCGGTATCGAATACCGGTCCCGCCGACACCTGCTCGAGGACACGTTAGACGGCCCAAGGAATGGCCAGGTCGGCGCCATCAGGCTATCGGAAACACTTGATGGCGAACCAGCTGTCCTGCTGGAGCATATCTGCCGCCTCGGCTTGGAAGGCATCGTCGGCAAGCACCTCGACCGGCCCTATCGCTCGGGTCGGACCGGAGATTGGGTAAAGGTCAAATGCATCCAGAGCGAGGCCTTCTTCATTGTCGGTTATGAGAGGTCGGCGGCGTCGCCTGCCGGCTTCGGCTCGTTGGTGCTTGCTGCGTATTGCGATGGTGATCTCGTCCACGTCGGAAGCGTCGGCACGGGCTTCAGGCAAGCCGAGATCATAAGGTTGCGGAAGATGCTGGACATGCTGCGATGGAAGCGAAAGCAGCCGCCCCTGTCCTATTCCGGAAGCGCCGATATCGCCTGGGTCCAGCCTACCCTGATCGCCGAGATCGAGTTTCGCGCGTGG
This sequence comes from Rhizobium sp. 10PS4, assembly GCF_032464805.1. Taxonomy (NCBI): domain Bacteria; kingdom Pseudomonadati; phylum Pseudomonadota; class Alphaproteobacteria; order Hyphomicrobiales; family Rhizobiaceae; genus Rhizobium; species Rhizobium sp. 10PS4. The sequence goes on along the minus strand of NZ_JAWDIW010000016.1, from coordinate 132,204 downwards.
ACGTCGGATGGGAAACTCCGTCATCCCTCCTACAAGGGCTTGCGAGAACGCCAGGACAATGCCGACGTCTTCCGGCTCGACTAGCGAAATCAGCGCCATGCGCTAGATTGTCCGCCATTCGAGCTCAAGCGGAGTAGATGGCCTGCAATGTGCAATCTTTATCGCATGGAAGACAAGGACTGGGTCGCCAAATGGGCCCAGGACGCCGAAAGCCTGATCAACCTGATGCCCGCCTACCAGATGAACCCAGATCAGATGGGGCCGATCGTCCGCAACACCGCCGACGGCAAGAAGCAACTGGTCCATGCGCGCTGGGGACTGCTCTCGCCGCGCTTCGCGCTCGAGAAGGCGGCCAAAGCAAAAGCCGACAAACTTGCGGCAAAGGGCAAGGCTTTCGATCTCGAAGAGCTGATCCGCATGGAGGCGGACCGCGGCACGACCAACGTGCGCAAGCTTAGTTTTCCGCACTGGAAACGATGGTTTGGCGTCGAAAATAGGTGCCTCGTTCCGGTCACCAGTTTCGCGGAACCGGATCCGGCCAGCCAGGAGGATGGCGGAAACGTGCCCAATGCCTGGTTTGCCCGCGACGAAAGTAAGCCGCTGATGTTCTTTGCCGGCATCCATGTGCCGCAATGGCGAAGTGTCCGAAAGGTCAGGGACGGCCTGACGACTGACGATCTCTATGGGTTTCTGACCACGGATCCGAACGACCTGGTGAAGCCGATCCATGGAAAGGCGATGCCGGTCCTGTTGCTGACGAAGGAAGAGACCGACATCTGGATGCGGGCGCGGTGGGATGAGGCCAAGGAGCTCGCCCGTCCGGTACCGAATGATGCGCTGATCATCTCCTCACGTGAACCGTACGGGTCCACGATCGTGTCGAAATCCGGAGAGCTGGTCGAACAGGGCAGTCTGCTTTGACGCCTGAATTCGGGGCTCGAATATATCGGAAAACGAAAAAGCCTGCCGCGGGAGGAGGTGCGGCAGGCTTTTCAAAAATTTGAACAACGGCTGGGAGGAGGAGTGCCGCTGTTCCGTCAGGCTCCCCTTGGGAGGAGGAATGGGTCGCCTGAAACACGAAGCTCTGCGGGAGGACGTCGTTGACCTGAAGATATCAGAAGCTGCCTCGACGGCCAGCGCTCAGATCGCAGTGCAGCCATGCACTTGCTGCAATGCAATATCGATCTTGTGCTAATCGTATCGATGTAGCCCAGGTCATCTAAGGCAGATCCCCGAAGCCGGGCGGAATGACGTCCGCCCGGCTTTCGCAGAAATCCTGATTTTTGCTACAGGGGTGGCAAGCGTCGTTTGACGGACGTTCCCTTGATGACGGCCGTGCTGGTGACAGCGTGTTCTGAGAGCACTTCGAGGACGTCGTCCATCTGCTCGATCGTATGGACTACCAAACGAGCAAGGAATGGATCATCGCCGGTGATCTTGTCGCATTCGACAAATTCCGGACGCTCCTGAATGAGCCGTTCGACGAGGTGGAGTTTGCCCGGAAGCGGCCGGATGCGCACCATCGCCCTGATCTGGTAGCCGATGGCGCGCGTGTCCACATCGACGGTGAAGTCCCGGATGACGCCGCCGGCCTCAAGCCGGCGGCCCGAACGCCGTCCATGAAGCTCATCGCATCGTCGCGCACCCGCTGCATCACGACAAGGCGAACGTTCTTTGCATGGAAATGGCCGACACGATCGTTATGGCGGGTGAGCACCGGGGCCGGATCACGGCCGTTCTTTAATACTGTTATTCGAAGCGCTCCCCGATCATTTCTTCGCTCTTGATCCAGAGGGCCTTGGCCCGCTCGGCATCGAGCGCATAGGCGCAGACATCCTCGCTGATGCGGCTTGCGGGTTTCTCCGTTACGGTCGCGACGTGGCAATTGTGGCAATAGAAACCACCGACCTCGTCAGCAGCGGCAACAAAACCAGCCCATAACGAGGTGGCGGCACCCTGCGGGATGGACTTCAACTCGAAAGGGGACTTACCTTGGGCTGCGAGTTCTTCGTTGACCTTGTCGATCATCGCCTCAAACGCTCCGTCACCCAGGTGACGGGTGAGCTCTGTGCGGATACCGCCTGGATGTACCGCCGTTGCGCGAACCCCGCGCGCCTTGTGCCGTCGGTCGAATTCGACAGCGAACAGAATATTGGCAGTCTTGGAGCGCCCGTAAGCAATCCAGGGATCGTAAGCCGTGTGTTCAAAATTTGGATCTTCAAGATCGACATCGGCGTAGCGGTGGCCGGACGATGCCAGGTTCACCAGCCGCCCGCCGGGTGCAATCAGGGACGCGATGCGATTGACGAAGGTGAAATGGCCGAGATGGTTGGTGCCGAACTGCGTCTCGAACCCATCGGCCGTATGACCGAAGGGCGCCGCCATGACACCGGCATTGGCAATGACGACATCGAAGGGACGACCATCCTTGAGCAGCGCATCCGCGCAGGCGCGAACGCTTGCCAGCGATGCCAGATCGAGCTGGATCAGATCGAGGCTACCGCCATTGGCAGCCTCGGCAAGGACAGTCGCCGTTGCGCTTTCGGCCTTGGCCAGATCGCGGGCAGCGCCTACGACATTTGCTCCGTGGGCTACCAGCGCCCGCGCAGTTTCGACGCCGAGGCCTGCGGATACGCCGGTGACGAGCACGCATTTGTCACTGAGGTTGATCCCGGAAAGCACGTCTTCGGTGGTGGATTTTCGATCCAAACACGTTTGTCATCAAATAATCTCCTTGTGCTTTGCACATATAGTCAGTGGTGCTGGCAAGACCCGCTGATCAAGTTACGGGACCGTTGGCGCGCTTGCGCGGGTGCGGATGGGTGTCGGAAAACTCACAATGCGGCGGCGGCGTACAGCCAGCCGACACGTCGGGGCTTGTTGTGCAATGTGCGGGATCACCAATGTTTTTAGTGCGCTCCCGCCTGCCAGCATCGTGCTGGCGCTACGCGAACTGTGGCAACTCGTCGTGTATCTCGTACCACTCGGCTTTCGAGGCGACGAAATAATGTGCTGTCGGCGACGTCGGCAGCGGCGTATCGAGCGTCCCCAGCCGTAAGCGGACGACATCTGGCATCTCGTCGCGGCGACTTATGATCGCCGAACCGCAGTTGGAACAGAAGAAGCGATGAACACCTGGCGAGGAATCGAATGCCTTCAGCGCAGCCTCGCCCTCGATGATCACGAAGTCGCTGGCCACGACGGATGCATTGGTCGCAAACGCGGTTGCGGTCGCTTTGCGACAACGTGAACAGTGGCAATAGATTGCTTTACCAAGCTCGCCGCGAACTTCGTATTTCACCGTGCTGCAGAGGCAGCTGCCTTTATACATAGTAGCTCCTGTGGCCGACGTAACGTTGTGCGCATATTTGGCGGGACGGAAGTTCATTGCGTTGCGATTGGGGGGGCGCGATGAGTTCGTCGCGGACTTGCCCGTTATGTCTGCCGACGTCGCGCATCGTCGCGACGACAATATGTCGAGGCGGGGCAAGTTCCAGCTTCGTGAGCTTCCCGGTCGCGCCGGCCGCGACCGCCACCTTGTTGCTCATGCGTCTCCCGCCACTGTTGAATATCGAGACTGGACATACCTGTCTGTCTATACATTGGACTGCATATACATTAGGTGGATGGCATGGGAAAGCGTGGCACGCAGCCATTGTCCAGTTTTCAGGATGTCCGGCATGACTGTCTCAGTCTCTTTCCGATGTCGACGCCACAGCCATTTCGTTCTCCAGCAACAACCTAGCGGCATCGCGGTTGGCTTCGACAATTCCCTCGCTCGGAATGGATTGAGCTATGACGAAAGATCCCTGAACCAGCGATAGGACTTGGATGACGGCTCGCTCAGGGTTCTTCAAACCCAGTGGCTCGATGAGCGACGCTACTAAACCATGAAGCTCCTTGTAATACTCAGCAATGGTCGCCTGTACTTCTGGTGTGTTTGCCTCAGGCCCAAATTCTGCCAGCCCTCTTGAAAACGAACAACCACGGAATGTAGGCGCACGGAGAGGTTCATCAATTGCATCGAAGATTGTAAGCACGCGCTCTATGGCTGACAGGCCAGGCTTTTCCGCCGCCGCTGCAAACATCTCAAAACCAATGGTTTTTTTATCACGGAGATACGTCGCGATCAGGGAGGCCTTTGACGGGAAGTGCTTGTAAAAAGTCATCTTCGCCACGTCGCTCTCTGCAATGATGCGATCTATCCCGACTGAGTGAACGCTGAGCCGATAAAACAGATCTGAGGCAGTCTTCAATATCCGCTCTCTTGGGGGAAGGCCCTCGAGCGACTGGCGCTCCAACTCCACGATTTCAGGCATGCTGCCCTTCTGCATTCGTCATCTCCTATTCATAATCTCAGGGTGGACAGACTATTCTGTATTTTTCCCTATTGCAAGTACATACAGGTCTGTATATTGAAGGGACGTCATTTTTCAAAAAAGAGAGTTTTGCGATGAGCGGAAAAGTTGTGGTTGTGACGGGTGCGAGCAGCGGCTTCGGGAACCTTACGGTGCTCGAGTTGGCGAGACGGGGGCATACGGTGGTTGCGACCATGCGAGACGTCGAGGGGCGAAACGCTCGGGTGCGCAAGGATCTCATTGACGCTGCGACAACTGAAGGACATGTACTGCACGTTCTGGAGATGGATGTTGCCGACGAGGTTTCCGTCAATTCAACGATCGATAAGGTCGTGAGAGAGCACGGAAAGATCGATGTCCTCGTCAACAATGCCGGATTGATGCCTGTCGGGATCACGGAAGCCTACACGGTTGCTGACATCGAACGGCTGTTTGCGGTCAATTTCTTTGGCGCCGTACGTGCGGACCGGGCCGTTCTTCCTCATATGCGGGCTGCTGGCAGCGGGCTCCTTGTCCACGTCACATCCCTGATGGGCCGGGTGGTGTTCCCCTTTTTCGGAACCTACTCAGCAAGCAAGTTCGCGCTGGAGGCACTTGCCGAGGCATATCGTTACGAGCTGAAGGGCTTTGGTATTGACTCCGTCATCGTCGAGCCCGGGCCATTCCCGAGCAACCTCATCTCGTCGAGCCCCGAGCCATCGGACCATGCTGTTCTTGCATCCTACGGTGAAATCGCGGCAATCCCAGGCCAAATCAAGGCGCACGCTAACGACGGAGACGATGCCAATCCACCCCGTCCCCAGCGCGTTGCCGTTTCCATCGCAGAGTTGATCGAAGCGACAGAGCGACGCCCGTTGCGGACCGTCGTTATGCCTGAAGGCCTGGACTTCGGTATCCATCAATTGAACGAGGCGGTCCGCCCAATTCAAAATAATATGCTCACCTCGTTCGGCATGTCGGAGATGCTTTGACCGTTCTAGAGGAACCAACAAAAAGCCTTTAGCGGCACATACCCCGCTGCTGAAGCGTATGCAAAGCGCTGGCAAGATCTCGAGGACGCGCGATCCTGAAGAGGAGCGTCGGGTTCTAATCGAACTTGCACCCGCAAGCAGTGCCATCAGGAGCGAGGTTTGGAGCGTTACTGCCAAGATCGACGGCGCGTGCCGCATGGACGATGTGGCTGTCGTCGCGCTCCGGGAAACCCTTCAAAATTTTGCAGATCCGCGAATGGACAGGAAAAGGAAAAATCATGAAAATCGGAATCATCGGAGCAGGAAATATCGGGGCAAATCTGGCCCGGATATTGGTGAAGGCTGGCCACGACGTGAAGCTGGCCAACTCGAAGGGACCGGAGACCCTCAAGGACATCGTCGACGGCACCACAATCGCTGCCGTCGCGCGAGACGAAGCGGTCAAGGATGTCGAGGTCGTCATCCTTTCCGTACCGTTTGCCCGAAATCCGGAACTTGCGCCGGTGCTTGCCGAAGTTCCGGCGGGCGTTATCGTCGTAGACACGTCCAACTACTATCCGATGCGGGACGGCAGGATTGCAGAGGTCGATGAAGGAAAGCCGGAAACCGTCTGGAGCAGCGAGCAGATCGGAAAGCCTCTTGTGAAAGCCTGGAACGCGCTCCTGTCTTCAACTCTCTCCGACGGCGGATCGGAGAGTGGCTCCGCTTCCAGACTGGCCATACCCATCGCTGGAGATGATGCCGCTGCAAAATCCGTGGTATCGGGACTTGTCGATGAAACCGGCTTCGACGCCGTGGATGCTGGCCCGCTATCGGATTCCTGGCGTTTCCAGCCGGGAAGCCCTGCCTATTGCACGGAACTCGATGCAGCCGGCGTGACAAAAGCGCTTTCGTCAGCTGACAAGACACGCTCTCCTCGCAACCTTGAACTCGTCATGCAGGCGATCATGGATGGAAGCGTGCCGTTCGAACGTGAGGCGATGGTCGCCAGCAATCGCAAAATATCGAGCTGAAGATAAGCCGTAGGGTTTTGAACCCGATTACGGTCAGCACCACAGAAATCGGCAAGCGGAAATGTTTTCCGCTTCCACTTAGTCATCGTTACTCAGTGAGAGGCTGAACTTGGTAAGGTGGGAAATGCTAATGCCAGGAGTTTGCTGGAGCGCGCCCTGCGCAGTTCGATGACTTCTCATGATCCGCTGAGATAAAGCCGCTGCCCAGGAAATAGAGACTTCCCTGACACAACGTTTCAGCAACTTGTTGCGTACATCAAGCAGCACCGTAACAAGATAACCTATGCCCATGCCGGAATTGCAGCCGCCTAGACTGTTATCTTTTAGGAATCGCCGGGTCAGGTGCCGTCTGCGCAACATCAACCTGCGCTACAACGGACATGCCGGGAACAAGCCTTTCCACCTCATCCTGGTTTCGGTCGATGAAGATCCGTACGGGGATGCGCTGGGCGACCTTGGTGAAGTTGCCCGTGGCATTGTCGGCCTTGATGACAGAGAACTCCGAGCCCGTGGCTGGCGCGAAACGCTCGATGCGACCTTTGAACGGCTTGTTTTCGAGCGCATCGACCGTGAACGTGACCTCGTGGCCTGCCTGTAGGCCGGCGAACTGCGTTTCCTTGAAGTTGGCGACGACCCAGACCTCGTCCTCGACGATGGATCCGATCTGCGTGCCGGCCGACACGGACTGTCCGACCCGGCCGGTGATCTCTCCGAGCGTCCCGTCCTTGGGCGCGGTGATCCGTGTGTGGGAAACGTCGATTTCCGCCAGCCGGACGGCTGCCCTGGCGCTCTCGACACTGGCCTGAAGCGACCTTCGGCCCACGACGATGCTGTTGAGGTCCTGCTCTGCAACGAGCTCTGCCGCTTCCGCCTGATGGACGGCAGCCTTGGCCTGGTCGAACGCGGCGCGGCTTTTTTCCGCCTCGCTCTGCGGCGTGATATTGCTTTTCAGCAGGTTCTCACTTCGCGCGGCACCGGCACGGGCCGCCTCGCGCGCTGCTTCGGCACTTTCCACCGAAGCTTTTGCAGAAAGGATTTTCGCTTCGGCGGACTTCTGGCTCTGTTCGGAATTGGAGAGTTCGGCTTGCGCCGCTTCGAGCGCGGCCTTCGCCTGTTCCAGTTTCTGCACGAATATCCGGTCGTCTATCCTCGCTATCAAGTCGCCGCGCCGGACGCGCTGGTAGTCGCGAACGGGGACATCGACCAGATAGCCTGCAAGTTGCGGGCTCAGCAGGGTGACCTGCCCGCGCACATAGGCGTCGTTCGTCATCTGGACGGAGTTCCGGAAGGGCGGCAGGTTCCAGACGTAAAGGACCGTTGCGGCCCCGGTGAGGCCTGCGGTCAACGCTAGGATGGTGGCGGCGGATCTGAAAGGCTTTGACATATCTTCTTCGGTTTTCTCGGGAGATCACGGGTTGACGGGGGACGGTCCGTCCGCCGGTCGGACAAACGTCAGGTCTCGCCACACGACGTGAACGAGCAGAGCGGCCAGAGCAAGAACGGCGAGGCAGGACGTGAGAAGGAACGAGTCGTTGTAGGCGAGCGTGTAGGCCTGCTGCTGCACCTGACGGGCAAGAAGACCCGCGCCCTGTGCTGCCTGCTCGGCGGGATCGGTCAGAACCCTGCCGTAGGTGCCTGCGAGTTGCTTCAGGCGGGCTGCGACCTGCGGATCGACGGAGGACAGCCTCTCGACCAGCCGCGCGGAGTGAAACTGCTCCCTCCACTGAACGAACGTGCCATAGACCGCACTTCCCAGAAAGCCGCCGATTTTCTGCGTGGCAAGGAAGACCACGATAAAGGATAGTATGTACGGAAAACCGCGCTTGATGGCGCCGCCAAAGCCCACCGCGAGCGCGGAGGGCAGAAACAAGCCGCTGGCTGCGCTCATGAGGAACTGGCTGACATACATCTGCTCGGGCCGCGTAAGGATTGTGGCCTGGCTATCGATGTAGCTGGCGGTCGCGATCATCAGAAGCGATGTGACGTGGATCATCGTGTGGCGGTTCGCTTTGACCAGGAAAGCCGCGAGCACTCCGGCGGCCAACCCACCGAAAAACATCACCCAGTAGAGGCCCGTCATTTGATCGGTTGCTACGCCGACACTCCGCAAAAAGGCGACTGCGCCGCTGATCTGCTCGGAAAATGCCATGCGAAAGACGATGAGAACGCCAGCAAAGTGCAGGATCTCGCGTGACGTCAGCCAGCGGATATCGACCAGATGGTTCGAGCGGTTGAGTTCGATTGCTGCGAAGACGGCGCCCGACAGAATACCGGCGACGGTCAGCCATCCGATCCAGTCGGCGGCGGTCCACCAGTAGGATTTGCCGACCGTGAGAACGACGGCGAAGCTCCCCATGGCGATTGCGAGGAAGACGTAGCTGATCAGGTCGAGGGCGCTGATGATCTTGGCGCGTGGCGGGGATGCCAGGGGCAGCAGGTAGATCAATGCGAGCGATAGCAGGGAGAGACCCACTTCGGCCAGATTGAAGCCGCGGTAGTCCCTGAGATCGAGCAGCGCGGGAGAAACGATGCCGGTCAATGGCGTTGCCAGGGCGGATGCCGTCAGCGCGGCGCACAGACCCGCATTCATTTTCAGCGATGGCGGAAATTTCTCCAGAATATAGAGAAAGCCGAGAGAGGTCAGGGGTGCGGCGGCCGCACCGGCAAAGAATGCCACGATCAGCGAGCTCGCATATGTGTCGATCCAGAAATGCGATCCGCTGACGATCAGATGGACAACGACCGCAGCCTCGGCGAAGTTTCTCAGGCCAAATTGCGTGCGCATCTTGAACAGAATGAGCGTGACGCTCGCATTGGGAAAATAGTAGGCCGCCAGCAGCCATGTAGCCTCCTGCTGTGTCAGCCCCATCGGCCCGGCGACCTGCTGCAGGTTCGTCGACAGGAAGTTCTGCCCGAGTCCCACGGTGAACGTGATCACGATCCCGGCAAGAACGTAGCAGGACAGAAGCACCGGCGACGGCGGGGATGGAACAATGGCGGTTGCACCGGGCGTTACGCCGGGGTTCTCTCGCCCGGGCCCGACCGCCGAGGCATCCGGTTCATCCCGTGTCTGACGAACGGGCTGCGACGCTTCATCAAGGATAGCTGCGGATGTCATCGCCTGGTCATTTCGCTCCACATTTTCTTTCGTTCCTGGCTTCATCGCGATCAGGATTGCGCGGCGCGAAGGAGCCGTTGGTCGAGCCCGTATTGTGCAGGCACGCCCAAGTGCTCGCGGAGCGTCGATCCCTCGTAGTCTTTATGGAACAGGTTGCGCGCCTGGAGAATCGGAACGACGTCGTCTACGAGCGGCGGCAGACCGTCCTCGTAGACGTCAGGGCAGAACCAGAAGCCGTCCGCGGCCTCTGCCTCAAACCATTCCTGCATGTGATCGGCTACCTCGACGGCCGGACCGACGACGGAAGGATGATAATCGACCACACCGTGGGCGAGGACCTCGCAAAGGGTCCAGCCCTCGCGGGCGATCTTCAAGGCGTGGCCGGAACGGGGGTCCATGAATGACGGGCGCGCCGCGGCAAGCTGTTCTGGCGATAGCGGTTGATGGAGCTGATCGGGATGGAGAGAGAGCCCCAGCATCTGGCCGAGATAGCCAACCCTTTCCGCAAACGTGTGCCCGGCCATTGCTATTCTCCGGTCGAGCGCCTGGCGCCTGTCGGGGGCAATCGTCGTCATGATGCCCGCGAAGAACTTGATCTCGTCCGGATCGCGGCCCGCGCGTGCCGCCGCCGCCCGAAGTTCCGCGCGCTGGTTGCGCGCATCCTCGATGGTGTAGACCGCACCCATCACGCCGCTTGCATATCGTCCCGCCACTTCGAGCCCATGATCGCCACCGCCGGCCTGAAAAACCACGGGCTGGCCCTGCCCGGAAGGCGGCAGCGGCAGGGGACCCTTTGAACCGACGTGGCGTCCGTGCAGATTCACCTGCCTGATCTTCGTCGGGTCCGCAAAACGTCCCGATGCCTGATCATGCAGCCAGGCGTCCTGCCCCCAACTGCCCCAGAGCGCCTGAACGATCTGCACGAACTCGTGAAGCCGCTCGTACTTTTCCATGCGCGGCGGCAGCTCACGTCCGTAATTGGCGGCCACTGCGGGATCGCTGGTCGGGACGGCGTTCCATCCCGCCCGGCCATGACTCATGATATCCAGTGTCTTGAACTGGCGGGCAAGATTGTAGGGCTCGTTGAACGTGGTCGAGCCTGTTGCGACCATTCCGATGCGCTGGGTTCCGCGCGCCACCGCTGCGAGCGTCATCATCGGCTCAAGATTGAGCCTTTGCGCCTCTGTGGCGATGTCGGCTTTCAGAGCTGGAAAGTCGGGCATGAAAAGAAACTGGAACTTTCCGCGTTCGGCGAGCTGGGCGTAGCGGACAAGATTGTCGAAGCTCGTGAAGCCCTCCGGGTCGACGCCCGGCATTCTCCAGGCTCCGGCCTGTGCGCCGTATCCGTTTCCGAAAACCATGCCGATGAGAATTTTTCTGGTCACCTGAAGCACTACTCCTCAAGGTCGCCCTTGGCTGATCGTGAATTTGACGTTATTAACCGGGGAGCATCCCCGTTAAAGTCATATACGGGGATGCTCCCCGTTTTTCAATAAGGAAATGGTTCTGATGGCTTCTTTTTCGACAGCACGTGTCCCGCGCAGAGACGCTCAGCAAAACAGGCAGCACATCCTCCACGTTGCGGGGCAGGCATTCTCGACCGCGGGCGTGGATGTCTCCATGGACGCGATCGCCCGCCAGACAGGGCTCGGATCGGGAACCCTCTACCGGCACTTTCCCAACAAAGACGCTCTGCTCGCCGCTCTGCTCGTGCCCTTTCACGAGGAACTGGAGGAACAGCGGGCCGCGATAGAGGCCGCGACGGTTGACCCGGCGGTGATGCTGGAACACTGGATCGATGCTTTGGGAGACTGGATGCTCGCCTATGACGGTCTATCTGAACCTTTGCGCGCCGCATGGTCCGCCCCTACCTCCGCCCTCAGGCCAACCTGCGAAAGCCTGATCGAAACGACGTGGAAGTTCCTGAGGGCGGCACAGGAGGAGGGCCTGGCCCAACCAACCCTGACCGGACAGGATATATTCCTGGGTGCCCTTGCTGTGGCCTGGGCAAGCAACAGAACGACTGCGCAGACCGGGACCCGCGACATTCTCCGTTCGTTGCTGAAAAATGGTTGGGCTACGGGTCAGAAAAACTAGGCCTGTCGCCCACGCCACTGCACCGGGCCAATGCCCTTCGGCCGGGAGGGGCCAAGAGGCTTTCAAACGGTCAGCCGGGGAACAAGAGGCTCGCGGATCATCTGCTACAAAAAAAGAGGTTATGATGAAAGAATCCCAAGTCGATCCGAGACAGCTCGTCTCTCCATCGCCTGCTGAAGCAGTCGCAGGGCCGGCGGCGACTGTTCCTCGTCATGCTTCTTCGGCCCGGGAATGGTCTGATACCACTCTGTCTCCAGAAACGCGTGCCGCTCTTGTCGTCTCGGCGATGACAGAGGACGAGAAATTTGCGTGGTTATCAGGACCCATGGCGCTTCCCACCGGCGAGACGAAAATCCCGGAGGGCGCGCTCGGGTCGGCTGCGTACTATCCGGGCATACCCCGTCTGGGCATTCCGGCTCAGCAGCAATCCGATGCCAGTCTCGGGATCAGCAACACGGCCAATGTCAGGCCGGGCGACAATGCAACGGCACTTCCATCGTCCCTGTTGCTCGGCGCGTCGTTCGATCCGGAAACGGCACGCGAGACCGGTGCGCTCGTCGGCCGGGAAGCTTCGGCGAAGGGTTTCAATGTTCAGTTGGCAGGCGGAGCAAACCTCATCCGTGAGCCACGGGGCGGTCGCAATTTCGAGTACATCTCGGAGGATCCTCTGCTGACCGGCATCATCGCCGGGCACGCGGTCGCGGGTATTCAGTCGCAGGGCGTGGTTTCCACCGTCAAGCATTTTGCCGTCAACCCGCAGGAAACCGGCCGTGTCCTTGCCAACTCTGTGCTCTCGCTCAATGCCCTGCACGAGTCTGATCTGCTCGCCTTCCAGATCGCCATCGAGATCGGCGCTCCTGGCGCCGTGATGCCGGGCTATAACCTTGTCAACGGCGAATGGGCCTCCGAGAACGCGTATCTCATCCAGACCGTCCTCAAGGGCGAGTGGCACTATCCCGGCTGGGTGATGTCCGACTGGGGCGCCACGCATTCTACTGTTAAGGCGGCACTTGCTGGCCTCGACGTCCAGTCGGGTGCCAATCTGGATCCGCAGCGCTTTTTTGTCCAACTTCTGCGGGATGCCGTCGCGGCAGGTCAGGTTCCCCAGACGCGCATCGATGACATGGTCGCCCGGCAGTTGCGCAGCCTGTTTGCCGTCGGCGCGATCGACCGGCCTGCGCCGCCGGATGGTCATATCGACTATATGGCGCATCGCCTGATCGCCCAGCGTGCCGCAGAACGCGGGATCGTGCTTCTGAAGAACGAGCATGGCATCCTGCCAGCTGCCAGAGGAGCCCGGCGACTGCTCGTGATCGGGCGTCACGCCGATGTCGGCGTACTCGCAGGCGGCGGATCGTCCGCCGTCTCCCCTGTGGGTAGCCTGTCGCTCGAGGGCGTCGAAGTCATGGGCGTGCCGATGGCCAGGGTCTACCATCCCTCATCCCCCCTCCATGCGATCAGGGCCGAGGCGGGCGCGGCGTCGGTGGATTTCCTCGATGGCGTCGATATCGCAGCGGCCGTGAGGGCCGCGGCCGATGCCGATATGGTCTTTCTGTTTGCCGAGGAGTGGCGCACCGAAGGGGAGGATCGGCCGGGGCTGGACCTGCCCGACGACCAGGATGCCCTGATTACCGCCGTGGCGGGGGCCAATCCCCGGACCGTGGTCATTCTTCAATCCGGCGGCGCCGTAGCCATGCCCTGGCTCGACGCCGTTCCCGCGGTTCTGGCGACGTTTTACGCCGGATCGGGCGGAGCCGAAGCAATTGCGGGAGTCTTGTTTGGACGCGTCAATCCGTCCGGACACCTCCCGATTACCTTTCCCCGCGACATTGGGCAGCTCCCGCATCCCCAACAACAGGATCCCGGAACCACGACCTCCAACCCGGGCATGCCGATCAAGGGCGCGATTTTCGACATAGACTACAACGTCGAAGGTTCCGATGTCGGATATAGGTGGTACGCGCGTGAGGGGCTGACGCCCCTTTTCCCGTTCGGACACGGACTGAGCTACACCCGCTTCACCTATTCTGATCTTCACGCGCATTATCAGGGCGACACGCTGATTGTAACGGTGATGGTCCGCAACATGGGCGCTCGGGCAGGTGCAGCGGTTCCCCAGCTTTACGTCTCCCGAGAAGGCGCTCATGGCTTTGCGCCTCGTCTTGCGGGTTTCAAGCGCATCGATCTGGAGCCGGGAGAAATCGGTCAGGTGAAAATACACGTCGATCCACGACTCCTGGCCAGATTCGATGCAGCCGAAAGGATGTGGGTCAGGAAAGCTGGGATCATCGACATACATTGCTCCGAAAGTGCGACGGCCGAAGGCAAATCCGTGAGCGTTGAACTGCCAGCCTCCACCCAAGCAGCGTCATCTGAAGGCACTTCCTCGCTGCTATGGTGAGGCCTTTAAAGATTGCCAGTGTTGGAAGCCGGTTCGCTTTTACTGCTCTTGATAGGACCACCCAATGTAGCCGTGAACCATTCGACCACCCGATCGATGATCGGCGGCTGATACCAGGTGAGATCGCCATGACCGGCGCCCTCTACGAGAACGTATTCCACCTTGTCGCCCTTGCTCTTCAATGCTTCGTAGAGCTGCACGCTTTGACGAGGCGACACGAGCGTATCGGCGCTTCCATGCATGATGAGGAACGGTGGCTTGTTGCCGGCAACATGACCCACGGGGCTTGCTTGCAACGCCTTTTCGGGATTGCTACCGATCGATGCGCCGGGAAAATCTGCAAACGCCGTGCCGTTGACAAGCAGGGCCTCCGTTACTGCCGGCGATTGATGCACTTTCGCGATCGCGTCCGGAAAACCGTCTCCGATCTCCAGAAGATTGGAGATCCCGTACATCGTCACAGCTGCCTGAACGTCGGAGGATTTGTCGAGAAACTGACCCTTATCGAAGCCCTTTTCGCCGCTCGTCATGCCCATCATCTGCGACACGTAAGTTCGGATGAGCCGAACAATCCGGTTCTAATGAAAGCTCCCAGCCAATTTAGCCGATTGAGGATGCGCCTTTCCGTGGCTGTTTGAATCTCGATGGCCAGAGTGATGGCATCCGGATCAAGTTCACGCTCTTCATCAAACGACCAGGCAGGAAGGTTGGAGACAATTCCTCCGTCCATGTGCAAGTTTTCGTCAATGATCAGCGGTTCGAATATGATCGGAAGGGAGATAGAGGCAGCGACCGCATCCGCTACCGGGACGTTCGGCGTTCGCTCAGGAGAAAAAAGCTCCATCTTCCCGGTCGTCAGGTTGGCGCTTACGATCTTGAGGATCGGCCGACCGTCGCGGCCAAAGTCGCCCATTCGAACGACGCGTCCCGGTTCCGATGGGAACATCCGCTGCTGGAGAAGGATGCCAAGGGCTTCAGAAAACTCCCGCGATCTGGCAAGTCCTGATAAGAGCGAGGTTACAACGCAACAGAGAAAAATTATCAATGCAGCGAAAATAGCTGCGGCGAGATATATTCTGCCCCATGCCAGGAGCGCGCCGACCAAGATTAGAGTGAGCGCAACGCTGACCAGCGAGACGCATAAAATCGTCGGCAACACCGGCATCGCAGTGCGAAAAAGCCGGACTTTCCACCATCCCCATCTACCGAACAGATGCTTTGCCTGTTTGATGGAGGGCCGGATCTCACCAAGCCGCGAGATGACGGAAGATTTGTCGAGCGGGTTCAGAAGCTCATCTGCAGAGAACCCCGAGGCCTTTAGTGTTGCAACCAGAGCTCCAGCGGATGTGCCAGAGAGCCCCCTGAAATCAACACCCTTTGCTTCCAGCGCTCTGAGAGCGCCAAGATGAATCAAGGCCTTCGCACCGCCCCCGGCAAACGCCACAAACATTCGATGTGTCAAACGCTTTCCACTGCTCGTTTATGATGTTGACCGTTCTTACCAAACAGAAGTGGAAAGTGGAACTATGAAGACCAAGTGTTGATTTCCAGCCGGCTTTAATCCGTTTTGCCATTTCGCGTTAGCCACCAGATCCGGTGTAGTGAATTGTGCAACAACAATTTTATCCGGCGTAGGTGGATCACTGCGAACGGAAAAATGGATCAAACACACACGGAAACGAACAACAAGATCAAGTGGCCCCTTCTCATATCCAGACGTTGCTGTTTCCAGGTCCGGTAACCCCACGTGGATCGGCGAACGCGCATGCTGGCCCCGCGATCATGGCCCTACTCTACCGACCAGCGGCGTTGGTGGCCCCAGGACCTTCAACCTGACCACCCTTCCGGACAAACCACCTGCAGAACCCGGCTAGGGCCTATACCTCCCGTTTCGCCGCCGTTGGATCCCAGAAAGGCAACGAAGACGAGCCTGCCTTATCCAGAACAATCGCAACGCTCTGCTCCGCTCTCGTAACTGCGACGTAGAAGCTGGAAGCGGAATTTGCCTCTAGATAGGCGCCAGATGCGATGAACTTGGCGATGGGCGCGGTCGGGACTATCAGGACGCGTTCATACGTCATGCCCTTTGACACTTTGAAATTGAGGTAGTCAAGATCGAAGGCCTTGCCTGAATTGACGCTGTGTCGCAAGCACTGAGGCTGGAAGTGACGAACGTATTCGGTGACGTGCTTTGTCGATACCAGAAACACGCCATCGTGATCCGTAACTGTTCTGTTCTCCGACTGCGTCTCGGGGAACTTCCAAGACGGGTCGAAGATGCTGTCAGAGAATTTCGCAACGACGGGATGGCACCGCCAAGTCGTCACGCGCTCCACGATTTCAAGCAGCCCTTTAGCCTGACGCTCGCGCGCCCACTTGATCGACCCCGCGTACGAATATTTTGCATTTTTGGAACTACGCGGATTTGTCGCGAGCACCGACTGACGGATGTCGCCGACCATGCGAATGTCGACCGGAGAATCCAGCAGCACGTCGATGATTTCCCAATCGTGAGCGCTGAGATCCTGAACCTCATCGATCAGGATTTCGTCGTAGATGCACTCCAGCCTCCTCAGAAGCGCCCCTTTACTCTGGGCAACCAACTCGTGAGCGAGGCGACCAAGTTCACATCCGTATGCAGCACCGTTGGAGTCCAGAAATCGACCAATGCCGGTTGACATGCGATGGGGACGCCCATCGAAATTGAAGCCTAGGACGCGTTTCCCGGCGAACTTGAACGGCAAGAAGGGCCTGGCGAAATGTCGTAGGAGGAAGGTGAACCAGCCCATCACTTCGACATGATGGTGGTCACCTGCGTACTGCTTCAGCCGGCTGATCAGTTCTTCTTGATTGGCTTGCGTATAGGTCAAGACCAGCACGCGTCGCTCGCGCGACACTGAAGCGCAGTGCTCAACGATGCTTTGTGTCTTCCGAGAGCCTGCGACCGCCAGCGTCAGATGGTTAGCCATGCGCGAATTTGACTGCTTCCAGCATGTACGCCGGCGGAACAATCTTTTTGTCTGAAGCGCTGATTCGAAGAGCTGCCTCGGTCTTTTCCCTGGTCATCCATTTCAGCAGGTCTGCATGATCGGCGATCCCAAGAATGTCCCGAAGCAAGACTTCACCGGTGTGGTGAATCACTTGCGGCTCAAGCGTCTCACCGTGGGCGACCTCACCGATGAAAAGTTCGCGTACGCCCTTCTTTAGCCACTTGTCTACAGGACCGCGAAGCTCATCTGGGTCAATGCCATCGTTGTCCCGTAAAGCTGTTATCGGCTTGCCGAGTGCAGCACAGAGTTCCAGACCGCGAGCCAGCGAGAGGCCGCGCATACTCAGCACGTCGATCCCGTACGCCATCGGACGCTTCCCGTACCGGTCATGGAAAATCCGCTCGAACACGATCTCGTCGGACGGTCCTTCGACCAGAACGATCTTGTTCGCAAGGACGATGCGCAGCGTGTCATATCCTGGAAGCTTCTTGAAGTAGTTGACTGTCTCCGGGTCGAGCGTTGAGAGCTTGGCGGTCACATCATGGCCCATCAAAAGAAGGGCATCCAGTCCCAGGCGATTGAGCACGAATGAGCTGTGCGTAGTGATGAATAGCTGTTGCTGCTCACCCGCAAGTGACTCGATTCTCGAAAGCAGAGTGACGAGGCTGGTGTGCGTCAAATGGTTCTCGGGCTCTTCGACCATGACGAACTTGGCGCGGCCGGCGTGCCGGTTCATCGCGAGCGAGATCTTGATTGCCGATTGCTGCCCCTGACCAGACATACTGAATGGAACGTCATCCACGTGCGGGGTGACGACACCTTCCCACGAAGTTCTCGCGCTTTGATCCATTGCAAGCGCGATCGGCCGGTTGTGCAGGGTCGCGTGCACGGAACTCATTCTCGTATTGACGGCATTCAATGCAGTGTTAGACAACGAAGCCTTTACACGGCGGTATTCGAGCGAAATCTGCGCTCGCTCCGCGGGCTCCAGTTGGTCGCCGAGGATTTGGCGCATGTGATAGTCGATACCAGATGAGGTCCGGACGGTGTGCGAGTTGATCACCGCAGTGGCCAGGACCTTTGGCCGTGTCGTCAGTTCCTTGTCTGCAAATGACCGCCATTGACAACGGTAATACTCGACCGGGAGAAGAGGGGTCGGAGCCTTGGCCCACTCTTCCAGTTCTGCCGCGTAGTCCGGATTCGCCGAAATCCGCATGCTCACGCCAGGACATGCCGTCGTCGGCACATGCGTGTTAACTGCACCACATAGGATTTGCAGCTCCGGAACATCCTCGAAATACAGCTCAATCAAAATCTCCGGAAAACTGACTGGAACGCCGCTAACTCGCTTCTTGATGAACTCCTCAACTACGGCTGTGTTGAACCAGTGCGGATTTAGTTCCTCGGAGACGCTGCGGCCGTTGATCCGGCCTGTGAGCGCAAGCGCGACAGCTTCCATGAGCGTTGACTTGCCAGACTCATTGGCTCCAACAATCAGGTTGAATTTCCGGTTCGGCTCGACCGACAGATTCTTATGTATTCGGTAACCCTGGATCTTGATTTTTCGAATCATCGCGTCCTCCTCCATTCCCGATTTTTACAGAGCGCTTTTTCGATTTCGGACGCAATCGCGGTATGGTTCACCCCAGGGGAACGCTCAGGCAAATTCAATCCTTCGTATCGCAGCTTGGCAAGTCAGTGTGAATAGTAAGCGTGGTTCACGCTGCGGGTCAGCCACATCGTAGCAGGGACGCGGCGCGGGCCGATCTGGTGCCCTGCGGCGACGACAGGCTCCGCAGGGCACCAGATCGGCCCGTGCAACGCGATTCAGACAGGCGATTTCCGACCGTCGCTTTTTGGCTTCGGCCAGCGTCGCCTAGGCGCTGTAGAGCACGTACCTGCAAGGCATTCTTGATCCATTTCCTCACAAGGTTTGCGTTGACACCGAACCCTCCGGCTCATCACAGCATGAAAAGGGGGACTACAATCGAAACAGACCACGCTCTTCACTGGGCAACATAACGCTCGGTGAATTCGCAATGAAAATGGCTATGGAAAAACTGGCCGCATGAGGCCAGATTGAAAACCAAAGTCTCTCCTGAAACTGGAGGGAAGATGGGTCTTAGGTCAGTTAAAAAACTAGTATTGGGTCCGGGCTCAGCCCGACAAGGCCTGCGTGAAACCTCCCATCAAACCGCCGACAAAAGAACCGATTTTCGTGTAGGTCGAAGCGTCAAGTTCATCGTTGCCCGCCACGGTCTCTTCGACACTTTCACCAAGACTCGGATCAGTGGGTTTGGCCTGTACAGCGGCTATGCCTCTCGACGTTAGCTGCACGTCCTGGAATATGTAGCTGCTGTCCATCATTAAGTGTATTCTACCGCTGCGAATAAGGTTCTCCTCAAGCATCCACCTCAAGATGTCGGCAAAAATCATGGGAAGATCCTCGTCGGTCTCGATGCCGTTGGACAAGATCTTATAAGCGTCATCCTCTGTGAATTCGACGCGACGAAGTCCGACCTTGATCAAGTGCGCCAAAATGCGGCCCATGATTTCGTAGTGATTGTCCATGGTAGTCACGCACCACCTCCTAAGTCAGAGATCATCGCTTACACGACCTCTCAAACCGCTGATCATATATACATAAGGTGGTGCGAGACTATTTGAAGCTGGGGGTGATTGTAGCAAAATTCGTAGGCGATCCGGAGGACCGCATTGCCGTCGGCAATGTGCTGCCGATCGTCCGCCTCGAGGCCGGTTTTCCAACCATGGAAAAAATTGTTGCGGATACGCGCGAGCGCATGAAAAACGGCTGAGGCGTCGCCGCAATGCGGAGGTGTAGCGCTAAACCGAAGACCGAGGCCGGCTAAGTTTTCAATCGCTTTTGGAGGATCAGCGATAATGCGAGACGCCTCGACATCCGCTTTAACGAGTTGGTAAAACTTGCCGCCAAACGTCTGGCCGACCTTGTCCCAGCTGATGCCAGGGCTAGGCGGCTTAAGGGTGAACGTCTCTCCCTCCTGCCCAAAGGCCCACTCGAAACGAGAAAACGTGGAAAAGAACTGGATCGGGGCCGCATCCATTTGCGCCGAAAGGGTAGCAACCACTTTTCCCCACGAATCTTGTGTCATGGCAAATCCCTAGTTCTCGGTGCTATGACATCGTGGCTGAAAGTGTAGCGCTTATCTGACGACCCTTCCACTACAGCACCCCCCACGCCCGAAACCTCCCCCTCCCCGTCATCTCCCTCAGGCCGAGCTCCAAAACAATCCGCCGCGCCGCCTGCGGCGTGACGTCCAGCGTCTTCGCCACCATCCCGCCCGACACCAACGGTTTTGCCATGACCAGCTCGGCCAGCTCCGGCAGCTTTGACGACGTTCGTCTTCCCTCCAGTTTTCGGTCCAACATTGTCTTCGCCAGTGTCAGTCGGTCATGCTCTTTCAGACCGATCTCCGCGGCCGTTATAAGACCGTGGGCGATGGCGAGCAGCCGCGTGTCCCGGTCGCGATGCCGGCGCCGATCGACCGGAATGGTTTTGAGGCCAAGGTTGACGGCGGCCAGATGCTCGCCGGTCGTGACGCCGGCCTGGCGCAGGATCGCGGCGCAAAGCAGCCGGCCGAGCCAGGGCGCATGTTGCAGGACCGAAACTTCGTTCCAGGCATCGAGCGCGACGATCGCCTGCAGCACCGACGGCAGATGTTCTAGTTGCCGCAACACTTCACGCCACTCCTCCAGCCGCTCGTCCTCGTCCCAATCGAGATCATAGACCAGCGGATCGGCCGGAGCCCGGCCGGGCTTTTTGGCTCGTTCGATCGCGGCGTCAGAGCGCGCGAGGATCGCATCGATCGCGGCATAATCGACGCCGGGCGGATTTTTGACGTCGTCACCATCATCCCCCTCCCCTTCCGCGTCGATCGCGACAGCCGTCCGAATAACTCCGGCCGTCGTCGCCTCGTCCCCGCCGCCCGACCCTATCTCCGAGGTTTTCCGCAGCGAGCGGATGCCGTCGGTAGAGAGCGCCCAATCGGGGGATTGGCCGGCGATCCGCCGACGCGTGCGCAACACGTCGCGGGCGATTGTCAGCTCACGGGTGGGTGTGCGAATATCCTTGGTGGCGTCGTGGAGGATGAGGTCTTCCAGGTGGACGAGTTCGCCGTCGATCCACAGTGAGGCACAGGCATCAGCAAAGTTTTGCCGTTCAATCCAGCCTTGGCCGACCGGCGAACGGGCGATGCGTTCGTCCAAACGCGTAAGCGCGGTGCCGGCGTCGAAAGCCGGCCGCATCAGGGGTGTCATGCTGATTTTCGCGAGATCGTAAGCCATTGAAATCATGGTAAACGATCCTTTAAAGGAACTCTATAGTAATATTACGGTTCTTCACATGGTATGATTGAGGGTTGGGCTTCTAACCATCGATAAGTACTGGTTATCGATGGTAGATTGATTTCGGCGCGCAAATCAGCAAGAATCGGGGCAATTCACGGTCTCAGAGGCCGCCGAAACCGTCCTTTTGGAGCGCCTGTGGCCAAAGCCAAGACACTGACCGCTGTCGAGCGCCGTGCCGAAGAACTCGACACCATCGCCGCGGTGCTGCCGATGGAGCGCCGCGACGAGCTTGCCGAGCTGCTCACCGACCAGGATGTCGAGACGCTGCGCCATCTCGTCAACCAGGGCATGGGCGACAATACGCTGCGGGCGCTGACCTCGGATCTCAGCTATCTGGAAGCCTGGGGCTTGGCGGCGACTGGAAAGTCTCTGCCCTGGCCGGCGCCCGAGGCGCTGCTGCTGAAATTCGTCGCGCATCACCTTTGGGATCCGGAAAAGCGTGCTGCCGATCGCGATCATGGGATACCGGCCGAGGTCGACCAAAACCTCCGGAGCCAAGGGTTTCTGAAATCCGTCGGACCGCATGCGCCAGCCACCGTACGCCGCCGGCTGGCGAACTGGTCGACGCTGACCAAATGGCGCGGCCTTGACGGCGCCTTCGCCTCCCCTGCCCTCAAATCAGCCATTCGGCTGGCGATCCGAGCCGCGCCAAGACAACGTCTTCGCAAGAGCGCCAAGGCGGTCACCGGCGACGTCCTGGCAAGACTGCTGTCGACCTGCGCCACCGACAGTCTGCGCGATCTGCGCGACCGGGCGATCCTGATGGTCGCCTTTGCGTCCGGCGGTCGCCGGCGCAGCGAGATCGCCGGGCTGCGCCGCGAACAGTTGACCGTCGAGCCGCCGATTCCGGTCGAGAATGGCGCCCTCCTCCCCTCTCTCGCCATTCATCTCGGCCGCACCAAGACGACCAGCGGCGACGAGGACGACGTTGTCTATCTCACCGGCCGGCCGGTCGAAGCGCTCAACGCCTGGATGGTGGCCGCCAAGATCGACAGCGGCAGCGTGTTTCGGGCGATCGGGCGATGGGGAACGGTGTCGCGGCGGGCGATCGATCCGCAGTCGGTCAATGCGATGATCAAGCAGCGGGTGGCATTGGCCGGGCTGGATAGGGAGGAGTTTTCGGCGCACGGCTTGCGGTCAGGATTTCTCACTGAGGCGGCCATCCGCAACATCCCGCTCCTCGAAGCCATGGAACAGTCGCGTCATCGGTCAGTGCAACAGGCGTCGAGCTACTACAATAATGCTACGCGTCGAAGCGGACGGGCTGCCCGTATGCTTTAATTGCGGGAGGAGGAGGATTTTCTAAAACCCGAGCGGCTTCATTGGACTGCATCCCCACAGCGGCCGTTTTTCCACCCTAGCTGGTTGCAATGATTCTCGTCAGTGAACTCGCTTGGATGCTAATTTGAGTCGCCATGTCGCCACCGCCAAATGTATCCCTTGCGCCTATTGCTTCGAAGATTCCGGTGTACGGGTGAAAACGGCATCCGGAGATACAGCCTCGATAACGTCTTGTTCTTGCACAATAATGTTTAGATCTCTTTGCACGAGCGACGGTCGGCATTAAGGTTTTGTTAACCCTAAATAGCTTGCCAGCCTGTTAGAATCGATGCTTATTGCAAGCAGCGGAGTGATTAGGAAATTCCGCTCAGAAGCGCTATTTCAAGAAATCAGGTCCGGGGATGCCCAAAATCGCTGCAAAATTACCGCCAAAAGATGAAGACCTGATGGGGTTGATTGAGCGCCATTCTCGTTCCTTGTCGGCGCAACTGCAAGAGCATCAGCTCGCGACCTTTCCCCCTACGGCGGAAAAGGGCATCCGCACGTTTCAGCCAGCGGAGGCAGCAAAGTTGGTCGGCGTGAAAGAAGTATATTTGCGCCAGCTCGCAAACGAGCTCGAAGGTCTCCAGGTCAGCACCAGTCCGACCGGGCGCCGGTCGTATTCCGTTGAGGACATGCACAAGATCCGCAAGCACCTCGACCAGGTGGGCCGGGGCAATCGCCGCTATCTTCCACACCGCCGCGACGATGAAGCGTTGCAGGTTATCTCGGTCATGAATTTCAAGGGCGGGTCCGGCAAGACCACGACTGCCGCTCATCTGGCCCAGTATCTCGCGCTTCGCGGCTACCGCGTGCTCGCTATCGATCTTGACCCGCAGGCGAGCCTGTCCACACTCTTTGGCAACCAGCCAGAAACCGATGTCGGCGTAAACGAGACGCTTTATGGTGCGATTCGATACGACGACGCTCGCCCAATGGCCGAGATTGTTCGCGCGACTTACATTCCTGATCTTCATCTGATCCCCGGCAACCTCGAACTTATGGAGTTCGAACACGATACGCCGCGGGCGCTGATGAAGCGGAAGATCGGCGATACCATGTTCTTCCACCGGATCAGCGAGGTGCTTGACCAAGTGGCACCCAATTACGACGTTGTGGTGATCGACTGCCCGCCACAACTAGGCTACCTCACCCTCTCCGCCCTAACCGCAGCCACCTCGGTTCTGATCACCGTGCATCCGCAGATGCTCGATGTCATGTCGATGAATCAGTTTCTGTCGATGACATCGGATCTGCTCCGGGAGATCTCATCGCACGGTGCGCGCTTCGACTATAACTGGATGCGCTATCTCGTGACGCGGTTCGAGCCGAGTGATGGGCCACAGAACCAGATGGTCGGGTATCTCAGGGCGATTTTCGGAGAGAATGTTTTAAACTTCCCGATGCTGAAGACAACGGCCGTTTCCGATGCCGGTCTCACTAACCAGACCCTTTTCGAGGTGGAGAGAGGCCAATTCACCCGGGCCACTTATGATCGCGCGCTTGAGGCGATGAACAACGTCAACGACGAGATCGAGTCACTGATCAAGAAAGCATGGGGAAGAAAGTCATGAGCAGGAAGGACATCCTCCGCACCCCCAAGCCAACCGCCGCCGTCGCGGCGCCGGTTGAAAGACCGATTAAGAGCCGAAGCATTCTTCCGCTCATGGGCTCCCCACCAGCGGAAGGAGCGACACCGGCATCATCGCGTCTCACTAGCCAGGTTGGCGGTGCTTTCGCAGAAGGTAAGGCGAGGTTTGAGCGCGCCGAAGAAATCGAAAAACGCCTGGCTGAGGGTCAAACCATCATCGAACTCGATACGGATACGGTCGATCCATCTTTCGTTCAAGACCGCATGCCCGGTGATATTGCCGGTCTTGTTGAAGCTATCCGCGAACAAGGCCAGCAGATCCCTATTCTGGTGCGCCCTCACCCCGAGGCACCGGGGCGCTATCAAGTCGCATTTGGGCACCGTCGTTTGCGCGCAGTCTCGGAACTCAACCTTCCGGTCAAGGCGGTTGTCAGGGAACTTACAGACGAGCAGCTCGTAATTGCCCAAGGTCAGGAGAACAATGAACGCCAGGACCTGACATTCATAGAAAAGGCGCGGTTCGCCTCTCGGCTGACCGAGCAATTTTCACGAGATGTCGTGATGGCAGCGTTGTCCGTCTACAAAAGCGATCTCTCGAACATGCTGTCGGTGGTGACCCGCATCCCCACGGAAATTGTCGACGCAATCGGCTCGGCGCCCGGGATTGGCTTGAAAAGTTGGATGGCTCTCGCTGAGCTTCTCACACGCGACGATGACCTTGAACAGGCTTCAACTTTCCTGCGATCGGCCGAGGCGAAAGCCCTGCCCTCGCCCGACCGGTTCAAGTCGCTCGTCGCCGGCCTCAAACCTACACCAACCAAGCGCGGACTACCGGATCTCCTGACAACGCCCGCGGGGCTACGTTTGGCCCAGGTAACGAAGAGCAAAACCAAGTTGGACCTGTCGATCGATCGGCGCGAGATGCCAGATTTCGCCGCCTTCGTCTTGGAGCGCTTGCCAGCGCTCTTCGAGGAGCATCGCTCCAGGAACAGCGCTCAAGACCATTTGAACAACGGAGATTAGCGGAAAAAGAAAAAGGCCCCCAAAACGTCGCCGTCGTGGAAACCTCTTTCAGATCTAAGCAACCTGAGAATCGCACTTCCACGGATATTCGTCAAGAGTCTTTGGCACCGATTTGGTGAGCCGATTTCTTTTGCCTTTTGAAAGGTGAAAGACGATGCAAACAGGAAGTGTGACGACGCCCTTCGGGCGGCGGTCGATGACGCTTGCCCTCGTGAAGCGACAAGTCGCTACAAGAGAGATCAAGGCGGGAAAATCTGTCGAAAAATGGAAGGTCTTTCGGGACGCTTCTGAGGCCAGGGAAGCGCTCGGCCTGCAGTCGAGCAGCCTTGCTGTGCTTGACGCGCTGCTGAGTTTCTACCCGGAGAACGAATTGCGCCAGGAAGCACAGTTGGTGGTGTTTCCGTCGAACGCACAATTGATCCTGCGGGCCCATGGCATGGCTGGAGCAACACTTCGCCGTCACCTTGCATTGCTGGTGGAATCCGGGTTGATCGTTCGGAAGGACAGCGCGAACGGCAAACGCTTCGCGCGTAAGAATAATGCTGGGGAAATCGAGAATGCCTTCGGTTTTGATCTCTCGCCAATGCTCGCCCGATCCGAAGAGCTGGCTCTCATCGCCCAGAAGGTCGTTGCCGCGCGGTCCGCTTTCAGGAAAGCCAAGGAGAACCTGACGATCTGCCGCCGCGACGTTCGCAAGCTAATTTCGGCAGCAATGGAGGAGGGAGCTGAGGGTGATTGGGCAGCCATTGAAGCAATATATCTCGAACTCGTTGCCCGCATCCCCCGTTCCCCGGCCATGAACGACGTAGCGGGGATTCTGGATGAAATGGAGCTTCTTCGCGACGAGATCATCAATCAGTTGGACAATCAGCAGAATTCACAATTTAATAGCACCAATGACGCTCAATTTGAGCAGCACATACAGAATTCAAATCCCGAATCCACCTATGAACTTGAACCTAGCTCTGAAAAAGAGCAGGGCGCGAAGCCGAGCAAGCCCGACAAGCGAATGGTCGAGCCGCTGAAGGCTTTCCCTCTTGGTGTGGTGCTGAAGGCCTGCCAACAGATTGCTGACTATGGGCCGGGCGGGGGGGTCGGAAGCTGGCGCGACCTCATGTCGGCCGCAGTGGTGGTGAGGTCGATGCTGGGGATCAGTCCATCTGCTTTCCAAGATGCGTGCGAGGCTATGGGGCAGGAAAATGCCGCAGTGGCGGTCGGTTGCATCCTTGAGCGCGCAAATCTGATCAATTCGCCAGGTGGATATCTGCGGGATCTGACGCGGCGCGCCGAGCGGGGTGAGTTTTCTCTCGGTCCGGTAATCATGGCGCTGCTCCGCAACAGTGTTGGCAGGCTGCCTCAAGCAGTTTAGATCGCGGTTAGTTGCGACTAACCGCGCTAAGCGACTGAAATAAAAGGTGTTTCTGGATTGCTTGGCGTTTCCCTCGTCTAACCTGCGAATTTCGCGGTTTGGCAGCGAAGTTCGTTCTGCTGCAATACAGGCATCGCGATATTGGATGCCCGGAGGGGAAAGTTTAGTGCTGGCTGTAGAGTTGCTGGTGTGAATCTCGGGTAATTTCTTTACCTACCATGGTCTGAAACACTCGAACCGGTCTGGCTTTCAGTTCTCAGACAATCGGATGGAAGACAGGTGCTTGCGTTCGCTGGAATTGCTCAACAGGCGTCGCTGACGGGAGCTTATTGGCCGTTAGTCCCGACTAACCGCCTCAAGCGACTGAAATCACATCGGTTTTCACAGATGTTGCCAACGGCCTTCGTCGCCGCCAGGTTCTTCGAGTTGAGCGGCGCGCCGGCAATGAGTCCCTGGGTTTTCGAGATGGTCTTGGATCCCCGGGTGCTGCGTACTTCTGAGTTGCGTCGGATGCCGCCTCGAGGTCATCGGGTTCATAAGCGATCATCCTGCGTGTCCACGAACGCGTCGCACGATCGGCTGGCGGGCGCGGATCAACCCTACGCACCCGCCACCGGGTCGTTCCTCACGGTCTTAACACATGATCAAAGCTGCTCGCCCGGCGAGAAAGAGGGAAGAAGAGTGGCCAGTGCCGTTTGGAGCATAGCCTTACCGTCGGCCGCCTAAGCCAGGCTGCGTTCGCAAGTGCCTGAGAAACGACTTAAGCGTTCATCGTCGATGACTCGGGTACGAATACCCCGCAGTTCCACCGCGCCGAGCGTCTCTCTCAGGCGAGAGACGCGGTTTCGGGCTTCGAGGGTCGTAGCAAGCGCGAACCGCAATCCTCGGAACCCAAGGATGTCTGGATGAAAATTGTTCGCCGAGCCATGATGTGGCAATGTCATGACCGCAATCCGGTCACTAATGCCATCGAAAAATGTCCGCCATGGCTGGCGCCATTTATCTTGGCGAAGCGCGGCGTCGCCCGTGCCCAACCAGCCGATGCCATCAGTTGACCAGAAGAAGCGGCCGTAGGGTGGCTCTTCCAGCGAGGAGCGCCACTGCCGGGACGGATCTGTGTGCCTTTAAGTTGCGACTACCCGTTGAGATAACGGCCCAGAGTAAAGTGACATCGAAATCGCATTGTGTCCTCCGGCGAAATGCCGGTTGTAGATTTCGACCAGCCGCTTCGCACTTTCGATAGACCGTAGGTGCTGAAGCAGCGATTTGGAGAGCTTTGCCTCTTCATTTCCCCGGAAACCAAGCGCCTTCTTGATGTCCCTAAGAAACCGCTTTCGGGCCAGATCGTCGACCGGATGGACATAGGGCAGGAGAATCCAATCGCCCTGCGCCATGCGTCACCTGTAAAGGCTTGCCACTCCAGTTGGAGATACGAACCGGATGCAGCCACAAACGCACCGCTTTGCGTCTCTCGTGCTGTCGGATCCGCAGGAGTGAGCTTTTCAGCGATCAGCCCATGTGGCGCACGCATGTAAGTCGCCAGTCTGCTTGCCGATGAGCCTTTGGACGGGGCGTCATCAAGTCGTATTCGGCGTCCAGCGGACGAATCGTCGATCGGACCGTCGGGTTCTGCGCCACGGGGAGGAGGGACATCGTCGGGCCTGCCCGGCTGAAGGAATATGACTCGCTCTACACCTCTCCCGAGCCACCAGGCTACAGGGTTCTCAAAGTAGTCGAGTGAAGATCGGGAGGCCGCACCGCGGTCGAAATCGGAGAGAACGAAAAGCAGGCGCTCTACAACATCCAGGTAAGGAACGATGACCGTCTTCGCTGGCGCCATTGCCTGCAGACGATCGATGCCGTTGATGTGATCAGGATGAAGATGTGAAACAAAAAGCACGTCCGTCTTTCCGTCGCATGCTGCCCGGTAGAGCGACATTTCACTGTTGAAAGCGTCGCTTAGTTCCGAGCCGCAGTCATAGACATAGGAAAAGCTTGCGACGGGGCGCTCATTGGCAGAGCGCACGCCGTCGGGCGACCCCTCGACAGTCGAGATCAATCCGGAGTGAAAGCCGCCATGGCCGACCGGGTGCTGGGTACGTGTAATTTTTGCGTGTGCATCTACGTCCGGTTTTTTTGGGTGAAGATCCTCGTTGGCAGTCGAGGGTCTATCGTTTGAGAAGCGATTGGGGTGGTGGCGACGTCGGCTCAAGACGAGATGGACGAGGTGTGCTGCATTTTTCCGCGGTCGAGAAGGCTCGCACGGATCTGCTCTGATTTTGTCGCGCCTGACGTCGAGGAAGGGGAGGGTGAAGAACGCTCTGAGTTTCGCTCACCGCCAATTGCCTTTTGCTTCAAACCTAGAAAACGGTTCTGCGCCGTCATGCGATCATCCTCGCTCAGGGCTTCCAGCGGCCTACCGTCCAGATCATGGCGAACGGAATTGGGCTGGGCGCTCGCGAAATAATATCGCTTGGAGTGGACAAAGGCAGCAACCGCGCGGCGCAACGTCGTCATGCCAACACCGGGTTTCAAAAGCGGGCGAATTTCCTTAAAGAGCCCGACAGCAAAGGGTCGGATAGGATCGCCTGGCCTTGCCGGCAGGATCCCGATCGGGCATACTAGCAAAACGTTTATGGCGTCTGCTTTCTGGATGTCGATCTCCGAAGCTACGATCGGGCCGCGGCTGACTGTCCAAGGTTTTGTCATAGGTTCCAACCCAATCTT
This sequence comes from Rhizobium sp. 10PS4, assembly GCF_032464805.1. Taxonomy (NCBI): domain Bacteria; kingdom Pseudomonadati; phylum Pseudomonadota; class Alphaproteobacteria; order Hyphomicrobiales; family Rhizobiaceae; genus Rhizobium; species Rhizobium sp. 10PS4. The sequence continues at coordinate 102,840 of NZ_JAWDIW010000016.1, read as the reverse complement.
TTCTTTCCCTGCGAGGCTGGGATCTACATCGTCTAAGCTGTTCTTGTTGCAGAAATGCATATTGCGGCAGCCGATCTCAAGGCCGACTGCGCTTCATACGTCTGTTTGGTACAGAACAGTCTGCGCATGAGCTATGGAAATGCTCGCCCTCGTCTCCGGGGGGGTGGCGGTCCTTGGCAGAATCCTCTATATTGCAAACATGAGCGACGAACAGACCATATCGAAATCCACCAAGTCGGCCGTTGAGAAGGTCCTCCGTGATCGCCTCGGCCAGGCAGGGTTTTCTGGCGCCGACATTCGGGCCGATCGAGACAGCGATGGCGATCCGATCCTGCTCGTCGACGTGAATTATGCCTATTCGGACAAGCCGATCAGTTCGAAACTCACTTACGGTCTTTCGACTGAGGTGCGAAAGGCTTTGAGCGCCCTTGGAGAGACGCGGTTTCCGCATATTCGGCATCATTTCGACGAACAGCAGAAGATCGCAAGCTAAGTGTCGAATGATTTAATCGCCACCGCTCGGCGGCTCGCCAAGGCCAGCCCCAAGCGTCCACGCCAGTCCGACCTCAAACGTGGTGTCAGTACAGCTTACTATGCGCTGTTTCATGCGCTGGCTCGCGATTGTGCCGATCTACTGGTGGGGACAGGCGATACGCGCAGTGAGCCGGCATGGGCGCAAGTCTATCGGACTCTCGAGCACGGTGTCGCGAAAAATTCCTGCAAAGCAGCGGCAAGCCGCGGCTTTCCAGGCAATATCGTCTCATTCGCCGATACGTTTGTTATCCTGCAAGAAGAACGTCATCGCGCCGATTACGACCCGCTTGCGCGTTATGTGCGGGCAGAAGTCCTCGTTCTAATCGACAATTGTGAGCAGGCAATCAGAGATCTTGCATCGGCGCCGCGATCGGATCGCAAGGCATTCGCGGTATGGGTTCTCCTCCAGAAAAAAAGATAACGCCCCTCCTGGAGTTGGCGGCAGAACAAATCAAGAACAGAATAGTTTTCGAACATGAGGTCTGTGTGCAACGCTCAAGCCTGGCTGCGCCAGTCGTACCCGAAGGGTTTAATCCCTGGCCCAGTATTGCCGGCTCCAGGGCGCAAGGGAAGCTTCGCCTGCTGAAGAGACGGTGGGACATGGTGGGGAGGCGATAGAGGAAGAGGAGGGACGGGAAAGCTGTGACGGATTGAGAGGGTTGGAGAGAGGCTCCGCCCGGTCCGTCATGGAGAAACCGACATGGCCCAGGCCATCCAGAAAATCACCCTTAGTACAGCCCGCGACATACCCTTCAACAAGCTTACGTTGAGCCAAGAGAACGTCCGAAAGATCAAAGCAGGCGTGTCGATCGAGGATCTCGCCGAAGACATCGCCCATCGCGGCCTGCTCACCAGCCTCAACGTCCGCCCGGAACTCGATGGCGATGGCAACGAGACCGGCATCTATCGCATTCCGGCCGGCGGGCGCCGGTATCGCGCCCTCGAGCGCCTGGTCGCGCAGAAGCGACTGGCCAAGACTGCCGGTGTTCCCTGCATCGTCAGCAAAGGCGAAACTCTCGAAGTCGAGGACTCGCTCGCCGAAAACGTCCAGCGCGTCAGTCTGCACCCGCTCGATCAGTTCCGTGCTTTCCAGACCTTGCGGGAGCAGGGGCTTGGCGAGGAGGAGATCGCCGCGCGCTTCTTCGTTTCGGTCGCGACCGTCAGGCAGCGGCTTCGTCTGGCGTCCGTCTCGCCGCGGCTTCTCGACCTCTATGCCGAGGACGAGATGACGCTGGAGCAAATCATGGCGTTCTCGATCACCAACGACCACGTTCGCCAGGAGCAGGTCTGGGATACGGTCTCCCGTTCGCATAGTCGCGAGCCTTATTACATCCGCCGGCTGCTGACGGAAACCGCAATCCGCGCCAGCGACCGCCGCGCCGTCTATGTCGGCATCGAAGCCTACGAGGCCGCAGGCGGTGTGACGATGCGCGATCTCTTCGACCAGGATCAGGGCGGCTGGCTGCAGGATCCGGCGCTGCTCGAGCAGCTCGTGATGGAAAAGCTCAAGGCTGACGCCGAGGCGATCCAGGTGAGCGAAGGCTGGAAATGGGTCGAAGCCGCGTTCGATTTCCCTTACGGCCACACATCCGGCCTGCGCCGCTTCTACGGCGAGCATGCCGAAATGACTGAAGACGAACTGGCACGCTATGACGCCACCCGCGCCGAATACGACAAGCTCGACGCAGAGTATGCGGAGGCAGATGAGTACTCCGAAGCGACCGAACAGAAGCTGGAGGAACTCGGCAGCGAGCTCGACCGGCTCAACGACCGTCCGTATGTTTTCGACCCGGAGGAGGTCGCCCGCGGCGGTGTCTTCGTGTCGCTCGGCGCCGGTGGCGAGCTCAAGATCGAGCGAGGCTTCGTGCGACCCGAGGATGAACCGAAGGCTGAGACCGATCCCTCGGCCGATGGCGGCGACGATGGTGCCGATCATGGCGGGAATCTTCCGGCAACCGGCGCGGCCGGCGGCGAGGGCACGCAACCGGACGACGAAGACGAGACGATCAAGCCACTTCCCGACCGGCTGGTTCTCGATCTGACGGCGGCGCGCACCGTCGCGCTGCGCAATGCGTTGGCAAACAATCCTGTCATCGCCTTTATCGGCGTGCTGCATGCCTTCGTCCTGAAGACCTTCTACGTCTACGGTTCGGATTCGTGCCTGGAGGTGACGCTGCAGAGCGCCCGCTTCAGCCAGACGCCCGGTCTCGGCGAAACGGTCTGGGCGAAGGAGATCGATCAAAGGCAGGAAGGCTGGGGCCAGGATTTGCCCAAGGATCCGAACGATCTCTGGGATTTCCTGATCAAGCTCGATGAGGTCAGCCGGCAGGCCCTGTTTGCGCATTGCGCCTCGCTGTCGGTCAACACGGTGATCGAACCCTGGAACAAGCGGGCTCGGGCGATCGCCCACGCTGAGCAGCTGGCCCGCTCGATCGGCTTCGAGATGGTGGAAGCCGGCTGGGTGCCGACCGCCGACAACTATCTCGGCCGCGTCACCAAGGCCCGCATCCTGCAGGCCGTTCGAGAGGCCAAAGGTGACCAGGCGGTGGAGCTGATTGGCCATCTCAAGAAGACCGACATGGCCCGCGAGGCCGAACGGCTGATCACAGGCTGCGGCTGGTTGCCGGAACCGCTTCGCATGACGGTCGAGGAAGGCACCATCGAAAGCGACGCCGTCGCCGATGAGGCCTCCGTCGGGTCCGACGAGCCCGGGAATATCTCCGAAGCTCAGGACCTACCGGCCTTCCTGCTCGATGAGCCGGAAACGTCGGACGATGACACCGGCGATACGGAGAGTGGGATCGACGGCGAGCATCTCGCTGCCGCCGAATAGTGTCACGAGCATCACATCAGCCTGACCCGATCGCATTTGCGGTCGGGTCTTCTTTCCCAACAGCCCGGCCATCGCGCCGGGCTTTTCCGTTTCAGGAGGCACCTATGTCTGACTTCACCATCGAAACCACCTATCACCTGCCGGTGTTCCGGCGTCGCACCTATGAAGCTGGCACGCTGGACGAGGCGTGCCGTGCTGCCATCGAAGATGACAGTTGGGATATCGCCGAGAAGGACTTCGATTCCTCGGGCGCAATTCATATCACCGGCATCTGGGACGGTGCACATGCGGCCTATGCGGGTCCGCCGATCCAGATCCCCCAGCAATTCGATGAACCTATCCAGCGCCGGGCGCGTCATTTCGAGATCCTGCTCGGACTGCTGAAGATCCTGTTCGATGACATCCGTGCTGCCCGGCCACCGTCGCTCGATTGGCTCGACCGATCTGTCTGGGCGATTGCCCGAGGAGAAGCCATTCTCGCCGGAGACCCGGATCCTGAAGAGCCGGTCGACCCACCCAGGACCGGTCATGTGCTCGCCCGGCTGCAGGAGGATCAGGTCCGCCATGCGGTCGCCGCCGTGCTGGAGGTCGACCGAAGTTTCGACCCTCTCTCCCCGGAGGCGGTCACCGATGACGACATCCACGCGGCGTGCATCACCGCAGTTACGGGATTCGACGTCTCTGATGTCGTTGGCAGCGCCGAATTCCAGGCGGCACTCTTGGCAATCCGGTCGGCACGCCGCCGACTGGCTTCCGATTGATCCTTCTTCTTCCTCAAACATCCCTCAACCTCGCCCGGCCGCCGTGCCGGGTTTCTGCTTTAAGGAGACAGCTCATGACCACTCTCACCTCCAACAACCCGTCTGCCCGTTCCGCCTTCAAGGTCGATATCTCCCGCGGCGAGCGGATCGGCCGCGTTTCGTCGGAATGGTTTTCCCGTCCCGACGATGAACGCTTCCTGTCGCTGAGCGATCTCTACGACACCGTCCGGTCCCGCGCCGAGCGCGCCCATGCCCGAACGATCGAAAGCGCTGCGATCCGCGTCGAAGCAACCCGCGACAACGCGGAACGGCTTGAGCTTGTCGTTCCAGGTCAGCGCCAAGCGATCGCACCGACCCACTGGAGCTACGGCCAGCTTTGCAGCCTCGTTGGCGCTCCCGCCACCTATATGCGGCAATTGCCCGCGCCGCTCGCTGCCATCAATCTGCAGCACGGTCTGCTCAACCATCGTGCCGAACTCGTCAAGACGCTTGAGATGGATGACGGTCGGCTGGAACTAAGGGCCGTGACCGGACCGGAATACGGTCGCATCTGGGATCACGAACTGGTCTCGTCGGTCATGAAGATCGCCGGCAACGGGACCGGCGACACGATCTGGAAAGTTCCAGGTGTTCTCGACTGGGCGACGATGACCCACAATCCCTTCGTCGACATCACCAAGGATACGACCACCCTTTACGCCAGCGACCGGGACGTTTTCCTGTTCCTGGTCGACGACACCCATCCGATCCAAGCCGGACGCCTGCCAAACGGTGAGCCCGACCTCTATTTCCGCGGCTTCTACGCCTGGAACTCGGAGGTCGGATCGAAGACGCTCGGCATTGCCTCGTTCTATCTGCGTGCGGTCTGCGCCAACCGAAATCTCTGGGGCACGGAGAATTTCGAGGAGATCACCATCCGCCACTCGAAGTTCGCCGCCCAGCGCTTCGCCCACGAGGCAGCACCCGCGTTGACGAGTTTCGCCAATTCCTCACCGGCCCCTTTCATCGCCGGCATCAAGGCGGCGCGTGAGCGGATCGTCGCCCGCAAGGATGACGACCGCGAAACCTTCCTGCGCCGGCGGGGATTTTCGAAAAGCGAGACCGGCAAGGTGATCGAGATGGTGCTGTCGGAGGAGGGACGGCCACCGGAGTCAGTCTTCGATTTCGTGCAGGGCATCACCGCGCTGGCGCGCACCAAGACCAATCAGGACACGCGTCTGGAACTCGAAAGCAAAGCGAAAAAGCTGCTGGAGAGCGTCTCCTGACGCGCCTCGAGACAGATCAAACTAGCCTCAACATCACCATCAGCCCGGCCCCGTGTCGGGCATTTCCGTTCATGGAGCACTGCAATGGCTATCCCCGAATTGACCGGCTTTACCGACGGCATGCGCGACTGGCTCCGGTCGGTCGGCCTCTTCTCCGAGATGATCAATTGGAAGCTGCGTTTCTTCGTGCCGGTGACAGATGAGGGTGCGGGAATCCTGTTGAAGCTGATGCAGCGCCATCGCCTCGTCGACATCGCACGCCGGTCATGATGGAGGTCTGCCATGCTCTCCGCCTCCGATCTGGCGGGCCGTCTCGCGCAAGACGCGGAGGCGGTCTGCCGCCACTATCTTTCCGCCGGCCGCCGCGCCGGCAACTACTGGCTCGTCGGCGATGTCGCCAACAACAAGGGCCGGTCGCTCTACGTGCATCTGGCCGGCCCGCGTGCTGGCAGGTGGACTGATGCGGCAACAGGCCAGTTCGGTGACCTGCTCGATCTCGTCCGCGAGACCTGTGGCCTCCTGGACTTCCGTGACGTTGCCGAGGAGGCGCGTCATTTTCTTAGTCTGCCCCAACCCGAACCGGTGTCGGACCTCAGGGGCGACGTCGGTGATGCCTCTGCGGTCGAGCGGCCGGCGACGGAGCGGGCACGACGGCTGTTTCGAATGACGCATCCGCTGGCGGGTACGCTCGCCGACATCTATCTGCGCGAACGCGGTATTCTGCGGGCATCCGCCCATGGGGCGCTCCGTTTTCACCCGTCGTGCTATTATCGCGATTTCCTGACTGGCCGGACGAGCAGCTATCCGGCCCTGATCGCAGCCGTCACCGACGACGCCGGAGTGATCACCGGCGTGCACCGCACCTATTTGTCGCTGGGCGCTGACGGCGTTGGCAAAGCGAAGGTCGACGATCCCCGCCGCGCGCTCGGCGGGTTGCTTGGTAATGGCGTTCGCTTCCGCTTTCCGGAGAATGCGTCTATGCCGGTCCTGGCAGCCGGAGAAGGCCTCGAAACCATGCTGTCCCTCTCACATGTGATGCCCGGCATGCCGATGGTCGCGGCCCTGACTGCTAATCACCTCGCGGCTTTCAACGTCCCGTCCGGATGCCGGCGCCTCTACATCGCCGCCGACGCGGATGCGGCCGGCCGGCATGGGATCGAGGGACTGAGCCGCAGGGCGCAGGAATGCGGAATCCTGCCGCTGGTGCTGTCGCCCGAGCTCGGCGACTTCAACGAGGATCTACGCTGGCTGGGGCCGGACCAGATGACCGCAAGCCTCAAGGCTCAACTCACTCCGGAAGATGCGGTGGCCTTCCTGAGCGCCTGAAGCTGGCCGCAAACACTGGGGGAGGGGCCGGCGACGGCACCGGCGAAGGGCGGTCCATTGGTCTTATTCCGGATTGGCGCGCGCCCGCGGGCCTGCCGAGAGGCGACCCTTACCACGCGGGCCTCCGGCCTTCAGCGGGTCAGTCGGGTTTCTTCCCCTGCCGGTCCGCAGGCGCGGCCCGTCATTCCTCGCGGATCAAGAAACCCTCTTGTCCCCGCCCGGCGCTTCGCTGGGCCGCTGCGCTTCACTTGCGGTTCCGGCCTCGGCCCGCGTGACCGGGTTCGCCGTCAGGCCGCGAGAGGCGCGGCCCACCGAACGGAGACCACCATGGACCTGATTCTCCACCCCGACGACGGCTTCGAGCCCAACCACGCTTCCTCCCCGACCGACCGCTTCATCTACGAGATGCAGGTCTTCGGCTATCGCCCGTTCCAGGACGAGCCCGACCCGCGGCCATTGCCGGAGGAACCGCAGGTCCAGTCATCGATCACCGCGATCTTCGACGCCTTCGCCGAGATGCTCGGCGACACCCGGCTGGAGCCCGATCTCGAAGACCTGTTCTGGTCGATCCCCAATCTCTTCCATCGCGCCGGCGAGCGCATCCAGCGCGAACTCGACCGCAACGAGGAAGCGCAGCGCACCGGCCAGCGCGAGCAGGACGGCTCGGAGGTGAAAAGTGTCGAGCTCGAACGTCTCATCGGCGAAGGCATCACGCTGCTGGAGCGTAGAAATAGCTTCGAGTTCATGCGAGACTATGCGACCGACCTGTTTGAGGCCCAGACCGGTTCATCCTGGCGGCCGCGTACCGGCTCCAAGGTCAACCACGCCAACATGACAGCGGCGATGATCGATAGCCGGGACTTCCTCTCCGCGCGGCGGCGCGCCGAGACCGAGGTGCTGATCCCCGCCGGTACAAAGATCGCCTTCTCCGGCGGCATGGACTATAACGATCACGAGCGGATCTGGGCAAAGCTTGACCAGGCGCACGCCAAGCATGCCGACATGGTATTGCTGCACGGCGGCTCGCCGAAAGGCGCCGATCGCATCGCCGCCTGCTGGGCTGAAGCGCGCAAGGTGACGCAGATCACCTTTAAGCCGAACTGGACGAAACACGCCAAGGCCGCACCGTTCCGGCGCAACGACGATATGCTGTCGGTCATGCCCGCCGGATTGATCGTCTTTCCTGGAAACGGCATCACCGGCAATCTCGCCGACAAGGCGCGTCGCCTCGGCATCCCGGTCTGGCAGGCATCAGGAGATGGCGCGTGAGCGCCCTTTCCCAGAACGATGGAAAAGATGGAAAACATGGAGAAGATGGGGTATATGGAAAACTGTAATGGAGACCATGGCGATGAAGCAGTTCACGACAGGCGACTTGAATAAACAAATCGGCGATATCACCGATGCGGCGAGCCGCGAGCCCGTCATGCTCACGCGGCACAAGAAGCCGCGTTTCGTGCTGATGAGCTACGAGCACTATGAACGGATGCGAACCGGCGGCGATCCGCGCCGGGCCTATACTGTATCGGAGATGCCCGCCGAGCATGCAGTCCTATTTGACGAGGCGCTCGATAAGTTGGCGCGCGGCGAAGGCTACGACGATGAGCCGTGAATTCCGCCCCGGCGAGGTCATCTCCTATCCCTACCTCTGGGCCTGGCAGCAGCAGCGCGGGGAAACCGAGGGCCGTAAGCAGCGCCCCGTCTGCGTCATCGTCGCCATCCGCAATGCCGCCGACGGAAACACCCACCTGGCGCTTCTCGCCATCACCACGCAGCGGCCACAGACGGGTCGCATCGCTCTGGAGATCCCGGACATCGAGCGCAAGCGTGCGGGCTTAAGCGATCTGAAGCAGTGCAGGATCATGGTCGACGAATACAATTACGATATCGTCGAGCGCTCCTGGTACATTGAGCCCGGTCAGGACATCGTCGGCCGCTTCAGCAAGTCCTTCATGGTGAAGATCGCCAGACTGTTTGCCGAGGCGCGCGGCCGAACCGGCCGGGTCAACCGCCTCGACTGAGAATTCCCGCATCCCTGCCGCCCTCCGAAGCGACATCCCTTGAAATCACCTCCGTCAGGCGGTCCGGCTCCGCAGAACTGCAGTTGCGACAGGAGAGGCGGATAATTCGAGTGTCGCGCCGACCGAAGCCGCTCTGATGACGAGGATGGGATCAGAACGGTGCCGATCTATCGCGTCGCGTCTGCCTGGTTGATGGCCAGTCCGTTGACCCGAACACCAGCGACGCATGCCACGTGCGCGGTACTCGGCGGGGCAGCAAACGGGCGCCATGGCGAGGTCTCCTGACGACGTCGCAATCAAAGACCATTCCCGTTCTTTATGTCGCCTTTCTAAGGGACCGGCCGCGATCAGCGTCAACCCCGCAAGCGGGTTTCCCTTCGCTACGCTGCGGTGACGCCTGCGGCGCAGCCCCTTCTTCGGGCGCCATCGGGAATGGTCCCGATGCAACGAAGGAGACAATCCCATGGCAACCACGATCGCAACCCTCACCGAAAAGACCGACGGCACTCTCGAAGGCGTCTTCGCCACCATCCGGGTCAATGCCCCGATCGCCCTCGTCCCGAACGCCAACAAGGCGAGCGAAGAAGCCCCGGACTACCGCATCATCCACCGTAAGACCGGCTTTGAGATCGGCGCAGGCTGGAACCGCGTCTCCCGCCAGACCGGCGAAGAATACATCTCCACGAAGCTCGAAGCGCCCGAGATCGGCGTGATCTTCGGCAACGTCGCCCCGGCACCCGGCGGCGAGCCCGGCAAGAAGGTCATCCTCTGGAACAGCCCGGCCTGAACCGGTCGGCCGGCCCCGAAACTGGGGCCGGCTTCCCCATTCCAAAGGAGGCCGCCATGAGCCGCTACACAATTACCGTCACCAGGACCGCATTCCGCCACTCCGACCCGGATGCCATTATCGGCTACGACCGCCCGCTTCAGACGTTCTTCCTTCAGGCATTTCCGGACGCCGGTGGCGAGGATCTTGAACTCTGGCTTGGCACTGACCTAAGGGAGTTCGAAACACTCTCACAATTGCGGGCCGCAGCAATCGCACGCGGTTTCGACTTCATACCCTTGGCATCCGGCATTCTTCACAAGCTGCTGGAAGACCATGCCCGCGAAGCGCATCACGTGGTGAACGACACGATCGTCCAGGATCTTCTTGAGCGGACATCCGCCCGCTGACGCAAACCCAAAACGAAAATAGCCCGGCACGGCGCCGGGCTATTCTTTTGCTTGGCCAGCAAGATTACTTGTTCAGCGCATCCTTCAGAGCCTTGGCCGGCGTAAAGGCTAGCTTCTTGGCCGCGGCAACCTTGATCGTCGCGCCGGTCGACGGGTTGCGAGCCTCGCGCTCCGGTGTCGCCTTCACCTTGAACTTGCCGAAGCCGGGGAGGGACGTCTCGTTGCCGGCAACGGCTGCCTCGGTGATCGAGGCGATCACTGCTTCGACGATGGCTTTTCCCTGTACCTTGGTGAGGCCGTGCTCGCCTGCGATCTTGTCGGCGATTTCATTGGTTGTGGTCATTTTCTTCTCCGCGTCGTGTCAGACGCAGAATCCCTGCCATTGCCGACCGGACCTGTCATCGACACGCTGCGGCAAATGACGCGGAAAGCCCGGATCTCCACAGTTATTCACGTGGTCACGTGTCAGTAACCCGAAGACGGGCATCGAGCCCGTCCTCGGGTTTGGGTGCGATACGGAGAGGAAATGTCTGCTCAGTCCGTCCGAGGGTGTCATGGGCGCATGACGGCCTCAAGGACGAGCGGTGCCCCCAATTTTGCCTCCGCTCCGGTTCCCTGCACTCCGACAAAATCGGCACCCCCACTCGCCGCCGCTGGCGGTCGCGTTCCGCGATCCCTGACCCCGCCACGCCCCCATGACCGCGCGCGTCGTCTTTCACAAACGTCAAGGAGACGACGACGATGCTTCTGGAACAACACATTGAAGAGCTTCGCCTCGAACTGCGCGAAGCAATCGACCCCGTCGAGCGCCGCGAGATTGAAATCGAACTGGAGCTGGCTCGTGCCGAACTGGCGGTGATCACCGCAGAGCAGGAGGGCGCAATCGACGCCGAGCCACCCTTCTGAGGGTGGCTTTCGCCATGTCGCCTGGCCTGACGCGCCGGATCGACCGGCGCTTCAGGCCAGCTTCGCCCGCCACCGGCAGGTGTCAGCCTGCGAAGGTTCTTGCGGGAGGGGCGGAAGCGGTGGGATACCCCAACGCCTGTTTCGATCCGATGCCATCAACATGAGGATGGTATCCGCCTCCACGGCACTCCCTTCGCTATCGATCACCCGATGCATCTTGCCGTATATGCGGTTTCGGCCTGTATCCGCGCGACCGCCTCTTTCGCAAAAGCTGAAGGAAGAGCCTGACCGCCTCTTCCTCCCGCGCGAAATGATGCTCCCGCCTTTGACCTCTTGCGCCGATACGACCCCATCGGCGGATGAGACGGGCCTCGCCGAACAGGTTGGGCTCGATCGACATGGCATAGTAGCGGGCCATGTTTTTCGAAGCGTCGGTGCGTTCAACATAGAGCTGGTAGGGTTGTGCGATCATAGCGGCAGAATCGCTGAGCGCCGACTCCACGTCCAACGAGACATTTGAATCGTTCGGCCACAATTGATTCATGGCGGTGATGGGTTGTCGGACGGGGCAGTATGTTTCGGGCGAGCCGCCTACGGCGGACGGTGCTATTCGCTGGCGCTCACGGAGCCCGCAAGCGGTCTCCGCCCATTCGGGTCACGCCCCTCTCGCGGTTGCCGCATCGTCAGCACGGTTATCCGCACGAGCAGCCAGATGAAAAGGCGGCAGGGCCGGCTGCGCTCGGCAAACGGTCACGTCGCCTGTCGGCGACGTGGTTTATCTCTCTCTGACTTCCTATTGTCGCATTCGCCCCGGCGGCCTCAAGGACATCGCGGCCCCTCCAATTTTTCCACCGCGCCGCTCACGCGACACGACGAAAAAATCGGTTCCTCCGCTCGCCGCCGCTGGCGGTCGCTTTCGCGATCCTTGACCCCTTGGGTCGCCAATGCGGGCACCTTTTCGTCAGAACGAAAAGGAGACTCTTATGTCTGATTTCAACTTTCTCATGCTTCATGCCAAGCTCGCCGGCTTCAAGCTTCTCGTGAGCGCGAACCGTATCGGCTGCGAGGATGAATTCTCAAAGATGCTGCACGACCGGCTGATGGCCGGCCTTGATGGGGCGATCCGCTCGACGCGCCGTATCGTGGCCCTGCAACGCGAGTTGGTCATCGGGGACGATTTGGAGGGGACGATATCGTGCCAACTCCAAGGCGAGGAGGAAGTCCTCGCCCGCCGCACGTTTGTGCTCCTCGATGAGCTAGAGATCGATTACTTCACCTATGAGTATCGGGTCAACGGCGGTGAATGGCACAACGCCTTGTCGGCAGACTGCGACGGCATCGAGATCAGCTATCCGACGACCGTCTCGGTGAGCGACACGGAGATCGGTCCCCTCGCTACGATCATCCACGATATTGCGCAGGAAACAGGTATTGCCATCAGCGTCGCGCGCGTCGTTTACGCTTGAGCTGATGGGACGAGAGGCCGTTCCGCCTCTCGTCTTTCCCATTGGCTTGACCGCTTGCAGGCATCGAGCCAGCGCGCGTTCCTGAGGGGAGAGACTTGCCGCCTCTCCCCTCAAACACCCCTCTCCCTGTGGTGCGGGATGACACCCGCCCGGCCTTTCGGGCCGGTTGGCGGACGCTGCCGCGACTTTCCCAAACAAGACGGAGAGGATGAACTCCTTGCGCTACGCCCGCATTCTTCGGTCATCCGCTCCAGGTGTTCATCCTCTCCTGCGGTGCGCTCGCCGTCTCATCGTTCGCATGTCGTCGATGCCCGTTCCCTCCGGTCGCGGTCCTCTCGACTCCTCACGACGACAGCTCGCTTCAGCATCTCCCATCAAATCGGCCTGGACACCGTGCTGTTCCTCCGGCGCGGCTCACAGGCTTGCCCCTGTGAGCGCTATTGCGTTGTCTCACGACTCGCAACAGCATCAGCGCCTCGGGCACGGTGTCCAGGCCGATTTGATGGGAGATGGCAGGATAGGCTATCGGTATACCGTTAGCCGTTTTCGCCCGAGGGGCGATGGCCGAGAGGCGTGATCAGTGCCGGAATCTGTCGCCGCTTATTCGCAGGGGTAGGGTCTGCCGGGACATGGATTTGGTCTTGGTAGAGGTCGTTCGGCGGCAGAAAGAGACACCTTCTCACGGCGGCACATTAGATCGCTGGTCTGTGAATCGGCGAGCGGGCAATTCCCCCGCTTCGCCAATCAGGCGTTCTCGCGTTTCGGCGGTTGGGCTGGTCGGTGGATCAGCGAATAGGTTCGTCAGCGATTGTGCGGCTCGGAGAATAGGCGAGGGGGTGCTTCGCCAACTGCGCGCATCGGCAAACCGGCGATCGCGCTTATTGCTCATAGACGACTTCAGCGAATAGGTGGTTGAGCCAATTAGCTTTTTGCGGATTGGGAGTATGAACCGATAGGTGGCTTCGCGAACCGACGGTTCGGCGATTGCGCGGATGAGCGATCTTGCGAATGAACGTCGAGGCTGCTTTTAGCGGGGATGCTCTTACCTGCCAATTGCCAAGGTAAGCCGCCAGTTCCTCGGGCATTCCGTTGGGTACCGACTGCTTGAGAAATTCAGGAACGCTGCCACGCGAGCGCTGAGCAGATGTCGCGACGGATATAGCGCCGATAATGCGATCGCAGATCATCAGCAGGTGCAGGTTCAAGACGTCGTTTGTGCGTGGCCGCGGGTGAGGCAAACGACCTTGCGGCGAGCCCCGGTCTTCAACATGAGCCTTTTAGATGGTATGCCGCCCGATCAGCAGAGTCCCTATCCGAGCGATGGAGGTTGATGATCCGAGCGGCATCTTTGGAGCTTATTCCGTGCTTCTTCGCGAAATAATCGACGTCATATGGATCGGAAATCTTCTTGCGTGTCTCCTGCTCGATTTGCTGACGTCGCTGCATAGAATTCTCCTCTGAACTGAGGGAAGGGTTCATGCAACGATGGCTGCTTCGTGGTTGTTTGACGATAGTGAATGCCGTTCAGCAATCGTCTTGGAGGCAGTTCTTCGCTGGCTGTTGCAGCGAAGACTCTGCCGCGTCAGCGGGAGGGACCGCTTCGTCGGGTTGTGGTGCTTCCATTTGATGTGGGCGGCGCCCCTTGCTCGGTATAACCCTCATGCGTCGGAAGTTGCGGCAGGTCGTCTCCGCAGCATTTGAAGCCCTCAGGCGGCCGCATCTGGTTGATAAAATATTATACTGGAGTATAAGTACGGCTCGCGGCGCGAGGAGGTAAGGTCAAGGGAGATCAGAACACCACTGCGCGGCCTCTACGCTGTTAACAACGGGTCTGCACCTGACACACTATCGATCCCTACTGACGAAGGAATGGTACAAAGTTCCAATTTCCATCGATTGCCCGGGCTGCGGCGCGCAGACCCGGTCCGCCGGCATTGTCGTCGGACCATCGAGCCTGATCACCGCTGCCGACGGCTCTGAGGAGGATGTTCTGAAGCGGCCATGGACACCGCTTGGTGCCTTCGCATTCGTCGAGTCACTCGGCGGTCGAACGAAGAGCGTCGAGCAGTTCATCGTCAGCCGCTTTCACAGCACGTTCGAAATCAGGAACGATCACTTGCTGTCGATCTGCGAGCACTGCCGGGAAAATCTCTCACCCGCCGCTACCCGGTCTGCCGCTATGAATGGCTTTGTCCGCCTGGGGCAAAAAGGTCTGCTGGTCAACGAACGGATGCTGCTCTTCGCATCGCGCGTCGTGTTGACGGAATTCCATGGCGGCACGTCAATCGAGGAAAGCGGCCTGCCGCATCCAGATTACGCGCTCATGCTGATTTGCGATGCGGAAAGCGCAGGCGGCGAAACCGGTACCGTCGAACTGTGGCACAGCATCGCGCGTAATGACTACGCCATCACTGTGAAAGGTCACGAAGGTCGGGAGATCTTCCGTAACACCCTCCATGATGACCTCGCGGTCGTAGTAGCTACTATTTCCAATCTCGGACTGGTCCTGACGCAGCTCCACCTGGCACAGGCAACATCACCCTACTGCCGGCTTGCCCGTGCTCTCTTTCTCGAAACCCTTGCCCATGCCGGATATCGGCAGGAAAATTAGAAAGCAACACGATGCGGATTTCCAAAACGCGATCGGGATCTTTGGCGATAGTGATCCTGTTGTCCGGATGTGGCGACCTAACACACCCACAGCGACCGCAGCCCCCAGTCCCATTTGCTTACCTCAGCCTCGCCGCTTGCAGAGCCTATGCCAGCAATATCGTCGAGTGCCAGCTTGAGTATGGTACCCAGTTCGGACGCCAACGCCTCGGTCCTGTCCAGCAGACGGGTCTTAATATCAGTGGCGGTGACAGCCGCTATCAGGTCGCGTCCTGCAATCCGGTCTCGAGGATCCAGAAGGAATTGCCCAATTTCGTCTGCCGAATCTATGAGCCTCGATCAGGAACGGATGTCAGTCCGGTGTTGATCAAAGGAGGCACTGCGGTGCGCCTGGCGCGTGTTCTGGGCGATCGCGAACAGATCCAATATCGCTGGATGCCAGATAAATGGTCGCGGCTACACGACTGAATTTGCTCGGGAAACGAGCACCTTGCCATCGCTATTGTTGCCGATAATTATACCAGAGTGAAATTTTAAGGTTGATTTCCGTAACGGAATGCAGTTCAAAATCTTATACCGCAGTATAATTTCGGACTGGTTCGGCTATGGATCGCATCCCACTTCCGCCTGTGAAAATACCGCAAAAGGTGTGGTCGCGAAGCGCGCTGTTTGCTGGAATGTCGGCCTTCCTGCTCACCGGTTTCGCTTCCGACCCTCGCGACAGCGATCTGCCCTTCTATTCGCGAACGTCTGCTCATGCCGTTGGGCCTGGAGGTAGCACGACTGAGAAAGTGCGGAGAGTGGCAGCCCGGTTGAACCCAATCGCCGCGTCAAGTCTGGCCGTTGCAGCCAAGCAGCCGCCACAGCCGACAATCGATTGGGTCAGCTTCAGTCAGCGCTTTGACGCGCCGAAAGATGGACATCCGATTGGACCCGGCGTTCTTTCCTTGGACACGGTTGAAGAGCTCGAAAACAGTCGCGCGGAATTGCCGGGAGAAACGGCTGACAGCGCGAATGCGCGCCGCGAACGCACGGTGCATTCGCCAATCGACGTCTTTTCTTTTGAGCAGACGCCGTCCCCTCACATCGTCGATCCGTCGATCGCGTTGAAAATCGACGGCGACCTGTCGTCGACACAGCCCCGAGCCGAACTGCTTTCCGGCATTCCTGAAGAATATGCACAACTCGCATTGGCGATCGCCGCCGCGGAAGAGGTTGACCCGAACTGGGTGCTCTCGATCATGCGGGCCGAAAATGCCGGCTTCGATCCGCGCCTCGTCAGTTCCGCCGGGGCTGTTGGATTGATGCAGGTGATGCCGCGGATCGGCGCGGCCTTCGGCGCCAGTGATCTCACCGATCCCGAACAGAACATCCGTGCCGGCACACGATTTCTCCGTGTTCTCATCGCCAAATATCGCAATCCAGTGCTCATCGCCGCAGCCTACAATGCCGGCGAACCCAACGTAGACCTTCGCCATTCCCTGCCACTGATCCGCGAGACCGCGGATTATGTGACACGAGTCGTCGGATACTACATGGGGACAGGGGCCGGATTGACCTCTCCTAACGCTCGCCCGTCGCCCGCATCCATGCGTGGCTTGAATCGACGTGCAGGAACTGCCGATCGCGCAAAATCGCCGATGCTTGTTTTCTCTGTCGCAGATCCGCTCCCGCCACAACGCGCTTCTCATCAGCAGGAGAGGCCGGCCGAAATCGGCGACCCCGTGAAAATCGTCAAGGAAGAGGTGCATTGATGAATGTAATTGCAATGGCAGTCCTTTATGGCAGCGTCGCCTGGCGTTCGATGGCGAAACGCAAATGGGTCGGCAATGCCGCCATGGTTTCCGCGGCCAGCCTGATCCTGCTTGTCAGCCAGTTCGAGCCAGCGGCAGCGCAGAATCTCGATGCGCTGCAAAATGCTGCTGATCGCCTGGTGCAGTTCTTTACCGGCCCCTTCGGCCGCTCCGTGGGAGCGATCGCCTTCATCGGCATGTTTCTCGCCGCAGCCTTCGGATACTGGTCCTGGGGCGCCCTGCTTCGGGTCGGGGGAAGCCTTGCCGGCATGTTTGCTGCCGCCGAACTCGTCGACTTCCTTGCTGGCAGTGGGTCGTGACCATGGCGGCATTCAGCGGCAACACCGACGGTGGCGACGAGTACATCGAATCCTATCCCGTCATCCTGGCTCTGACGCGGCCGCCGACGGTCATGGGGGTCCCTTACACATATTTTCTGGCGGAATGCTTCATCTCGCTGATGGTGTTCATGATCTTAGGCTCGATCTTATGGTTCCCGGTCTCCTTCGTGATCCTCCACAGCATTCTTTACGTCCTGACGGTGAAGCTCGACCTGTGGTTTTTCGAGATCGTCGGCCGGCTCAGCATGTGCGGCGTCAATCCTCTGGGTCGAAGGCTCGGCGGTGGCATCAGGACCTATGGGGCGTGATCGATGGGCACCATGGCGAGATCGTTGAAAGGAAGCTTGTCGAAAGGTTGGGAGATATTCGCCGACCGCAGCATATCGACACACGTCCCGTTCTATGTGCCGATCGAAAACGGCATTGTCCGACTGAAGAACGACTGCCTGGTCTCCACTGTGCAATTGACCGGCTTTTCGTTCGAGACCGCTGATATCGAGACGATCAACATGCTGCAGCGGCAGCGCAATTCGGCGTTCCGCGCGATCGCGTCGATCGGCAATTTTGCGCTCTACACCCATGTCATCCGACGCAAGGTCGCCCCCTCGCTGCCATCGAGCTTCGCCGATCCCTTCATGCGGCGTCTCGATGACGTCTATCAGTCAAGCATCTCCAGGAACGAGATGTTCGTCAACGACACCTATGTGTCCGTGGTTGTTCGGCCGCTGTTCAGACAAGGCTCGGCGCTGTCCCGTGTCATGGGCATCGGCGGCAATGTCGTGCGCAGGGAGCAGTTTCGTGCGATGCGCGACAGACTGGTCGAAGCAACAAGGGCTCTGGAAAAATCGCTTGCCGCTTACGGTCCAAAAGTCTTGCGCGACGTGCGGCGCGCCGAGGTCGATCTTGGCGACGGAAAGATGATCTACCGGACCATCTCCGAAGACACAATGCTTGAGGAAGGCGCCCGAACAATCTGGTTCTCGGAGCAATGCGAGTTCTTCTACACGCTACTGAATGGCAGCCGGATGCGGCCGATCCGCCTCAGCAATATACCGATCGACGAGATGCTGCCGGCGCGGCGGACGTCGATCGGCAACCGGATCATCCATCTCCAAGGCGAAACATCCGGCGATGATCGCTATGCCGCGATGGTATCGCTGAAGGAATATCCGCCCGAGACCGGCGCCGGCATGCTCGACTACATCCTCAAGCTGCCCTTCGAGATGGTGCTGACCCAGTCGATGTCATTCATCGACGACATGGCTGCGCGCAGCCGCATCGAAAGGCTCGATCGGCAGATGTCGAAGGCCGACGAGGGCGGCTCCAGCGTCCAGGCCAATCTCGACATCGCCCGCGACGAGCTTGCGCGGAAACGCGTTGCCTTCACCGAGCATCACCTCACCATCATGCCAGTCGCAAGGACGACGGCTCAACTCGACGATGCGGTGGCGCTGATCGGAAACGAGCTTGGGGCGCTTGGCGCCTCCTATGTTCGCGAAGATCTGAACGCCGAGCCGGCTTACTGGGCGCAACTGCCTGGCAACCAGGCCTATATTGCGCGGCGCGCGCTCATCTCGACGCTCAATTGCGCGGGCTTGAGTAGTTTTCACGCCTATCCCTACGGCAAGCCGGACGGAAACCACTGGGGACCGGCGATCACCATTTTTGAGACGACCTCCGGCACGCCCTTCTTTTTCAACTTCCATCAGGGCGACGTCGGGCACACGACGGTCTTCGGACCGACGGGTTCGGGCAAGACCGTCATCATGGCGTTCCTGATCCTGCAGGCCTACCGCGTCAGTCCTCGATTGAAAACGATCGTCTTCGACAAGGACCGTGGCCTCGACATCATGGTGCGGGCGGCGGGCGGCCGATACATGACACTGGAGCCCGGCGAACCGTCCGGGTGGAACCCGCTGCTGCTCGACGATACCGAGGAAAACCGCGTTTTCCTGTACGGGCTTTTGAGCTTCATGCTGAAGCCGTCAAAGGACGGCGAGAGCCTGACGCCGCAGGAAGAAGCTATCATTCGCAACGCGATCAAGTCCGTGCTCAAGACAAAAGACAGATCGTACCGCCGGCTCTCATCCTTGCGTGCCCTCTTGGCCGGAAGCGAGAGGACCGAAGGCAGCCTGATCGCCAGGCTCGACAAATGGGTCGACAAGGGACCCTACGCCTGGCTCTTCGACAATGCCGACGACGACCTCGACATTTCCAGGCCAATGTTCGGTTTCGACATGACCTCGATCCTCGACGATCCGACGGTGCGCACCGCGGCCCTCCTCTACATGTTCCACAGGCTGGACGAGATCTACGACGGCAAGGCGCCGATCATCAACCTGATGGACGAAGCCTGGAAACTGCTCGACGACGACGAGTTCAAGCGCACCATGAAAGACTATTTCAAGACCATCCGGAAAAGGAACGGTCTGGTGATCTTTGGCACGCAATCGGCCGACGACGTCGTGCAATCCAGTGTCAGCCGCACGATCATCGAGCAGACGTCGACCAACATCTTCTTTGCTAATCCGAAGGCCGACGAGCACTCCTACATGGAGCATTTCGGCCTCTCCAGGGCCGAATTCGAATGGGTCAAGAACGGCGACCCGAGTTCGCGGTTCATGCTGATCAAGCAGGCGAAGAGCAGCGTGATTGCGCGCGTCGACATGTCCCATATGCCGGAATTCATCAAGGTCTTGTCCGGCCGGGAAGAGACCGTTCGCGAAGTCGAGATGCTGCTTGATGAGTATGGAGACAATCCGAAGAACTGGCTGTCAAAATTGTGCGACTGGGAAGGGGGAGCGTCCGATGAACAACGCAAGGCTCCCTGAGTTGGCGACGGCCGGCGTGCTGGCGCTGGCGACAGTCATGACCCCCGCGCTGGCCCGCGCTCAGGTTCCGGTCATCGACAACGCCCGCCAGAAGATCCAGCAGGCGACCTTGAACTGGTACCAGGGCTATCAGGCCGATACCCAGAAACTGAAAGGCGCATCGGGCGGTACGACGGACAGCGTGGCGCCTGGCCAAGGCTCCGGCGCCCCAACCGATTGTTCGGCAGAGGGCATGGCGGGCGAGGCCGCGCCGGCTGCACCATCGCAGCGAACGCCGAGCCAGCAGGAAGTCGCCCGCATGGTCGAGGACGAGGCGATCCGCCAGGGCGTCGATCCCAATTTCGCGCTCGCCATTGCCGAACAGGAATCGCGTTTCCGGCAGTCCGCGCGCTCGGCGGTCGGCGCCACCGGTGTCATGCAACTGATGCCAGGCACGGCCGCGCAGCTCGGGGTCAACCCTTATGATACGCGCGACAATATCCGCGGCGGCGTCAAATACATCAAACAGCTTCAGGGAATGTTCGGCAATCGCTACGACCTGATCGCCGCAGGTTACAATGCCGGTCCTTATCGTCAGTCGCTTCAGAACGGACAGATCCCGAACATCCCCGAGACCCAGGATTACGTCAAAAAGGTCTCCGCCTACTATGGTCGCAACAAGGCGCAGAATGGCGACCGAACCCCACCAGCTGGCGACAACACCGAGCCCGAGGGCGCGAGCTACGGGAGCGGTTGCGGCGAGCAGCTGAAAAAGGCTGTCGACCGCAACACGCAGGCGCAGGCGGAGCGCGGGTCGGTCTGGAATGAGCTGCTTGGGAAATCGATTGCAGCGAACCAACAATATCTGCAGCGCCTCCAAGCCGGGTTGCAGTCGTCGTCGGCGAACTTGCGCGGCTCCGGCGGCGGCAATTCCAAGGATTTCGACGGCTCGCTCGTCATGGCGCAAATCCAATGCCCATCGACCGTCGTCGACACCGGCAGCACCCGCTGCTTTGCCGTGCCGTCGAGTGCCACGACCGAGCAGATCCAGCGCTGGCTTGACGACCTTCAGGAACAGGCTCGCGCCAGTGGCGACACCGCGACCTTCTCGGCGATGCAAGATCCCGTATTAGGCCTGGTCACGGTCGTCGATGCCAGACCGACAGCAAACTGAACGGACAAGAGAGGTTAGGCATATGAAGAGATTTGTCATCGCGGCAGCCCTGGGCATCGTTGCCGTCTCGCATGCTTACGCGCAGGTTCCCGTCAAGGATTCGGAGAACATTTCGCTCAGCGAGGACATCAAGAAACTGTCGTCTGAGATCCAGCAGGACACCTCGGTCGTCAAGGACAACACGACGAAGACCTTGCAGGCGATCACCGGCGATCGCAGTCAGGATGCCAGCCAGTTCGCCAAACTTGCGACCGGCAATGGCTTCAGCATGGGACAGGCGCCGAATTTCGGATTGATCCTGTCGGGAAATCAGGCCGTGTTCGGCGGCATCAGCGGTCAGTTTCAGAACACGGCCGCCAAGCTGATCAACGGCCTCAACCTGGTGAAAATGGTGGTCGATACCGTCAACGGCGGTGAGCTCTCCGGCGCCAACCAGGCCTATTCGCAAGGGGTCAATGCCTTGACGACGATGACGGCGCTGACGGATGCGATGAACAGCGCCACCAAGGATCGGCAGAACTCGTTCATGCAGGCAACCGAGAAGATCGGCACGGCTCAGGATCTGAAGGGTGCGCTCGAACAAAACACCCAGATGGTGCTGCAGGGCAACCAGACCGCCAACGAAGCCGTTGGCTCGCTCAATAATCAGGTCATGTTGCTGAACCAGCAATATAAGGCGGCGCTCGCCACGTCGTCGCAGAACCTCAAGACTTTCGCGCCGCTTCCCGACAGCGTCATGCGGGACGGGGGCCCGGAGCAACAGGGGGCGTCGGTGCGCGATCAGTTGAAGGCATTCGAGGAGCAGGAGCAGTGAGGCTGATCCTCATCTTGGCCCTTTGTTGGGCCCTCACTGGCTGCGGCGGCAAATACGAACAGCTGGCGAAATGCTCGGCCGACGAAAACCCCGTGCCGGCGCTCGGCTACGACAGAGCGCCGCGACCAGCGTCGCCGGAACAGGCGCTGGCGCAAGCCGTCACGGATGATTGCGGCCCGATGCGGCCTGTCAATTAGGATGCGACATGGATCCAGTCAGCTACGCGATCAATTTTTATGGCGACGCGCTCAGATATTTCGACAAGATCAATGAGGCCTCGCTCGAACGGGCCTGGGGACTGTTTGCCGAAAATAGCAATCTTGTCTCAGCCATCCTGGCGATCTTCCTGATCCTCTACTTCCTCTGGGGTGCCCTCGGACTGTCTGCTGTCTCCCTGCAGGACATGGCGGTGACGGGTTTCAAGATCGCGCTGGCTTACGCTTTGATCATGTCCTGGGCCATCTTCTACGACAATATCGGCCAGTTCGTGCTGTCGACGCCACAGGATCTCGGCTCGGCAATCTCTTCGGCGATGGGCGGCCAGTCGGCCGGTTCCGATCTCGCCAGCCAAGTCGCCTCGATGGCGCGCAAGGTCTACGATTTCGCCATGCAACTTTTCAATTCCTACGAATCCGGTTGGCTGCCGAATGTCACCGGCGCGGTCGTCGTGTTCATCGTGCTGGTGTTCGGTCTGCTGCCGATGCTGCTCATCCTCACCGGCGTGACGCTGTTTGCCAAGATGATCACCGCCGTGATGCTGGCGATCGGGCCGATTGCGATCCTCTGCTACTTTTTCGGTATCACGCGATTTGTCTTCGACGCATGGGTGAGGGGCGTCGCCTACGGCATGTTCATGCTGCTCTTCACCTACATCATGGCCGGCCTGTCGTTCGGTTTTCTGATCGGCATGATGGACACGATCAACGGCGACATGGCGACCAAGGAAAACGCGCTCGCGATCGTGCTCGCCATGGTGCTCTACCTGGCGCTGATCTCCTATTTCATTTTCCAGGTGCCGGATTTCGCCAGAACCTTTTCCTACGGCACGGCGATATCGGGCGTGCCGGGTGGGGGCGGTGTCGACACCGCTTATAGCTCCGCTCGCAGAACACTCGCATCCAGCAATTCGAGGACGGGGCAGGCCGCCGCCGTTGCTCTTGGCATGCTGGCTGGACCGAGAGGCGCCGTGACGGCGGCAGCACTTGCCGGCCGTGGCAGTGTGGCAGGCGTCGGTACGCTCGGCCGGATGCTGACCAATCGCCGCCGCAACAGCGAGTGAACGAGACACCGTTATTCGAGGGCAACATTTGGCATTGTTTAGAAGACAGATAAGACCTGCGCCGACTGACCATGTTCCCGGACCGCAGGAAATCTACGATCGGCACCTGTCCTGGGGCGAAAAGAACCGCTCGCTTCGGACCTTGATCGGTCTCATCCTGCTCGTGTTCGCGGTGGCTGGCTGGGCCATCGCCGGGATACTTTCGTTTTCGGTGGCGCAGCTCTTCCCGCTTGTCCGCACCGAGGTGGTGCCCCTGATCGTGGACAAGAACACCGGCTACATGGAGACGGTGACCACGCTCGACAAGGATCGGTCGAGCGTCTCGGAAATACAGGCTGTTCGAGCCTCATTCGTCGGCAATTACGTCATCCGTCGCGAGACCTACGATCCGCGCTATCTCTCGGACAACTTCGACATGATCGCGCTCTGGTCGGAACCGAACTCCGAGGCCTTCAAGGAGTATGAGGCGTGGATGAACCCAAGCAATCCACGAGGGCCGGTGAAGACGCTGGGTGCCACTGGCGACATCCGGCCCGAAATCCTCTCGGTCAATCCTCTCAATGCCTCGACCATGGCCGTCCGATTTGAGACGCGGGAACGCCAACGCGGTGGCGACGTCGTCAGTCGCTGGTCTGCCACGGTGCGCTACCGGCAGATCAATCTTCCCGCCAGCAACCGGGTTCGTCTGTACAATCCGTTGGGCTTTGTCGTCACCGAGTATGCAAGGGTTCCGGAAACCATGCCGTCGGGGCCTGCCCAATGATGAAACGGATGGCGGCGCTCTCATTCTTACTGCTGCTGGGGACCACGGTCGGGCATGCCGAACTGGTTGCACGTCCAGGAAGGCTCGATCCTCGGGTGCGCTCGCTACCCTATTCGGCTGAACAGGTTTTCCTGGTGACAGGCACCTACGGGATGGTGACGACGATCCTCTTCGGCACGGACGAAGAGATCACCCAGGTCGTTGCCGGCGACACCGTCTCCTGGCAGATCCTCACCTCGGCCGACCGGCGTTCCCTGACCTTGAAGCCAATGGAAAAGGACGCTTCGACCAATCTCTCCGTCGTGACCACCCGGCGGACCTACTCCTTCGATCTGCGGGTCAACGACAGCAAGGCGATCCAGAACCAGACCTTCAAGTTGCAGTTCACCTATCCCGAAGATGCCGGGCTGAAGGGGACGGCCGAACTCTGGAAGCAGGCGCAGGATGCTGCCGGCAATCCGAACCTCAAGAACATCCGCCGCGACAAGGTCAACTACGACTATGGCTTCAAGGGAAGCGATGCGGCAAAGCCGCTCTGGGTGTTTGACGACGGCCTGAAGACCTTCATGAAATTCACCGGCGACATCCCGGCGATCTTCATCGTCGACCGCAAACGCCGCGAGAGCCTCGTGAACTACCGTCGCGAGGCCGATTATATCGTCATCGATACCGTCTCGCGGCAGTGGTCGCTACGCTATGGCACCGAGGACGAGACGTGCCTGTTCAATCTGCGAACTGTTCCCGCCGATATTCCGGCGCCGATTGAAGGTGCGGTTGCGCCAAAGCGGATTGGTGCGGGCGGTTTCCCGCAACAAGCTCAACATTAGGAAGGCGCCGTGTCGGATCCCAACTATCATTCGCTCGACACCGACAGCGCCATTGGCGGTCCGGTCCGGCGGAGCGGCGTCGGTCTCATGCGGCCGATCGCGGTTATCGCGGCCATCGTTGGTGTCGGCGGCGTCCTTTACTTTCTGCTTGCCGGTGGCGAGCAACAGCCGGCGATCGACACGACGCCGCGTGAGGAGTTCCGTCCGGTCCAGACACCCAGGAATGAAGGGTTCAGAACGCCGGCCCCGCCTCCTTTGCCGACGGTCGTCGTTCCGGAAGCGCCGCCGCCACCCCCTCCTCCGCCGCCAGCGCCCGTCGTTCCGGCGGCTGCTCCCGTTTTGCCACCGGCAGAGGTCGACTGCGCCAGAGGCAAGAACCCAGACAACCCCCGATGCGTCGAGCTCGCACGCCAAGCCAAGCTGCTGGAGCGTGTTCGCTCTTCCGCCATGGTCTTCGATCAATCGGATCAGAGAAACGGCGCGGCACGGGCCTCGACTGACGCCACCGGTTCCGGACTGTTCGGCGCCGGCGATCCGTCCAGCGCGCAAACGGCAGCAGCGTCAAACGGCGGCGTCGCGGTCGATAATGATCGAGCTTTCCTGAAGGCGATGGGCGGGCAGGGTGTGGACGTTTCGGTGGCAGCCGAGAACCGCCGCACGGACGCCTGGATCCCGCAGGGCACGATGATCCGCGGCACGCTGGAGACGGCGATCAATTCAGACCTCGCCGGCATGGTGAAGGGGATCGTACGCGAAGACGTCTATTCTTTCGACGGCCGTCGCATCCTCATTCCGGCGGGGTCGTCACTGATCGGTGACTATAAATCCGGCGTCGAGCGGGGGCAGGAACGGATCCTGATCGTCTGGACACGGATGATCCGCGGAGACGGCGTTTCGGTGCAGCTCGGCTCTTATGGCACCGACCGGCTCGGGCGCTCGGGCATGACGGGTGTCGTCGACCGCAAGTATTGGGAACGGTTCGGGCCGCCGGCGATGATGACGCTGATTGGTGGCGCCACTCAGTACATCGCCCAGCTCGGCCAGAAGCAAGACCGCAATATCACGATCGTCAATACGGATGGAACGGTGACCAGCATTCCTCAGGATAATGGAAGCACGTCACAGGATCGTGCCCGCGAAATTGCTGCCGAGACGATTGCCTCCGGCATCCAGCAGCTGGCGTCAGAAGCCTTCCAGGACAGCCGCAATATCCGGCCGACGATTCATATCCCGCAAGGCTCCGACATCAATGTCTTCGTAACACGCGACCTCGACTTCGCCGGGCTTTATCCGGATCCGGTCCGCGAAGAGTTTGAGAGACTGCGCAGAAGGAAGCTTGGCAAATGAATGCACGTCCAGCAATTTCTGCTGAGCAGCACTTTCTATCTGAGGCGATCGAGCCGATCCGGCCGTTCCTCGACGATCCCGGCGTGGTCGAGATCTCCTGCCAGCGCAGCAATGAGATCTGGCTGGAGCGTATCGGCCAACTCAGCATGGTGAGGCAGCAAGTCGACGACCTCGACCAGGAATCAATCCGCCATATGGCCGCGCGCGCCGCCTCGTTCACCAAGCAAACCGTCAATGCCCAACATCCGCTCCTGTCGGCGACGCTCGTCAATGGCGAGCGCGTGCAGTTCGTGCTGAACCCGACGTCGGCAACCGGCCATGCCTTCTCCATCCGCAAGCAGTTCATCCGCCGTTTTGATTTGACCGACTATGAGAAGGCTGGCGCTTTCCGCTTCACCAAGGTGACGGGGGACGACTATATTGACGACGTCGATATCGAGCTGTCGCGGCTGCTGCGGGCCGGTAAGGTTCGAGCCTTCCTGGAGCTCGCGGCAATCAATCACCGCAGCATGCTAATTTCGGGCGGCACCTCCACCGGCAAGACGACCTTTCTGAATACGATGCTCACCGCCATTCCGAACCATGAGCGGTTCATCCTCATGCAGGACACAGCCGAACTGGAGCCGAGCCAAGAAAATGTCGTGTCGCTGCTGGTCTCGAAGGGTAGCCAGGGAGAGGCGAGGGTGACGATGACGGATCTGCTGGCTACGGCGCTTCGCCTCAGACCGGATCGGATTTTCATGGGCGAATTACGCGGCGCCGAGGCCTTCGACTTCCTAAATGCGATCAATACCGGGCATCCCGGTTCAATGTCGACGATCCATGCAAACTCGCCGCACCACGCGTTCAACCGGCTGTCGACGCTGGTACTCAACAGCAATGTGCGCATGGAGCGCGACGATATTATTCGATACATCCGCTCGATTATCCCGATCGTGGTCCAGTTGAAGAAGAGCGATGCCGCCGGCGGCCGCGGCGTCAGCGAGATCTACTTTGCCGACGAGGTGGACGAAAATGGCAAGCGTATCCACGCAAACCGAGATTGACCGCCCCAAATGGACGGGCCTGCAGCGCGCATCGCTGTTCACCTTCCCGGTCGCACTCCTCGGCGTTGGTATCCTCTGGCTCGCCTTCTTCACACTGATCTACGACGCTTACATCACCTCGTTCGGGTCTTCGTCCTATTTCGACTACGTCGCACAGGTGCGGTTCGTCGATGCGATCCACTATACCTGGTGCATCATCCATGTGCGCAACACGGTTGGGCTTTCGCTTCTGGCCTTCGCGCTTGCCTTGCCGTTCCTGTTTTTCTTGGCTTGCCTTTGGATGCTGAAAGGCGGCAGGGCGCTGTCGCGCAAGATCCTCTATCTCCTGCATGTCCGGTCGATGTTCAGCCTGCTTGCGCACACGGCTCTCATCTTCGCCGCCGCTTATGCCGGTGTCATCGTCTATGGCGTGGCCTTTTATCTCGTTGCCACCAAGGCCGGTGAGCATGCCGAGATTGCCAGCTACTATGGCAATCATCTGGCCGCGATGTATCAGGCTCCTTTCGGGGCAATCGATGCAGCCGGCGCCTATCAAAAGCCCTCCCGGCAGACGGTTCTGGCCGCACTCGCGGGTCTCGCTGCCGCCGGTACCATCGTCGGATTTCCGATCGGCGCGGCAATCCAGAGACGCCAACGGATGATCATGGGAAAGGCACGACTCGCCACCTTGAAGGACGCCGCCGACTTTCGGCTGCGCGACAAGCACGGCATCGTCCTTGGGCTGAAACAGGGTCTGCTTTTGCGCAATGATGGCGACCAGCATGTCATGGTGATCGGTTCGCCGGGGCAGGGCAAGTCACGCGGCTTCGTCATCCCGACGATGATGAGCTTTCAGGGATCGCAGGTCGTCCTCGACATGAGCGGCGAGCTGTTCGAGGAGACCTCCGGTTATCTCAAGGACAAGGGGTACGAGGTTTTCCTGCTCGCTCCGGGCTCGAAGTTCACCGACGGCTACAATCCCCTCGACCTGATCAGTGAGGAGCCGAACCAGCGGATCACCGACCTGCAGAAGCTGACGCAGATGCTGCTGCCGGAGAGGCTGCGATCCGATTCATCCGATTTTTGGGAAGAGAGTGCCAGGATCCTGCTGACGGCTATGCTCGGCTTCGTGCTCGAATGCCCCGACACCCGCAAGTCGCTCAGCGAGCTCTATCGCATTCTCAATTCGATGTCGGACGAGCGCAAGGCGATCATCCAGCTATTGGAAAACTATGAGCCGGTTCTCTCCGACCAGACCCGGATGCAGCTCACCAAATTCGCCGGGCGCCATGAAAAGCTCGGGGAGGGGATTGCGGCTGAGATCGTCGCCAAGCTCAGCTTTCTGCAGAACCCGCTGGTGGAAGCGCTGACCTCGATCACCACGATCCCGATCGACACCGTCAGAAAGCGTAAGCTCGTCATCTACATCCAGGCTGACTGGAACGCCATGCAGATCTATGAGCGACTGATCTCGATGTTCATCCAGCAGATGGCCGACAAGCTCGTGCAGATGGGTCCCTTGCGCAACCGTGAGCACGAAGTGCTGATGATGCTCGACGAGTTCGGCAATGGCGGTCGTATCGACACGGTCCTGACGCTTGCCCCGCTAATCCGCAAGAATGGCGTGCGCTTCGTCTTCATCCTCCAGGACGGCGCCCAATTGGAGCGGCTGTACCAGCGCTCCGGCCAAAAGATCCTGATGGGGGCTTCGACGATCAAGCTGTTCATGAATTTCCAGAACCAAGAAGATGCGACCGCTGTCTCGATGGCTGCTGGCAAAACGACGGAGTGGGTGGAGCAATCGTCCTATTCCCATCGCCATGGCCGAAGACAGCGATCGATCTCGAAGGTGCCGGTCTCGGTCGATCTCCTTCCCGTCAACACGCTGATGATGATGAAGCCGGAAGAGGCGATCCTGCAGGTCACCGGCATGCCGCTGATGCGCATCATGAAGCTCGATTCCGGCGGCGAGCGGATGTTTTCGAAGGTGCGGAAGTTCAAGCCGGCGAAAAGGCCTTGCATTGAGCCGGTTGAATGGACGATCGACGACAGCAAGTCCGCTGCGGCGGCCCCGGCCTCGACAGGCACTGACATCGACGCCGTGCGCTTCGTCGTCAAGGATAGTGTCCGCCACGTCTACATTTCCTCGCTCGACGAGCTCCGTCATCGCCTGGATCTCGACGAGACGCGCGAGGCCGGTTCGACCGAGGAGGAGGTGCGGGCGGAAAAGCAGAAGCAGTCGGGAACCAAGCGAAAGGGAGATACGGTGAGCAGGCCACGACGGCGTGGCATGCCCGAAACATCTGGTGCCGCTCGCGAGAGTGACATCGATCTCGGTATCGACGAGGAGAAGCTCAGCCGCAATGTCTATTCGGGGGCACCGGCACATCGGAGCTTTCAAGCCAAACAGGCCAATGGTCCGTTGGATCAAAGCGGCCCTCGGCCTGCTGCGTCTGTTCTTCAGCGGCAGGAGGTCAGAGAAGTATTCGGGGCAGATCTTACCGCGTTGAACGAGGTGATCTTCCAGCAGGCCGAAGAGAATGCACTTGAGCCGGTCGAGCTCAACGCGGATGTCGAGCTCTTGATAGAGAGCCTGTCGGATCGGCTCACGGAGGACAGCTCGAGAGCCTACCTGCGCCAGTTCGCTAGCTTGGTGCGGGATCCGCTGGGCGAGGATCGGGAGCAATCTGGGACCGAGGCGCTTGCTGAGTAGATGCGACGTAGCCCGCGACGACGCAACACTGCGTCCCCATCTGCCAGGGAGAACAATACATGGGTGAGATCCGACATCTCTTACACCGCAATATTTCAGAAAGTGGTCATCTCGAACGAATTGTTGCTGCCGCCAAGGCTGACGCCGGCTTTTGGCTGATGGTGAAGGAGCGCGAGATGGAAAGGCAAACGATCGGAGCCGAAGTTGACCTGGAGGGCGATGGTGATGCGATCGACAAGTCGGCGTCGGCGAGGCTGACGCCCACGATCACAGAACTGGCTGACGACCTCGTCTCGCGCATGTTCGGAACTTGCCCACCCGAGGTACTGGTGATCATCCAACAGGCGCTCCTCGATGCCGCGAGGGTCGAGCTGAGCGCTGTCCGGTGAAGGCCAATCAAACGCTGCGGAAAATGGCGACCACAATTGATCTTCAGGTCAGGATGTCGTCATCGGATGTTGGCGAGAGGTTATTACTGGCCTGACGAACTTGATCGATCACCCAGTCTTGTAGACGCTTGGCGGTGTCTGCAGCCTCGGCCTCCGCGAGGTCCTTAGGAAAAATGCCAAAGATCGGCCCGAGATGCTTCATGCGAGGCAGCGTCCTTTCCTTGGCTTCCCGATATTCGTCGGTCTCCATCCCAAAGGCTTCGACGATGAGGTTCACCGGCCGTGATCGTCGATACGACGCCTCCAATATGAAGTCCGGTCTGCACAAACCAATGGGAGTTTCCAATGCGAATAGCGGCTTGGTGATCTTGATGCGGAGATCCGGCGCGGCGTCGAAGAGAGCTTGCTGTAGCCAGAACAGCAGATGCGAAACGTCTCTTTCGAATCCGGATTCCACCGGAAAGAGCGTATCGCCGTTATAGACCGGTTGCGCATAGGCCTGGATCGCCCGCACGGGTCCCTCGTCATCGTCCTGAAAATCAACGTTCAGCAAAGTCAGGAACGGACCTCTGAGTACGGGATCGCCACGCAATGGCTGGCGGACTTTACCGAGCACATCGATCTTGCGTGAGGACGATGCCGGCATGATCGTCTGCGCCGAAACGCTTTTCGAAAACGCCAACATAAAGCCGGTTCGTCGAAGGTTCTCCGGCCAGTCCGGACGAGAGGTCCAGAGCAACCGCTGCCAACGGCTGGCCGGGTCCCAGTAATCCGCACCCCATGTCGACATCAGTGCGTTCAGTGTCCAGGTCCGCAGCACCCTGAGGCCCCTCGCGGCGGAACGTATCCTCGATAGCTGACCTCCCAGCGTAAGATCGGGCTCGTCCTGCAGCGGGGGTATGACGTTTGTACCCGCCCTGTCCAGCACCCGCCACAGGATGCCGCCAAGTCTGGAAGGACGGTCGTTTCGTTCCCTCGATCGGGTGGGATTATCGACCGAGAGATCAGCAAGACGGTTGGGAATGGCCGGAAGGGCGTCGATGTAGCTGCGCTCGGGTTTTGGCAGCGGGCGGATCTGATAGCGGCGATCGAACAGCGCGGGAGCAGCGTCCTTGTCTACATGGAACGGGCACGTTTGCGCATGGTTTGGACGCTCTTCATGCCGGTGCGGGTCCGCCTCCTTCGGGGTCAGTCGTCGCAGCGTAAATGTACGCTCCTGTTGGATCGGTGCGAGCAATGGCTGCAAGCCAGCGGCGAGGCAATCGCATTCAATCCAGCCGTCCATCACTTTGGCGCGTTTGATGACCGAAAGCGCAATAGCCTCATCTTCCTTGGACGCAGCGTTGCCATACCAAGCACGCAACGCGGTTGCCTCTCGGTCGGACAGGTCGGCAAGTGGATACGCTGGACTGTTGCGAACGACGATCCGCATGCCAGACCTTCAATAGCCGAGGAGCCAGAGCCGATAGCCGAGGTATGCCACACCGGCGGCGGCGCTTGCGGCGATGATCGTCTCTCCCCAAGCTCGGATGTTGCAAGCCTTGCCTTTGTCGATGCGCGAACCTTCGAGCACAGCCGAAAGGAAGGCATAGATCGGGATCATCATCGCGTAACCCACCGTGGGGCTGTCTCCGATTACGATGCAGGCGAGGAGGAAAACAAATCCGAGAACCAGGGTCGCCACACATAGCCTCCGCAAGTCAAATCGGTAGCCACGCTTTTTAAGCGACGTCATCGAGAGTCTCCTTCGAACTCAATTCGAAAAATATAACTGCAGTATAAGTGATGAGCGAGCAGCGGCAAGGGACTCGAATCTATGGAGGGACTTGTCCATTAGGATTCGTGCCGATTGAAGACGGCGCCAACTAGCGGACTCGGCGACCCCAGGAGGTTGCGACATCCTCTTGCGGGGCGTGATCGTCGCAGTGTAAGACGTGTAACGAAGTTGTGAACGGTTGGATGCAAGAGAGAGGCAACAAAGGGTTTACGCTTGGTCATCTTGGTCTCTAGCCGGCGTCAGGCATTGGATGAGCAGTAGAATTTCAAACAAGTCCCGGACCAGCAGCTGCGGCAGCATCCTCTGTCGCCGGGATGAAACGTCTCATCGTGCCGTATCGAGCACATCTCCCGCCAGGGAAGGCGTTCTATGTCTCATGTGAAAGACGATCCGTCCGGCAACGCAGTGGACGTTTCGACATTGAAGGCGCTGTCGTTTCAAGAAAGGCTCGCGATCGGCCTGCGCCGATTGAAGGCCGAGCGGGGTTTGTCGAACAAGGATCTGGCCGAGCAGCTTGGTGTGTCGGAGGCCTATATGTCGCAAGTGACCCGTGCCATGCGTGACGTCAAGCTGTCGACCCTCGACAAGATGCAGCGCGAGTGGAACGTCATTATCGAGGATTTGCTAAGGGTCACCGAAGACGATCTCTCTCGGATGGAAGCGTTGAAAGCGCACCGAGGGAAGAAAAAAGCTCCCGAGACCACGTCATGATTTTCCTGTCGTAGCGCACGATCGGCCTGCGCGAATTTAGTTTTAGTGATCGAGGTTAAACCAGAACCTTTCCTTCACGCCTTGGTCGTTCGGGATATCGAAGAAATAGGGATCGGCTCGCCGCGGTCGCGGCGTGGCAACTTGCTGGATGCAGCCATCATGGCCGTTGCCGAAACTGCGCTCTATCGTCATACCTGACTGTCTCGTGTGGGCATTGCGCTCGATCGGTGATCGGCAGACATCGACTGTTTTGATGCACTGGTCGGGCTCGCCGCGCCAGCCACCGTCGCCTTGCGAGCTATAGCCGACCGTCGTTCCGGCCGGGCAATCTTCGTAGTTTTCTCGCCCCGGCTTGCCGGCCTTGGCGTCATGGCAAATCGGCCAGGAAAATCCCGGTTCCTTCATCGCGGCAATGAGCTTTGTCATAGGTGGAACGCAATAGGCAACGCCGCGCCAGGACGGATTCTGCGATGCCGCACACAACAGAACTTGGCATCCCCACGAGGCGTCCTCGGCTTTTGCGCCGCCGGCCAGGGCGCTAAGGGCTGTCCCTGTCAATGTTGCGACCAAAATCAGCAACGGTCTCATAATTCGCCTCCGTTATCGACTACTGGATTTGCGCCCAGGCACCGTCGATCCTCGCAAAGGAAAGCACGCCCGGTTGCGCCGAGCCGGCAAAGGAGCCTGACGTTGTTGTGATGATGCCGGTACAGGTGACGCCAGGTATTGCCCCGCGCGGCTTGCACTCCGAGATCCTGATTGAACGGCCTGACGTCGCGATCGCAGCACTTGCCTCTTCGTCACTCGGAGCGTCCACGGGCAACGGTTGCTGCGCCGACTCCTTCAGTCGGACGATCTCTTTTTCCAGGTCTGCGATATGACCGGTTCGCGCCAGCTCACTGATCGCATATCCTCCCGCTGTTCCAGCAAGGAGGGCGATGGCGGCAGCAATAACCGCGGTATCGGGGCGCTTAGCCATCGGGAACCTCAATACCCCTCGATGCCCAGTCGCTTGAGGACAGCAACCGGATCGGTCTCGCACACCGTCTTCCAGTCCGCGTGCTCGACGCAGGCGTAGGCGTATTGGCTAAGGTCTGCCGATGACAGATCGGCGAGCCTGTTGCCAATTGCTTTCCATTGCTGCACCTCCGCCGGATCGCAGCCGGCGCCCCCCGCGCCGCAAAAGTCCGGATCACGCTGCTCGGTCAGATTAGGAGTGGCGCTATCTTGCGCGCCGCTCGCGACCGGAGCGAGGACGAGCAGAATTGCCGCGACACCGAGGGAGCAAAAGATGCGATTCATTCAATCTCCTTACACGTCTTTGAGTTCACCGAGCCGCTTGGGTAACAGGCAAAGGCAGGGGCAGGCCCGTCTCGGCTTCTGGTAATTGGCCGTCCGACTTCTCTGCGGCCACAGTCGATGCGGTGTAAAGCCAAGGGGGAAGCAGGTCCGGTGACGACCAGACTCCAAAGCCCAGCCCCCTGGCTTTCCGCTCAATATCGAAATAGGCAGGGACTTGTGGCTCGTTGCGGTAATTGAAGGCGTAGCCGATACCCTCCGCAATTGCCGTTGCTGCCAGATTTGTTTCGCCGACGAAGCAATGGGCGATCAGGATCTTGTTGGTGTCGCGGCCAATTGGCGCGCAGTTGACGTTCTGCCCAAGTGTCCGGAGGATCATCCAGGCACGCGAAACCTGACCGGCGGGCCACTCCATGCCATCGCTCGTTGCGGTCTGCTCAAGGCGAGGGGCTTCATACCCAGCCAGGCGGACGATCTGTCGGCTCTTGACGAACTCGAACGTTGTCGCATCAATGACCTGAACCTTGCCGTAGATCTGACGCGGCACATCGGACGGGCGGCTTTGCGCAAGCAACGCCGTCGGGACCATTACGAGCCATAGTATCGAGGCAGCCGCAACTCTCATTGTTGTGCCCCCGCCTGTTGTTGGAGAACGGAAACCGGATGCGGTAGGTCCGAATAGGCCCAGAGTCCGGCGCGCGCCGAACGTGCAGATTCCTCCACAACCCGGTAACCTGGAACAATCAGTCGCCCCGCGCTGTCGACGGCGGCAAATCCCCAACCTTGCGCAATCATATAGCTTGCCAGATCGTACCGATGCTGACCGACCGTCGTCTGGCATGCGACGACGGCGTTGTTCGGGTCCAGATTTTTGATGGTCGCGCAGACAGGCTTCGTGTCCCGGATCAATGCCTGCGCCATGATCAGATCGAGTTCTCCGCAGTCCCTGATAACACCGGCTGAGACGGTGACATTGGTTCCTCGAAGACAAGACTGCAGGCCATAGAGCCGATAGCGTCGGCCACTAGAGATCCAGGTGTCGCCCGTCTCGAATTGTGCCTCCGTCGGAAACGGAACGAATTCGGGTTGGGCGCCACCAGCGTCAACGGCCGAGGGAATGTCGGTTTGCGATGCCTGAACAGGGACGACCGATGGCGAGAAATGCGGTTCGCGCGCGACATTGCCGTGGGCGAGCATCGGCATGATTGTCGTGGCAGCATAGACACCGGAAGCTGTGATCGTGGAAATGAACATGAGAAGCCCGATCCGCATCAATTGGTCGACGGATTGACCGGGTGGTAAGGATGGGTGAACTGGCCGTTTGCCCAGATTCCGGCCTGCTCACCGCGTGCGGTTTCCTCGGCTTGCAGGTATTCCGGGAAGACAGGCCGACCGGCGCGGTCACGGGCAGCGAACGCCAAGCCCTTGCGGATGAGCGCCTCGGAGAGCGATCGAACCGCGCCGTTCTCGACGAAAAAACATTCGGCAAAACGCACGCTCGGTGTGCCGGGATTTTGCGCGAAAACGTGGCAAGGAAATGCGTCGCCGGCACCTGCCTTTGCCTCATCGAGCGTCGCAGTCATGCCGGCAAGCGAAATCATCGCACAGGTCGTCGGCATTCCGGCAAACTCCAGTGGCTCGGCCGAGAGGCAACCCTGGACGCCGGCTAGTTTGATCACGTCACCATCGGCGTCGAGAAAGGCGCTGCCGCTCAGCGCGGCCTTTGGGCTAACCGTTTGCAGATCAAGTCGGGACGCGATCGATGAGATGTCCAGCGGTATTTGTGGGCCGGGAATCAGATCCCGGCCCTCTGCGTAGGCGTTCTGATAATAGCCGACAAAATCCGAGACCGTGTCGGCCCGCGCGGCAGAGGGCAGGGCGATCAAGGCATTGAGAAGGGTGCAAAAGAGGAGGCGGTCGAACCGCCGAGCGCCATTGTTCATGCTCGCATCCGTCATCTATTGACTGTTTCGAGCATGCACGAAATTATACTGCAGTGCAAGTCTGGAAAATGTCCGAGGATTGCAGTATGTGTTGTCGGACACTGGAAACGTGCAGATGGAGAAGGGTAATGTCTGCGGCAAGAAAGGCGCTCAGGGTTGTTGTCTTCCCGTTTCGGGCGGCATGGTTTCTCATGTTGATCGCGAACTTTCTGGCCGTCTCCGGCGTCTGCCTTCTCGTCGCGGCCTTCGTTGCATATGGCATCGCCCTGGCGTTTTCGTATGCCTTTCTGCCCGCAGAATGGACGCAGGCACTATGGCGATGGGCAGCGGATCTGTATGCCCAGTCTTCCTGGTTCAAAGCTGCCGCACTCGCTTTCTTCACGCTGCTTTTCTTGCCCATCCTGCGATTTTGGCCGGCGAGGGATCCGGTGGGGGATGCGGCGCGTGAGCGCGAGATCACCAGGCTGAATGATGATCTGATTGCCGCGCGGCGGCAGGAACAGTTGCGAGCCAAACTTCGGGCGTGAAAGGGGAGGCTGCGCTGGAATGTTTGCGAGGTGCTGTAGCCCACAACGTCCTTGTCTCCAAGTTCTCAGGCGGTCGGCCGCCACTGCGATCGGACACAGTCGGCAGCGGCGGCTACTTTTGATGAAAAGGGTGAGGTATTCAATGGCAGCCAAACCACTTTCGCTTGCTATCTCGACGTTCAAAGGTGGTGCGGGAAAATCGACCCTGAATGTCAATCTTGCAGCGGAGTTCGCACAGCAAGGGCACAGAACGCTGCTCATCGATTGCGATGAGCAGGAGTCGTCGACACGCTGGTACAATGTCTCGATGAAGCGCGGCTTGCTTCCGACCAACGGCACGTTGCTGCACCTGCGAGTGGCGCCCGGGGATCAGTTTCGGGACCGGTTGGCCGACGCGCCCGAGGCGGATATTCGCATCTATGACGTTGGCGGCTATGTCCATCAACGCGCGATCGAGGTCTATCACGAGTGCGACGCCGTTCTCATTCCGATTATTCCGGAACCGACCGCCGCGACGTCAGCGATCAAGGTCGCAACCATTTTGAAAGAGATATCCAAAAAACGGCCTCAGGGACCGATCCCTTATGCGGCGATCTGGAATTACGTCGACATGATCGCTCTCAAGCACAATCGGTCGCTTCCGGAAGTTCACGCAATCCTGACCAGCGGCAAGATTCCCATGGTGAAGACGGTCATCCGCAAGAGCAATCATTTCAGCGATGTCGGAGCCGGCTTCGGTTCGCTCTATTCCAAGCTCGCCAGCATTGAGAACAACCCGTCGCTGACGCCATCAGCGAAGCGTCGGGCTTGCGAGAGCGTGCTCGATGCGATCGATCTCGTGAAGAAGATCAACAACGAATTCATCGGCCTCCTGCAGGCGGAGGCGGCTTAGAGAGATGGCGGGGGAAAGAACACCGGCCGGCAACATTCTAGCCCTTGCCCGATCGAGAGAGGATCAGGCGAAGGAGGTGGAGGACACCGCCACCTCCTATATGCCGACCAATATCGACCTTGAAATGCTAATGCCCGATGAGGCTCCTGAAGAGCAGAGTGAGAGCGTCTCGCCTGGCGTCACATCACCGGAAGTCCGCACTCCGGACAAAAATCGACGACGTGAGCGATTGGCCGCCAAGGGAACCACGGCGGCAGGGGACGCCACGAAACGCAAGCGCATCTCGCTTTATCTCGATGATGATGTGCTGACGAAGATCTTCCGGGTTTCGTTGGAACGCCACGAGCAACTGTCCTCCGCGACGCACCGGTTGATTGTCGAGGCTCTGAAGGCGAGGGGGCTGTAGTTCATGCGCGAACCGGCCATCATGTTCCGGCTGCCCCCTCAGGTTTTAAGCAACCTCGACGCCCTTGCACGGAGGCTTGATGTCTCCGTCAACATAGTCGCCAAGCTCATTGTCACTAGGGAGATCATGCATATTCCGGCGATGCTCGAGGAGCACGACCGGCAGCTGGCAAACATGCACCAGTTTTTGCGCGAGCTTGCGTTTCGGAACGAGGAATTTCTCAGCGTAGACGGACGGAAAGACGCGGCAGCAGAAGCGATGGCGGAAAAGCTACACGAGGTGATGACCGCGCTCGACGCGATCCGCGACGCTGCCTTTATCAGGCCGTCCACCTTTATCGCCGACCTGATCAGGAACCACGATGAACGACCTGTCCAGAAGTCGCTCCGCGTCTAGACCGGAAGGTCGTCGGCTGCCGAGCTACTTCGATCTGATCGAAGACGAGTTGCGGCGCCGCGGGGCTGGTGGTGGCGGTGCGAAGAAGCCGCCGTCGTTCCCGAACACTGGCTTGCCCTCAACCAAGCATCCTGGCGCCGCCTCGGCGTTCAGCCGCGCGGCCGGCAACAATGCGGTCGTCGTCAAGGTCTTGTCTTATGGTGCCGGCGCAAGTTCGGCCCGCAGCGTCCTCGCCTATCAAAGCAAGGAAGAGAAAGCGCGCGACCAGGATGGTCGCGAGGTCACCGATCTTAATGCCGCCGTGCGCTCCTGGGAAAGGGAGTTTGGCAACCGGAAGGGCAGCCAGGATATTCTCCGTCTGACCTACGAGCTTGAAAAGGCCGACCGCGAGGACATAGCACGCGCCCTCGGGTCGCTGGCGGAAGATGGGTTCCGTCGGCCGGGCGACAGCGATCGAACTTATGCCTTCAGCGTCAGCGAGGGTGTGAAGGGTGGGACCCGTCTCGATTTTGCCCTCGTGATTGCCCATGAGAAGAAGGACCGATCGGATCGAAGCGGTGCCAACCGTATCGCTGCGGAAATCGACGAAGTCCGTGCGATCGACGAGCGACTGGACAGGGCTTTGCGCGCGGCCGGTATCGCCCCGGGCTCGCGCTATCCCTCCGAATTCTCCTCCGGACCGAAAGGCCTAACAGCCACCCTACATGCGATGCAACGGGCGGGGACAGATGTAACCCTGTCGACGAAAACTCACGTCAAGGACAGGCCCGGCAAGAGCGGCCGTTACGAGCGCGGCGGAGAACGGCGCGAAGTCACGACCAAGGACCATAAGAAACTGACGGCCGAGGGCAAAATCGTCGGTGCTCTGGTGGAGACCCGCCAGCCACGGGATTTCATGCACCTGTTGCTGTCCGGGCCGGCCAATGTCGATCGCGACCGGTTCATCCTCGCAGGCCAAGATTTTCTGAGAGAACAGTTTGCGGGCCATCGCTATGCCTACGCCGTCCATAACCGCAATGATCTTGAGAAGCATCCGCACCTGCATGTCATCGTTGCCCTGCGCAATGCCAGCGGAAAGATGCTGAATCCGAATATCCGCGACTTCACTGAATGGCGGGTCCGTTTTGCTGACAAGGCGCGGGAGCGCGGGATCCCGATCGATCGGCAGAAGCGCATCGAACGCGCTGGCCCGCCGCCCGTCAAGCGATGGGAATGGGAAATGTTTCGG
The DNA here is from genome assembly GCF_032464805.1 of Rhizobium sp. 10PS4. Classification (NCBI taxonomy): domain Bacteria; kingdom Pseudomonadati; phylum Pseudomonadota; class Alphaproteobacteria; order Hyphomicrobiales; family Rhizobiaceae; genus Rhizobium; species Rhizobium sp. 10PS4. The sequence continues at coordinate 63,488 of NZ_JAWDIW010000016.1, read as the reverse complement.
CGGATGGGAGCAACGGCACCATCAAACGTCGTCGAAAAGGTAATGTCCAAGCTCCGCGACACGCCGACGGCGCCGAAGCGTGAGGAGGCCAGGACGCGGTTCGACCAGAGCCGGCGTTCGGTTGGGCACGTCATTCGGATGCTGGAAGGAATTGCGAAGGACCGCGGTGCACCGAGCACCGCACGAGAACTCAGCCAGGATCTGTCCATCGGGCTTCGACGCGAATATGGGCGACTTGAAACAGCGGTCCGCGAAGGTCGCGATCCCACACGAGAGAAAGGCGAGGACCACATGCTGCGATCCACACCCATCAGTGCCGCGCAAGCAAAAGCGGCGAAGGAAACGTTGGCGAACACCGCGCTGACGGTTGCCGCGAAGATTGCCAACCCATCTGATCGGCTGATCTTCGAACAGGCGACGAAGATCATCGGCAAGGTCGTCGGGTTGCAGCTCGACTCACGCGTTGGCAAGAATCGAGACCGAACGGAGTCTGGCAGGGATAAGTGGAGTTCGGACAGCCTCGAAACCAAGTCGGCTGCCGGTCGCGACCACATTGCGGAGCAGGGCGTGGTTAATAGGAGTTCGAACAACCGTTCCGTCGACGCATCTCGCATTGCCCGGTCTAATGCCGACCATGACGCGCCGGAAACAGATCGTTCGAATCGGGAGCGCCCGGAACCCCAGCAGCGGGATCGCGACATTCCAAAATCGATCAAGCTTCGCCCGCCTCAGGAGAAGGACAGGGACCGCACCCGCTAACCCTGCGAACCGTACTGTTGGCCACGGTTAAGCTCTCCAGCGATGGACCAGCCCAACGTCGCTTGGATCTTGGCGCGGAGTCGCTGGACCTCCGTGGCTTCAGGCGAAGACAAATTGGGGGCATGCTTTCGGGCCCCACTCTGAGCGGTTCCCTCGCTTCGGTTGTTGAAGTAGTCGATTACCGAGACACCCGCATCGTTTGCAGCGAGGCTACCAGCGGTCGAGCTGCCGATGAATACGGTTTCCTTCCTGCCGATCCCATACCGCTCCATAACTTGAAAGATCGCTCCGGCGCCAGGCTCCTGTTGCCGATCCGCCTGGCGCTGTAGGCCTGTTCCGCTTGCATTTGGGACGTCACTCCATGCCACCCAGAAATCCGGCATGGCACCTCTGATGCCCAGTAATGCGTCAAGCAGTTCGGTCAGGGTTGCGAATTCTGATCTACCATAGGCACCCGCGTTCATTCCTCGTTCGTCCGAGATAAAGCCGAAACGAGCATTGAGGTCTCGCAGATACCTTAACATTGCAACGAATTCCTCGCTGATGTCTCCGAGGGTGTAATCCCCTGAGGAGCTAGTCCTTCTCAGCAGGGTGCCATCTCTCTCGAAAATGACGAGGCCGGTCGAACCGATCCTCCTAAAGCTGTCTGCATCTTTTGAATGATTGTTCATTGGCTGAATTCCAAACGTTGAAGCCAGCTTCGCCATCACACGACTTCGAAATGACGCCCAGCTTGCTCTTGGGACCAGTCGGTCGGTTGTCGTTATCCGGTTTGGGATGGATATCTGAGTGTCTCCCGTGAGGAACCCCGCCGTCGTACAAGCGGCAAAATGGCTTCCTCCTCTCGCGCGCTACTCATCTGTTCAGAAATCAACATCCCAGACTCGAAATTTTTTCTCCTGATAGTAGAATCGCTGCAGAGTTGCGTGCAGTTGCGATACCCGTTGATCGGGCACAAACGCACGATAGGATACGAAATCTAGCGAAACGAAACGAAACCAGAGCCGATAAGCCATTGTCAAAGAATGGAAAGTTATTTCTCCCTCCGCCGAAAGACGGAAGTGATTTCAAAGAGCTCTTCAAACAATTGGCCGCCGCGGGAGCGGGCCGGCCGTTGGGAAGTGATGGCTTTCCCGCAGGCCCATGGACGCCCGAACTTCTCGCAGAGGCAATTTCACAGATCGATTCCAATCGGACTGGGGTCGATCTGCGAACAGTCCAGCTATGGTTTCAAGAAAATGAGAAGGGTATCAGCACCACCAATATTCGGTGGCTGGCAAGGGTCTTCGGGTGTGATGATCCGGTAGCAACAAGCGAATGGCAGATGGAGCTCAGTGCGGCGCAATCTCGCTTAACTGCAAAGAGGCGAGGGTTGAAGAAAGCGGGAAGCAGCCCTGCGGCTGAGGTTCCAAATCTGGCTCGGAATGTCGTCGATGAGAAGATGGAGTTCCCGGCAAAGCTGGAAAGGGATGCTGAGGCTAATCAGCCGAGCCGACGTTTTAATTTGGCGAGGAGGTCGGAGGCGCTATTTAGCCGCGGATCTCCCTTAGATCTACCTGCGTCGGTGTTTGCGGGTGCCACCGCCCTTGGGTTTCTCTCGTATATTGTGGGGATCCACAACGCGACTTACAATCGGGCGGATGGTCTCGTCAAACAGGTAGGTTTCCTCTGGGCGCCCAATTGGACGTTCCTCTTTATGGTGTTCTTGCCACTGTTTTTTGCGTTCGTCATAGAGTTGCTGTTGTTTTGGAAAAATGAAGGGCGCTTACGGATTGTAGCGGCGGGCAATCGTGTGGAAAGCGACGACGTTTGGGCCCGCAACGTAGATGCTTCTTCGTATACATATTGGGCGGTCTTTGTAGTCTGCGTGTTGTTCGCCGGTCTGTTTCAATGGATCGGTGTGTGCTTGATCCCGTTGGTAAAAGGCGGTGGAAACTATGCGATAGATTGGGGCAAGTTAGCGCTCATGCGGCCCGAAGTCATATCGGTGCCGATGGAGATTGTATTCACGGCGCTCGCTTATCTCTACATGTGCTTGTGCTTCTACCTCTTCTTCGTAGGTCTCATTTTGCTTCATACGATGATTCATGACCTTTGGAAAATCGGAGAAGCATCGAGGAACCGGCCGCGAATTGATTATCAATACCATGTCCATGAAATCGGCTTACGGGTGATGCGCGGAATTTTTCGGTGCACTGTTTTAGGTCTTCTGATCGCCATATGCATGAAGGCCCAAAGCTCCTATTTGGCGTCGAATGGAAAGGACATTGTGGCTTGGCTGCTCGCCGATATGTCGTCTGCTTTGCATGAGGGCAAAGACATGGGCAACGGATTCAGCTACAGGATGCCGACCCACTACAGCAGCCTTCTTATCGCTATTTCGACGATTATCGTTTTTCTTTACGGCTCCATCCGTTTAGGTGCCGGAAGTAGATTTCATTTGCCCCTGTGGAAGATGTCAGCGGCCGTAGGGTTACTTTTTAGCAGCTACCTGCTGATCGACGCATTTACAGGCTTTTCGATCCTTCTGTGCCTTGCAGTGCTGCTCGCGATGTACGGCCTCATTGATCCAGAGCTTGGGCGATCGAAAGCGAGCGACTGGGGAAGCAATCAGAATGTATCATAGTTGGCTTGATCGTTGGGATGAGCGGCGGGCACGACGCGGTGAGGAATCCAAGGAAATAAGCGATTTCGTCCTTGATGCCAACCTCGCCTTCCCAGGCGCCAAGAACATAGGAAGTATCGGCGAGTTTTGTGTCCTTGCGGACCAGGCCGCGGCTGATCCAGCCTTTTTCGATGAGCCGAGCGGGGCCGTTCAGCATTTTCAACGGCAAGACGGGTGGATCAAATTTCCGTCGGACATGTCCACTGACGTCGAAGAGAACAATGTAGTTTGGGCAAAAATCACAGAAAGCGGATCCTTCGATCAGGCGTTGGTGATTTTTCATCACTGGAATGCAAGTGCACGCAATCGTCAGATTGCCAACTTTTTCTCACGGCGTGGAATCACGGTTGTCGAGATCGCTATGCCCTATCATTTCGAGCGCAGCCGTTCCGGGGCCGTGTACGCCGATTTTATGCTTAGCCCTAATCTCGGTCGAACCATCCAGTCTGTACGGCAGGCGGTATGGGACGGGCGAACACTCATTCGTTGGTTGAAAAGCGAAGGCTATCGAGAGATTTCCGTTCTCGGTATGAGCTTAGGTTCCTGGGTCGCGGGGTTGATCGCTGCGCACGACTCGGCTGTGTCAAAAGCCTCGTTGTTTCTTACAGCAGGAAGTCTCGCGGATATGGTTTGGACAGGGCGCGCGACACGATCGATACGTGAAAGCCTTGAACCCGTTATTGAGCTGACCGAGCTCAGAAGGGCGTGGGGTCCGCTTAACCTAGAGAATTACGCGCACAATTTGGCACGGACCGATCTCGAACTTCACGTTGTGTTGGCTATGAGGGACAAGGTTGTTCTGCCAGAGATATCACAAGGGTTCATGCAGAGGCTGAAGGCCGCCGGAGCTAGGCCAAACATTTTGGAATTAAACTGTGGTCACTATTCGCTCGGCATGCCGCCTTACATTTTGTTGGCCGGTTTGAGCCTGAAACGGTTTCTGTCGTTCCGCTAGACTGAGGGCTCTTGATCTCACAAGGTGACGGTTGCTGCGATGCAGATGGCCGAGGAGAGATGTGCGCGCAAGGTCGTAGCGGGTGACGGGTGGCGATGCGTCGCCATGTTGATTTCCCTACCGAACGGACCGGGCTCAGTTCTCGGCGCTCCTGCCGATTAATAAGGGATGATGGTGGAGGGCGCTGAAGTGTCGTCCCGCCAGTCGGATCGTGGGAGAGGCATGACTAAACATGGTTATGTTATAACATATCGCATAAGCAGATTTATGGAACTAGGTTGTTCCCCCGACAATGCGGTATGCATGGCGGTTTGCCTGGTAGGAAGTGCGGGGGATCACGATTCTTTTTCAATCACAGAAACAAAACGAAGCCGACGGTGACGCCGCTGTGAAGTGACGCGGAACGTCGGCATCTGCCCGACCTGTGGTGGCGCATCGTTCCTGAAGGCGGCCGACAGGGTGGTCCAGGTGTTGGAGCACGTGCCGGCGTCGGTTAAGATTGTCCGCCATGTCGAAAAGCGCATGATCTGCGGGGATGGCGATACGACGGTAGCTGGCGAGATGCCGACCCTGCCGATCGAGCGCGGCAAACCCGGGCCGGGACTGCCCGCCCATATCATGATCGCTAAATTCGACGATCACATTCCCCTCTATCGCTTATCCGAGATGTACGAGCGGTTAGGGATAGACATCTCGCGATCCGTAATGGCTGACTGGGTCGGTCGCGCATCCAGTCTGCTAGCTCCTCTCGTCTCGGCTACTAGGGCCCATAGTGCCTCCCTCCATTCTAACGAAAATAATGCACCATCAAATGCCGGGACTAAACACCCAGAGCTTTTTCGATCCGCCAACCGGAATCGCCAACTCGGAAATCCGCGCAAACCTTTCAGCGGGCTGGATAATGCGTCACTAATTAGACGCTGCCTGAGTTCTTTGCCAACAGCAGAAAAAACAAAACGTTAAGGTGGCGCGATAGGCCAAAATATATCAAAAAAAATATCAATGTTATGTGTTGATATATCGCGGAGCGCCGTCTAGATCTGGTCAACAAGCGGCACGGGGGTCTACCCCGGTCAGCGACGGGAGGCTTAGGTGAACCGACGTGACAACATGCACCCAGACAAAATCAGATCCGACAGGCCAGAGATGAAGATCGCCCTCCTAGATGGAGAACGTGACAGCTTCCTCTTGCCCCATTCCGTTGAACTCAGCGGCGAGAGAGTGCGATAGCGGCCAGCTGCGGCCGCGGCTGCTATAAAGGTCCCGAATCTCGCCTGGGTTAAAACGCGTGCCGATATGGTGAGGCCAATTAATTCGGCCTTGAATCGGAACGCCGCCCGATATCAATGAATAAGCTCCTGTAGGGTCCCCGAAGGACATCGACAGAGGAAAACCATCAAATGCGGTGTTGCAAGAACGCGCCCCCACAGCGTGGGGCTGACACAAACTTTTCTACTGAACCAGAACCTGCAAAGGCCGATATTGCCTACGATGCTATTCGACGAATTCTCCACAATAACGGCCGTGTGCCGGGGCAACATCTCAGGGAACAGGATCTGGCGTCTAATCTTGATCTTGGTCGAACACCAATTCGCGAAGCACTTCAGCGACTAGCAGCTGAAGGGAAGATCCAATACATCCCTCAGAAGGGCTTTTTCACCAGGCCGATGTTGGAGGGTACTCTGTTAGATTTTTATGTTGTTGGAAGTGAGACGCTAATCTCGGCGTTGAATCGAAAGCGGCCGCAGATCCCAGAGAGCTGGGCCGTGGCAGATAAATTGTCCCCCGACGAACTCGCCCTAACGGCAGAAGCGATATTTACTAGAATCGCCGAAGAAGCATCGAATTGCGAGGCATGTAAAATCGTTCAACGATTCTGTTTTTGCACTCACCCTCTACGAATGGAAATAACTGCCTCGGAACTTAGGCCCGCATTTGTCGAAAGCCTCGAGAAATTAATTGCCGCAATGTCTGAACTAGGCGCCGCGACAAACTTGGTGGAGTCCGCGTTGATGAACCACCTTGACCTAGAACGCGATGCCGTCCCAAGGGTCGTACAAGAGGTGAACGAACGTGGGTTAACAGGGCTTCCTGGGCACGCGAAAAGCTTGTGATATCGCCGTAATCTGAAGCACTCGGCTCGAGCATTTAAAGCCTATGTCGGAATAAATGCCCGCATCATTGCGTTACTAATAGGATCGACACTATTGGGCTAGTCGGATTCTTCCGGTTCCCCGAACTCCGCGATAGATAATAAAATGATTGGCACGCGCTGGATGTTTAGACCTGGCATTAGATAGAGCGAATCTGGTGAAGCGCTCGGGTTATGAAGCCCATGCTTTGCAAATGAACTCGTAGTGTGTGGAGGCCTTGAGAGGCTTGAGTCTGCGGCGAACAGGTACCCCATTGACATGGTAGTTAATGGCAGGAACAGCGCGGCGAACTTCAACATGTGGCCCGGTGATCCAATGGTTAACATGCCTCCCGCAGCAGGTCGACGCTATCGACGAGGACGACCTTGCCTCTGACTTCGACCCCCGACGGGGCGAGCGCCGCAAACGCGCGGGAAAGGGCTTCCGGCGCCAGTCCCAGTTTTCCGGCCAGGATTCGCTTTCGGTAAGGAAGGCGGAACGTAACCCGCGAGGTGGCCGCCGAGGCGGGGCAGCGGCTCATAAGGTAGTTTGCCACCCGTTGCGCGGCTGTGAGCAAGCGGTCTCCGGCAATACAATCCATCGCGCCCAGCAGGTGCCTGCCCATGATGCGCATGACGTTCCTGTGTACGACCGGATGTTGGTCGGCGAACGCCTGCAACTCCGCAAGCGCAAACAGCGCGACCTCGGCCCCGTCGGCGGACCGCGCGCTGTAAGCGTTGGAGCCGCCCCCCCGCGAGTAGATATTCTCCAAAGGTGTCGCCCGGCTCGCACACGCAGATATCCGCTTCGCGCCCGGCGGATTCCGATTTTGAAAGTCGCACAAACCCGTTCATGACGCAGTAAACGAACAATGCCTGCTGGCCCTCGGCTACGATCTTCTCGTCAGCGGCGAAGGTTCGAAACTCAGCCGTTGCGGTGAATTGCTCCACAGTCGCCTGATCCAAACCAGCAAATAGGTCAGACTGCAGAAGCACAGAATTTTTCGCAAGCATCTATCTTCCTTTCGTGTTTGGACCCACTATGCGGTCAGGGTTCTCATTGATCGGTTTCGTCCTCGGCGAGGATCCGCCAGGCGGCGCCTTGAAGGTCGTCATACTGGCCGCTCTTCAGCGACCAAAGGAATGCCAGGAGTCCTATTCCTCCCATCAGCAGCGCGATCGGTATGAGATAGATCAACATGTTCATGCGGCTTTGACCTCCGCACTCCTGCCGATCCGCCCTCGAATGTGCATATCCGGGCGCTTGCCGAAGGCGTTCAGGCGCAGGGCGTTCGTCACGACGATGATCGAAGATGTCGACATTGCCACCGCCGCTATCAGCGGCGTCGCCAATCCGGCGATGGCGATCGGCACCGCCAGAACGTTGTAACCGATGGCGAGAGCGAAGTTCTGCCGGATGAGGCTGGCGGATCGTCGCGCAACGGCGATCGCTTCCGGAACAGCGTCAAGGCGATCGTTGAAGAAAACCAGGTCGGCCGCCTGTCTGCCGATATCGGAGGCTGTGGCCGGCGCCATCGAGACATGCGCGGCAGCAAGTGCCGGGCGTCGTTGATCCCGTCGCCAACCATGAGCACGCGACGACCTTCGCCCTTCAGCCTCTGGCATTCCTCGACCTTCTGTTTCGGCGTCAGAGAGCCTAAAGCCCTGTCGATACCCAGGGCATGCGCCGTATTGTCGACGACGGTCTGCCTGTCTCCGGACACGATCAGCGTTTCAAGGCCGGCTGCATCGAGCCGGTCAATGGCCTCGCGAGCACCCGGACGAAGCGTGTCATCGAAGAAGAAGCGAGCAAGATCGACGCCATTCTTCGACAGGACCACTTCCGAGAACGGACTGTCGGCGGTGCGGGGCACGACGCTGGTTCCGCAGGCAAACGCCGCGTTGCCCAATCGATAGACATCTGCTCCGTTCCTGGCTTCCAGTCCCCCGCCGGGGATTTCCGTGACGATGTCGAAGGACATGAGGTCGGTCTCGGTGTCCCGTACCAGGGCCCGAGAAAGGGGATGCCGTGAATGCGTTGCCAATCCACGGGCGATCGCGGTGGCGCTCTCGTCCATGGCATCCACTCTGACAAGGCGCGAACTGCCGATCGTCAAGGTGCCCGTCTTGTCAAAGGCCACGGTGTCGGTTTCGGCCAGTCTTTCGAGTGCTGAGCCGTCCTTCACCATGATGCCCTTCCGGAAAAGTTCGCCCGCGGCGACGACCTGGACCACGGGTACGGCAAGACCCAATGCGCATGGGCAGGTAATGATCAGCACCGCAACGGCGACCAGCATGGCCCGTTTCCAGTCTCCGCCCAGGAGGCCCCAGGCAAGGAAGGAGACCAGCGCCAGCAGATGCACGACCGGAGAATAGAGCGTCGCAGCGCGATCGGCGATCCTGCGATAGCGAGCTCTTCCGCCCTCGGCGGCTTCCATGAGGCCGATGATCTCCGAGAGAAGCGAATTCTTGGCAATTCTCGTCGCCCGCAACACGAGGGAGCCAGTCAGATTCATCGCCCCGGAACTCACTTCGCTGTTGTTGGCGACGGCGACCGGGCTGCTCTCGCCGGTGACGATGGAGAGATCCAAGTCACTTTCTCCGCTGACGACGATGCCATCGACGGGAACCCGTTCGCCTGCGGCTATCGAGATTTCATCCCCCGCCGCGATCTCTTCTACCGCAATGTAGCGTCGCGACCCGTCCGGATTGATCAGCAATGCTCCGCGCGGGGCCAGTCTTGCGAGTCCGTTGATCGCCGCCCGAGCCTTTTCCCGCATGACATGATCGAGGGTTCTGCCGATCAGCAGGAAGAAGAGCAGCGAGACCGAAGCGTCGAACCAGGCATGCTCGCCGTGATGGACGGTCTCCCACAATGAAACGGCATAGGAGAGCGTCACGGCGAGCGAAATCGGAACGTCCATGTTGGTGCGCCAGTGCCGCAGCGCATTCCAGGCCGATTTGAAGAAGAAGCGTCCCGCATAGACCAGCGCGGGCGCTGCTATCATCGCCGAGATCCAATGAAACATGTCGCGCGTCGCAGCATCTGCGCCCGACTAGACCGATACCGAGAGCAACATGATGTTGGCGGCCGCAAAACCGGACACGCCGATCGCGAGGAGAAGTTGATTTCTGGTCTTGTCGTTCTCGGGAGCTGAGGGCGTGAAGAGATGCGCGCGATATCCGGACGAGTTGATCGCTGCGAGGATCTTGGACGGATCGGTTGCGCGTGTCTCCATCTCCTCCTGGTAGACGCAGCTCACCCTTCGAGCCGTGAGATTGACTCGCGCTGTTTGGCGAAGGAAAGCGCCAACAACGCCCTTTCGATGGTCGAAATGCAGCCACCGCAGTGGGCGTCGGGGACGCTCAGGTCCAACTGGCGCAATCCTTCGCCGAGCGGCTGGCTGGCAAGGCGAACCTCTTCGGCACTGAATGATGTCGTGCTGAGGGCAAGCACGCTTTCCGCGTCCATGGTACAGCAGCTCACTGGCCTAACTCCGCGGTATCGATGCGTTTTGCCTCATGCATGACGACCACGCCGCCGTTTCGCGAGATGGCCTCGACGATCCAGTCACCGTCGGCTAGATCATGCTCCGCTTCGAACCGCCCCGCGGCTGTCTTCCTGAGCGTAAGGAGGAAGTCCTCGTGGTCTCCGACCGGACGTTTGAAATTCAGAATGACGTCGTCGACGATCGCAGGCGATCCGCTCTTGTCGTGAATATCGTAGCGGATCTCGTGCCCCTTTATGGAGAGGTTGCCCTCGATGCCGGAAGCGGCCATTGCCTTCATCGCCGCCGCTTTGCGGTTGAACTCCTGACTGGCGACATAGGTGTTTTCCACGACCAGACCGCTCCAGCTGGAAGAAGCATAGAAGGCCATGGTGACGTTCACCGCAATCACCACGCCAAAGAATGCCGAGGTCGCAAGCAGCATGTGCAGGCCTGTAAAACCTTGAGCGGAGGTCTTCATTTGATGTCTCCCGGTGCATTGAACGCCGCGCGGTAGGTTGCCCGTCGGCATGTTCGGTATCTTCGATAACGAACAGATATTCATTGATCGCCGCTCCGGTAGGCTTGCGCGTAACGAAGACCTTCAGCGTCGTGGCCACGTCGGGTTCGGCATGGACTGTAAAGCTGCGAGCGTCTTCCTTGCCGAACTCGGGAATGCGCATCGTCGCCCCCTCCAGCCCGACCAGGCTTATGTTCATATCCCTCGGCGTCGGCACCATGTTCAGGACACGAAGCGTGTAGCCATTCCGCAGAGAGCCGTCGCTTTCCAGAACATATTGGGGGTTTCGGTCGTGAACGACGTTGAGTTCAAGGCGCTCCCGAAAGGTGAGATGGACGAGCATGGCCACGCCGACCGACGCCCAGGCGACTGCGTAAAACACGGTTCTCGGACGAAAGATGATACGCCAGTTGAAGTGCCGGATCGCCGGAACGAAGGTGCCATCCTCGTTTCGAACCCTGGATGGCTGGACGGCCGTTCGTCCTTCGTCCGTGGCAAGCGACATGTTGCCCGAGTATTCGCTCAGCGTGGCGTAGGCGATCAGGCCGCGAGGCTTTCCGAGCTTGTCCATGACACCGTCGCAGGCGTCGATGCAGAGCGCGCATGTGATGCACTCCATCTGCTGTCCGTCGCGAATGTCGATTCCCATCGGACACACCGCCACGCAGGCATTGCAATCCACGCAATCCCCAACCGATAGGCCATTGACCAAAGCCTTCTTGGCGTGACGCGACCGGTGCTCGCCCCGCCAGTCATTGTAGGTGACGACGAGAGAATTTTCGTCGAGCATCGCACCCTGGATGCGTGGCCACGGACACATATAGGTGCACACCTGCTCGCGCATGAGACCGCCGAGCACATAGGTCGTCGCAGTAAGGATGGCGACGGTGTTGTAGGCGGCTGCAGGAGCGTGGCCGGTGAACAGCGAAACAAGCAGGCTCGGCGCGTCGGCAAAATAAAAGATCCACGCTCCGCCTGTGACGATGCCGATCAGCAGCCAGATCGAGTGTTTGACGACACGCTTCCTCAGCTTGGCCAAGCTCATGGGGTTAGCGTCAAGCTTCATTCGCGCGTTTCGATCGCCTTCGATCGCACGTTCGACGAGAAAAAGATCAACCCAGACCGTCTGCGGACAAGCGTAGCCGCACCATGCACGGCCAACCGCGGAAGTGACGAGAAACAGCCCGAACCCGGCCATGACCAGGAGACCCGCTACATAATAAAATTCCTGAGGCCAGATCTCGATGAAGAAAAAGAAGAAGCGCCGTGAGGAAAGGTCGATGAGGATTGCCTGGTCAGGCGCGTAAGGACCGCGATCCCAGCGAATCCATGGCGCGAGATAGTAGATGCCGAGCGTAACCAGCATGACGATCCACTTGAACCGACGGAATTGTCCCTCTGCACGTTTGGGAAAAACCTTCCTCCGAGGTGCGTAGAGAGGCTGCCGGTTGCGACGGGCATTGACCGGCTCGACATTGAGCCGCTCGATGTTATCGGGATCTGGTGCAGTTTAGAGGTTCATGGGACCTATCCGATTTCACCCACCCTTGTCCCATCTGCCACGCATTCGTTCCTTGATGCAGATCAAGAGACAAGGCCTTCCCGCGAAAGGAAAAGGCCGCGCCCTGGAGAGAGGGCGCGGCCTGCAGGAGCTGCGGGGGAACAACCACCGCAGGGACGTCCTCGACAAGTCTACAGCTAGCGGCTTGTCTGCCCGTGGTCTTTGAGACAGGTCAAACTGACAATCGAACTGCCGATCTTTGCCGGGTCGTCGTCCTGATCGGAAGGGGGCGGCGTGGCCTTGGCGCGCGCCGACACACGCGATCGTGTGGTGGCGCGCGGCGTGCCATAGAGATCGAGGATCGGGTTGTGGCCGTGAGCTGCCATGGCTTTTCTCCTCACGTCCCGCCGCCAAGCGAATGGACGAAAATCGTAAGTTCCTTGACCGTCGTATCGCCGAGACGCCCTGCCCAGGCAGGCATGACGCCATGCTTGGGAGCGGCCACCTGAAGGATGATCGCATCCTCGCCGCGTGCCTTCAGCCAGATCGCATCGGCGAGATCCGGCGCCCCCATTTCGGCTTTTCCTTTGGCGTCGTCGCCGTGACATGCGGCACAGTTATCGACGAAGACCTGTTTTCCGGCCTCTGCGAGACCGGGGTCCGACGGTGTATTGGTCAGTCCCCAGACGTAAGCCGCGACCTGCCTTGTCTGGAGGGGATCCAGAACATCGGCAAAGGGCGGCATCTCGGAAGCATGAGTGTCCGTATCCTCGTTGAAGCGAATTCCATGCGCGATCGTCGCCTGGATGGCATCCAGGTCTCCACCCCACAGCCAATCGTCGTCGTTGAGGTTCGGAAATCCCGGGCCGCCGCTTGCTCCCGAGCCATGGCACGGCGCGCAGTTCACCTTGAATGCAGACGCGCCGCCGGCGACCGCGAATTCGCGAAGGGCTGAATCGGAGTCGATCTCGTGCACCGTCTTGGCGGCGATCAGATCACGCAGCGTCGTCTGCGATGCTTTGGCCTGATCCAGGTTCTGCTGCAACTCGGCGCGGCTGGAGAAACCCAGCATGCCCTTCGTGGCGTCGGTCATCATCGGGATCGCGGGATATGCGATCGCATAACCCAAGGCCCAGACGATGGTGGCGTAGAAGGTCCACACCCACCAGCGGGGCATCGGATTGTTGAGCTCGCGGATGCCGTCCCATTCATGTCCGGTCGTTTCGACGCCGCTAAATTCATCGATATGTTTTTCCGACATCTCAATCGTCCTTCAAGGGAATATCGGCGGCTTCTTTCGCCGTTTGCTTACTGCCTGGGCGAAGGGTGAACGCAACCGCGCCGACGAAGAATGCCGCCATTGCCAAAAGGCCCCAGCTGTCGGCGAAGTGTCTCATTGCAGTGTAGGTTTCCATGGATCACCTCATCGGTAGCCGGTCGCGTCGTCGTAGGTCGAGAAATCGACCAACGTTCCGAGCATCTGCAGGTAGGACACCAGGGCATCCATTTCGGTCAGCGCAGCAGGATCGCCGTCGAAATCGCCGGTCTTCGCCTTCGGATAGCGGGCAAGCAGGGCCGTCGTATCTGCATTCGGATCGGCCTGAGCCTTCATGTCGGCCTCCGCGTTCGCCAGCATGTCGTCGTTATAAGGCACGCCCACGTCTTCGTTGGCCTTCAGGTCCATTCCCACGTCCTTGACCGTCACCCTCTGCTCTTTGAGGAAGGCGTAACTCGGCATGATCGACTCCGGCACGACTGCCCGTGGATCGGCGAGATGCTGGACATGCCATTCGTTGGAGTAACGTGCCCCGACACGGGCCAGATCCGGTCCGGTTCGCTTGGATCCCCATTGGAAAGGATGATCGTACATGGACTCGGCCGCGAGCGAGTAATGGCCGTAGCGTTCGACCTCGTCGCGGAAGGGCCTGATCATCTGGCTGTGGCAGAGGTAGCAGCCTTCGCGGATGTAGATGTTCCGGCCGGCCAATTCGAGCGGCGTATACGGCCGCATGCCTTCCACCTTTTCAATCGTATTCTGCAGGTAGAAAAGCGGTGCGATTTCGACGATGCCGCCGATGCTCACGACGAGCAGCGAGCCGACGAGAAGAAGCGTCGCGTTCTTCTCGAGGATCTGATGTTTATCTAGTATCGATGCCATGTCTCACCTCACTCGGCAGGCTGTGGTTGGGGCACGAAAGTGGTTGGGATTGCAGCTTCGTCGCGCAGGTGGCCGCGGATCGTCATGAACACGTTCCAGGCCATGACGAGACCGCCTGCCAGGTAAAGCGTTCCGCCGACCGCGCGCAGCACGTAGTAGGGGAACATCGCCGCGACTGTCTCCGCGAAGGAATAGACGAGGAAGCCCTGAGAATTGTACTCGCGCCACATCAGCCCCTGCTGGATGCCGGCAACCCAAAGCACGGCGGCGTAGACGACGATCCCGAGGGTTGCGAGCCAGAAGTGCCAGTTGACCATCCGCAGGCTGTAGAGACGCTCGCGCCCCCACAGCTTCGGCGTCAGGTAGTAGATCGCCCCGAAGGTGATCATCCCGACCCAGCCGAGTGCGCCGGAATGCACGTGACCGATCGTCCATTCGGTATAGTGGCTGAGCGAATTGACGGTTTTCACGGACATCATCGGGCCTTCGAAGGTCGACATGCCATAAAAGGCAATGGCGACGACCATCATACGGATGATCGGATCGGTGCGGATCTTGTCCCAGGCGCCCGAAAGGGTCATGAGGCCGTTGATCATGCCGCCCCAGGAGGGCATCCAGAGCATGATCGAGAAGACCATGCCGAGCGTCTGGGCCCAGTCGGGCAGTGCCGTGTAGTGCAGATGATGCGGGCCGGCCCAGATGTACATGAAGATCAGCGCCCAGAAGTGGATGATCGAAAGCCGGTATGAATAGACCGGTCGGTTGGCCTGCTTCGGAACGAAATAATACATCATTCCCAGGAAGCCGGCGGTGAGGAAGAAGCCGACGGCGTTGTGGCCGTACCACCATTGGGTCAGCGCGTCCTGGACGCCCGAGAAGACAGAATAGCTCTTGGAGCCAAGGAACGAGGTGGGAACCGCCAGGTTGTTGACCACGTGCAGCATCGCGATGGTGACGATGAAGCTGAGATAGAACCAGTTTGCCACGTAGATGTGCGGCTCTTTGCGCTTCAGGATCGTTCCAAGATACACGGCGAGATAGGCGATCCAGACGATGGTCAGCCAGAGGTCGACGTACCACTCAGGCTCGGCATATTCACGGGCCTGGGTGATTCCGAGAACGTATCCGGTCGCAGCCATCACGATGAAAAGCTGGTAGCCCCAGAATACGAACCAGGCCAGGCTACCGCCGAAAAGACGTGCGCGACAGGTGCGTTGCACCACGTAGAACGACGTCATGATCAGCGCATTGCCGCCAAAGGCGAAGATGACCGCCGATGTGTGAACGGGCCGCAGCCTTCCGAAATTGAGATAAGGGGCGATGTTGAGGTCGGGAAAGGCAAGTTGCAGCGCGATGACCACGCCAACCAGGAAGCCGACAACGCCCCAGAATACCGTGGCGATCAGGCCATACCGTATCACCTCGTCGAAATAGCCTGATATGTCGACTTTCTGCTGCCGGCCTGCCGGCGAAAAATCAACTCTCCTGATCAGCACAGCAGCGCCCGCGGCAAGGCAGAAGCAAAGTATCCCCATATGGACCGCAAAGAGATGATCATGCGCGAATGCGGCTAGTAGCAGCGCTAGAAACGCCGCGACCGCGATCGCCATCGTTTCCGTTGTGTAATTCATGATGTCGTCCCCAGTACGCCGACGACCGCGTCGCGGCCGTCTTTCTCGCCAGGACTGTCATGAAGCGGCAAATTGCGCCTTGATCTGCGTCAACGAGAGGGCCGGTAAATGGGACAGCGCTACGCGTCTTAAGTCGTTGGCACATTCCGACTGTCATACCGTCACGCAGGGTGTTCTTGGTTCGATCTCGCGTTTTGCTGGTGGATCAGTTCTCTGGATTGCCGGAAGCATGTTGCTTTCAGCTTGTCGGTCATTCCAGACATTGCGCTGACCACGGCGATAATCTTATTTCTTCCTGCACCGCAACTCAGCTAAATGCCGAACAACTCGAGCGTAATGACAAAGATCTCGAAAACTCGACTCTCCGAATTTGACAATGGTCGTCTTTATGTTTCACCTAGAATATCGGCGCTGTGAACCACCAGGCCGACCATCAGTCCAAGCGTGTCGACGACGATATGACGCTTGCGTCCCTTAATCTTCTTGCCCGCGTCATAGCCAGAAATGCCGCCGCTTTCCGTGGTTTTTACGCTTTGACTGTCGATCACACCCGCAGACGGCGAGGCTTCCCGGCCTTCCAATTTACGCGCCTCCATCACAAGATGATGGTTGATCCGACCCCATAACCCTGTCGCTCGCCATTCATAGAAATAGGACTGCACAGTTGTAAAAGGCGGAAAATCCTTGGGCATCATCCGCCATTGGCACCCCGTCGTGGCGATGTAAAGCAACGCATTCACGACCTCGCGAAGATCGGTGCTACCCGGCCTGCCCAGCCGCCTCGGTTCGGGCAGGCAAGGCGAGATCAATCCCCATTCCCGGTCCGTCAGATCGCTTGCATACCGCATTGCGCCTCGGGCATATTGCCGACGGGTGAAATCAGTCCAGCCCATTGTGGTCTCCGTTCGTCCTAAGCAAACAAACAGAACCACAACTGGCTGATTTCACTCAACTCTTTTTCGGTCAGGCTCTTAGAGATCCTTACAATGTTCTTATGAGAACTTTTACTCAAATCACTGCCAGCTTTATTCTATTCTAAGCTTTATGGCCGCCCAATGCTGGCGGGAATGCAAATCGTCAGCGTCTGGGCGGCGCGCATGACGAAGGGCTGGTTGACCGACGGAGGCCGCTGTCGCGGCCGCCGTCAACAAGACCCTCGGAGCAGGCAAGATTACATGCACGCCGGCCACCGCCTATGAACTGCTGATTAGCTGCAGTTTCTTTCATCCGCCGATTGCTTCGTAGCGTGCAGAATTGGGGCCTCAGGATGACGAGCGCGCGACAGCGGGCGGAGGTGGATATTCGACTTTCCGCCTCAACCTTCGCGCAAGACCAGAAGAGAATTGTGGGTGTAGGAAACCCCTTACTGGCAGGCGGTCAGGCCGCCCGGATTTGGAATGGCGGCAAAACCGACGCCGTCGATCGTGTTGTCGTTACGGACAATGAAGCAGTAATTCATCGGCGGGAGGTGCGGCGACGATGCAGGAGTTGGCCCCAGCCGGAATGACATAGGTGTCCGCTCCGACGATCGCAAAGACGGAGGCCGTTCCATTCGGATGGGGCACCGGCTGCTTGGTGAACAGGATCGCATCGTTCGGCGGTGCGACCGCAATGGCCTGGTAGTTCCGGCAATCGGACGAAAATACGAGTTGTGCCGCGTCGGGCAGCGCTGTTGCGAGGATAGAGACGGTGGCAATGGCAGCCCGGCAGCGATTTTACCGCGACGTGCTGTTTGGCCAGCGGATTTCAATGTAATACGTAACGTTGCTATATTCCTTTTGTTCAAGGGTTTATTGGCTTGCTCAAGCGTCAGTGATGATCCAGATCTCTGGGTCTATGGTCCTCCTGTCGCCGAAAAGGTTCCGTCAGCTTTGTAAGTCACGGTGTAGGCCGCGTAGCCCATGGTGAAATCGCAGCATGCCGAGTTGCTCTCGTCATAAGCGACGGTGCTTCCGACCGGCTGGTAGCCCATCTTCACGAAAAAGATCTGCTTCGGTATGCAGTTCATGACGGCGTTGGGGACAGGAGCGACAAAGCTCGAGAGTATAACCGCCTGATTGTTGTTCAGGGCGACGACGCCGCAATAGAGTTCGGGATGCGGCAACGGGGTATAGGAAGGCACGTTCATGCCAAACCCTCCGATCGCAATTCCGGCTTGATTGGCGGGCGTGGAAAGTCCGAGCGGATCGAGCGTCAAGGTCGTGCAGTTGTCCGGCGAACCGTCAACCGTGGTGAGCGTAACCGGTCGGAACGCCGATGTGCTACCGACCACGGATAGTGTGGCGGCATTGAGCGAGAGAAGCGCGATCAGCTGCGAGGGCGACGCCGCCTGTTTGGTGCTGAATGCACCTGCATAGACCTGACTGTCCAAACCGAAATTGACTTGCGCTCCCGAACTTGCGTAATTGCCGATGCTTTGGCAGCCGAGACTGCCGCTGAAGACGAGACCAGGGCTCGGCAGCAACGGAAATGCGGCCTGCTTCTGGAACACATAGAAATATTGCGTCGTCTGCGAAAAGTTCCGAACGATGATCTGGTAGGACGAACTGGTCATTGCGTGTGACAATCCCCTTAGAGATCCAGCCTGTCCGCGCCCGGGCGGCGGTGGCAACCGCGAGGATGGTGCGCAGTGAAGAGGGGACGGTTCTTCACCTGCATGGGTGCCAAGGCTTACTGGAGCTGCGTGGTCCAGGTGCCGTCAGATTTCAGGCTGACGTTGCAGACGGAATAGCCGCCGGTGAAATCGGAAAGCGCCGCGTTCACGCTCGATTGCGTGAAGTTCATCACGACACCTGGCGTGTAGGCGCCGGTCTGGACATAATATTTAAGGATCGGCTGGCAATCGGTATTGCTGGCAGGGTTTGCCTGCACGAAGTTGGAGAGCACGATGCCGCCATTGACGGCAACCGCCGAGCCGACATTGAAATAGGGCGGCGCGTTGAAGACCGGCGTGGTGATGCGGAAGGCGCCAGGCTGCACACCCTCCCCGTAGATCGGCGAGGATAGTCCGAGCGGATTAACCGTCGCGGTCGTCCAATCGTTCGGTTTGCCGCTGCTACCGGAACTCGTAGCAAGATCGATGGCGCGGCTGGCTGACGAGTAGCCGGAAGAGGCGCCGATTTGCGGCGGTGTGTTCGCCGGCTGGATGCCGGCATAATATTGCAGGTTAACCTGGAAGGTCAGGATCGCGCCCGTGTTGTCATAGTTGCCGAGCGATTGCGAGAAAAGGCTATTCGAATAGACTCGCCCCCCGCCGGTATAAATGGCCGGCTGCTGGAAGAAGTAGAAGGTTTGCGTCTGGGGTTCGCAATTTTTCACGTTGATGGTCAGCATTGTAGACATGTCGGCAACCCTTCTGCCTGAGGGATTTTGCACTTACGTGCAACAGTCGATTTGTGAGATACTCACGGCTGGTCGGCGTGGCATGTTTCGTTCCTGTTGTTTGATCTGCGACACGTTTCAGGTGCTGTGGGGTGTTAAATGCCGCACCCGATCCTCCTTCTCATTTATTTTCCTCCACGTGTTCGAACCGATGCGGTTATCCCGCAACGCGGATGCGAAAGCCGTTCCGCTGCCTCGCAATAGCTCACAAGATTCGTGCCAAGCAGGCCGATAGAGATGACGAACAATAATTTACTGCGATTCCAGTTATGTGGGCGCAAAATGCGCGATTGAGAACAGGAAAGCTTGTCACGTAAACGACAAAGGTGATGACAATGTCGCAAATTGTTGTATGCGTCTGAAGGACCACAAGCTGGCGCTGGCTCAGCAGTAAGGCGCGTCAGATCAAGTGGCTTCGGCTTTGGTTATGCGGTAGCTCGCCCAACCGATCAGAACGGCGTTGATGTAACGATTGAGGCGGAGAAAAGCCAAGATACCTCGACGCGCTGCAGCAGCTTTTATGGACGGCTTTCGATTGATATTTCCAGCAAGGGTTACTCGACGCTTCTGGCAATCATCCTGTTCACGCCCGCAACATCAGCTAAACCGCTTGTCCAAGCCTCACTAGGCGCCCGCAGCGTTATTTTCTCGATCGCTGTGCTTCTGATCGCGCATACGGTGTCGCTAGTCAGATTATCAACGGCAAACCGAAGCGCGATACACGCCCACCGCACCAGAGCTTCAGTCCCCGTGCTATCTCCCGGGGGATTATTCGGCGTTGAAATCTTCCAACTCGTGGCGCAGCTATCATGGACTTGTCCGACCTGAAGGCTATCGAACCGCCCCTCCGGGGCGGATTGCGACACGACATGTCGGCAACCCTACAAAACCCCTTCGCATAGCGACAACGAAACATGTGCAATCTCGAAGGCTTACCGGCGCAACTTTATTGGCACGAGCAGTGCTCAGAGTTAGCCGGGTCCCTGAAGCCCGAATCCGATTGGGGAGCTTAAACGACTATGCACATCGTGGTCTGTATCAAACAAGTGCCGGACTCTGCGCAGATACGCGTCCACCCGGTGACAAATACGATAATGCGCCAAGGCGTACCGACCATCATTAACCCTTACGACCTGTTTGCTCTCGAAGAGGCACTTCAAGTTCGTGACCGCTATGGGGGCGAGGTGACCGTTCTCACGATGGGACCGCCCATGGCTGAGCAAGCGCTACGCAAAGCCCTTACCCACGGCGCAGATCGCGCAGTGCTTCTGACCGACCGCCTCTTTGCTGGATCTGACACGCTGGCGACGTCGTATGCTCTTTCTCAAGCAGTAGGGAAGATTGGCGAGAGCTACGGGGCGCCTGATATCGTCTTTACGGGAAAGCAGACAATTGACGGCGACACGGCCCAGGTCGGACCCGGAATTGCAAAGAGGCTGAACCTCCAGCAACTGACTTACGTAACGAAGATTGTCTCCATTGATCCCACTTCGCGCGAGCTCATGGTTGAACGGCACGCGGAGAGCGGCACGCAGATGCTGAAGAGCACGTTTCCATGTCTCATCACCGTGCTGGAAGGTGTCAATGCTATCCGCCGGGGCTCTCTCGATGACGCCTTCCGTGCCGCGCGAAGCCCGGTTCTTAAATGGGGGGCCGCTGACGCCGGCATTGGGGAGTTGACCAAATGCGGCCTAAGGGGATCGCCGACGGTCGTGAAGCGAGTATTCGCCCCTGGTTCGCGCGCCGAAAAAGCTATGCAAATGGACATTAACGACAAAACATTGGCGGAGGTCGCCGCGGACACGGTCGCTGCAATTTTTGCCTGCCAGCCTGTTTTGGAACGCAAGCTCACGTCCCATGGCAATCGGTGAGCAGCGAGGAGTAGATTTTGGTCGCTAGAAAAAATGAAACGCCGGCAAATGCGGTCGGCCGCGCCAGCTCAGGGAAAAAGCTGCTTAAGTGTTTCGAAGATCACCGGCACGTCTGGGTCTTCATGGAACTTGAGCGCGGCAATGTTCATCCCGTATCGATTGAACTCCTCGGCGAAGGCCGCAGACTAGCTGACAAGCTGGGTGTCCAACTGGCCGGGGTAATCCTCGGTTCGTCTGAAGGCGTGGGCACCAAGCCTGCGATCGAAGAGGCCTTCGCTTACGGAGCTGATGTCGCCTATCTGGTAGAGTCGCCCCTCCTCGCCGACTATCGAAACGAACCCTTTACCAAGGCTTTGACGGATCTGGTCACTACTCACAAACCAGAAATTCTCCTTCTCGGCGCGACCACGCTCGGCCGCGACCTCGCCGGTGCTGTAGCAACGACCTTACAAACAGGGCTTACGGCTGATTGCACCGAGCTGGATGTTGATGGAGATGGTTCACTCGCAGCGACGCGGCCAACTTTCGGCGGGTCCTTGTTGTGCACGATCTACACGCTGACCAGCCGGCCGCAAATGGCAACGGTGCGGTCCAGGGTAATGGCGACGCCGCAACGTGCGGATAAGCCAATTGGACGCGTTATCCAACATCAACTCCTAATGGTTGAGGAGGAGATCGTCACCAAAGTGCTCGCGTTCCTTTGTAACAGCGGGTCTGAGCAATCCGATCTGGCCAACTCCGACATCGTGATCGGGGGCGGTCTCGGCCTCGGCGCTGCAGGAAACCTGCAATACTTGAGAAACCTGGCAACGACGATCGGCGGGGGTGTCGGGTGCTCGCGCCCACTGGTCCAAAAAGGCTGGATGCCTGCTGATCGACAAATTGGTCAGTCCGGCCATACCATTAGACCCAAGCTCTACATCGCGGCGGGAATATCTGGCGCGGTCCAGCATCGCGTTGGAGTCGAAGGAGCCGATCTGATTGTCGCTATCAACCTCGACCAGAACGCTCCGATCTTTGACTTCGCCCACATCGGCGTTGTCGCTTGCGCGCTGGAGTTCTTGCCGGCGTTGACAGAAGCTTTCGCCAAGCGAATGCCACCGCACAACTCTATCAAGGGTATGGACCGAGGAAGGCTAGATGACCAAGAGTAAGTTCGACGCGATCGTGATTGGTGCCGGTATGTCCGGCAACGCAGCAGCCTATTCGATGGCTAGTCGCGGTCTAAAAGTGCTGCAGCTGGAGCGCGGAGAACATTCGGGCTCTAAGAATGTTCAAGGGGCTATATTGTACGCCAACATGTTGGAGGCGATTATCCCAAACTTCCGCGATGACGCTCCTCTTGAACGGCATCTAGTCGAGCAACGATTCTGGCTAATGGATGACTCGTCGCACACGGGCGTGCACTATCGCTCTGATGACTTCAATGAACTGAAGCCAAACCGGTATACGATCATCCGCGCCCAGTTTGACAAATGGTTCTCACGCAAGGTGCGCGAGGCGGGTGGCACAGTCCTTTGTGAAACGACAGCGACCAGACTCGCTTGGGATCTGAGCGGTAAAGTAATAGGCGTTCACACGGACCGAGAGGGCGGTGTGATCCTCGCGGACGTGGTCGTTCTTGCCGAGGGCGTGAACGGACTGCTTGGAACACGAGCCGGCTTACGCGATATGCCGAAGCCAGAAAATGTGGCCCTCGCTGTCAAGGAAATGCATTTCATGCCGGAAGAGGTGATCGCAGAGCGCTTCGGCCTCAGCGGTAGCGAAGGCTGTGTGATCGAAGCCGGCGGCACGATCTCACGCGGAATGGCCGGACTGGGCTTCCTTTATACCAACAAGGAGTCAATCTCGTTGGGGATCGGCTGCCTCGTCTCCGGTTTAGCGGAAGGCATGGAAAATCCGTACCGCATCCTTGAAGCCTTCAAGCAACATCCCTCGATCCGACCATTACTGGCCGGATCAGAGATCAAAGAATACGCCGCGCATCTTATTCCTGAGGGCGGCTTCAAGGCAATCCCACCGCTCTTTGGCAACGGGTGGGTCGTCGTGGGCGACGCGGCGCAACTAAACAATGCCGTGCATAGGGAGGGATCGAACCTTGCGATGACATCCGGCCTCATGGCGGGTGAAGCGATCTTCCAGATAAAGAGCCGTGGCGGTCTGATGACGAAACGCAATCTCTCTCTCTATAAGGGCATACTGGACAAGTCGTTCGTCATGAAAGACCTGATCAAACACAAAGATCTTCCAAGCCTCCTCCACACCGACAGTCACAATTTTTTCATGACCTATCCAACGCTTATATCTCAAGCAGCGCAAAATTTTGTGCGCGTCGACGGTGCACCTAAAATCATCAGGGAGAAGGCTACAGCTGCCTCCTTTATCAAGGCACGATCCCGTTGGGGGTTGATTAGCGACGCGGTCCGCTCCGCCGCATCTTGGCGTTAAAGGAAAATTCGATGAAGGCGACCATCATTGAGCGCATTGAGGACAAGCTGTACCAAAACCGATATCTCGTCGACACTGGACGTCCGCATATAACAGTGCGACCGCACCGGTCGCCAAGCCCGAACCTGCTCGCCTTGACGCAAATCTGTCCGGCCAAATGTTACGAGGTGAACGAAATTGGTCAGGTGGCGATTGTTCCCGATGGCTGCTTGGAATGCGGCACATGCAGAGTGTTATGCGAAGCGAGTGGGGACATAAAGTGGAATTATCCCCGGGGCGGGTTCGGGGTCCTCTTCAAATTCGGATGAGGAGTCCCTACCTCCGGCGGGATAGCAGCGACCGATGCAGCTGCATTAGCGGCGGCGATTGAATGTGCATCCACTCAACCTTTCGAAAGGCAAATTTTCTATGCCGCCGGGAACACGATTTTGACTTAGGAATATGCGTTTAGCATATTTCGCGCACCAGGGAAAAAAACAGTGCACCCTCCCCTGTTTGTAGGCATGATTAAACCAGAGGCGCGGCTCCATATACTCTACGACATATCCAAAGAGCTTATCTCTTCTTTTCCTCTAGACAACGTGCTGAAGGCTGCGATGAACGCCCTCGTCGAGCATCTGCGATTGCGCGATGGCGGAATCGTGATTCACGGCTCCGGAGGAGAGCCCTGGATAAACGTACGGGCTCCCATTGGGCACGACGTTCGCTCACGTTCGCTTACGATTGAACAGGCGGACACAATAAATCGTGTCATC
The DNA here is from genome assembly GCF_032464805.1 of Rhizobium sp. 10PS4. NCBI lineage: Bacteria > Pseudomonadati > Pseudomonadota > Alphaproteobacteria > Hyphomicrobiales > Rhizobiaceae > Rhizobium > Rhizobium sp. 10PS4. The sequence continues at coordinate 39,225 of NZ_JAWDIW010000016.1, read as the reverse complement.
GCTAGCGGAGAGAAGCACTTTGGGAAAAATTCTGTCGTTCTCCCCGTTAAAGTAAACCGGAAGACAATCGGCGCATTGTGGATTGATTTCGCGCAGAAAAGCGGAGATCAGGACGAAACCCTTCTGGCAATGATTGCCGTCCTGATCGGCTTAACCTGCCAGCGCTATCGCGAATTGTGCAGCGATGGCGGCTCAGTCGCCGAGGAACAACAAGCAGGACAGATTCCGAAAATCGGGCCGAAGCCTCATCCCACCCAACTCGATAAAATCGACTGGATCGTCGGGGAAAGCCCCGCGCTCAAGAGGGTATTAGCGACGGCCAAGATCGTGGCCGCGACGAACTCCGCGGTGCTCTTGAGAGGAGAGAGCGGCACTGGCAAGGAATGCTTTGCAAGAGCAATACACGCGTTATCGATACGGAAAAGCAAGGCGTTTATTAAGTTGAATTGCGCCGCGCTGTCGGAGACCGTTCTGGAATCCGAATTGTTTGGCCATGAGAAGGGCGCTTTCACTGGCGCTCTGCTTCAACGAGCTGGACGTTTCGAACTGGCCAATGGCGGAACGCTGTTGCTTGATGAAATTGGCGATGTATCACCACAATTCCAGGCAAAGTTATTGCGCGTGTTACAGGAAGGCGAATTCGAACGTCTCGGCGGAACGAAGACATTGAAAGTAGACGTTCGAGTTATATGCGCCACCAACAAGGACCTTGAAGTGGCCGTCCTTCGAGGGGAGTTCAGAGCCGACCTCTATTACCGGATCAATGTGGTGCCCATCATTTTGCCGCCACTTCGGCAGCGCGACGGAGACATTTCGCTTCTAGCGCAAGTGTTCCTCGAGCAATTCAACAAGTCAAATGATCGAAATTTCGACTTCGCGCCGTCGGCAATAGGCATTTTGTCGAAATGCGCCTTCCCCGGCAATGTTCGCGAGCTGGACAACTGCGTACAAAGGACCGCAACTCTCGCCAGTTCAAATACCATCGCTTCATCAGATTTTGCCTGTCAGCAAGACCAGTGTTCTTCAGCGCTCCTCTGGAAAGACGCCCCCGACGACTACCCGGTGCATAGTCTCAACCCGCGAGATACAATGTTAGGCGGACTGGGGGCCAACGCAGGTACTCCCAGCGGTTCCGCAGCCACAATCGAGGCGCCGGGTCTCACTGAGCGTGATCGGCTGATCAAGGCAATGGTGAAGGCTGGTTGGGTACAGGCCAAAGCGGCTCGTATTCTGGGTAAAACGCCGCGGCAGGTCGGCTATGCGCTGCGCCGGTTTGGTATCGATGTGATCAAAGAGTGAAGGTGAGCGATGTCAAGAACATCGTAAGCTTTGGTTGGTTGCTGGAGAAGCGACTTCGGGCGCGATCCTGCCTTGATTGCTACAAAACATCTACGACAGCGAGCGCGGAAACGGGCGGTAAAGGCGACATGTCGACCGGAATCTATCTTGCTTTTGGAGGTTTAACCTTTCCTCACCAATGGAACAATGCGATGTCGGAACCGGAAATAAAGGTCGGGACGACCAGCAGTGCTCTCTTCGACCGAGCGCCGATGGCTCCCGCTATGCCCGGTGGCCGCGCATCTTCGTCCCATGGCCTTTCGGTGACGGATGACATAGATGCGCGGATCTGGGAGAGAATCAAAGACCATCCCTGCTTTTCAGAGCAAGCCCATCACTATTTCGCTCGCATGCATGTCGCGGTCGCGCCAGCCTGTAACATCCAGTGCAACTACTGCAATCGCAAATACGACTGCACCAACGAAAGCCGTCCCGGGGTCGCATCAGTAAAGCTAACTCCCGACCAGGCACTACGCAAGGTGCTTGCCGTCGCCCGCAAAGTGCCGGAGCTTTCGGTAGTCGGCGTCGCCGGACCGGGCGACGCTTGTTACGACTGGAGGAAAACAGTAGCGACGTTTGAAGGAGTTGCCAGGGAAATTCCTGACATCAAACTATGTATCTCGACAAATGGGTTGGCGCTTCCGGACCATGTCGATGAGCTAGCTGACATGAACGTCGATCACGTGACGATCACTATCAACATGGTGGATCCGGAAGTCGGGGCGAAGATCTATCCATGGATACTCCACAGGCATCGTCGATACACTGGGATAGAAGGTGCCAGGATCCTTCACAAGCGCCAAATGCTGGGTTTGGAAATGCTGACCAAACGCGGCATTCTCACCAAGATCAATTCGGTTATGATTCCAGGCGTCAATGACACGCACCTCGTGGAAGTTAACCGATGGATTAGAGACCGCGGGGCTTTCACGCACAATGTGGTGCCCCTGATTTCCAAGCGTTCACATGGTACTTATTACGGTCTTGCGGGTCAGCGTTGCCCGGAGCCGTTCGAACTGAAGGCACTTCAAGACTGTCTCGATGGCAACGTTAAGCTTATGCGACACTGCCAACAGTGCCGGGCCGACGCCATCGGTTTGCTGGGCGATGATCGCGAGCGAGAGTTTGCCCTCGACCAGATCTCCACCAAAGTTGAATTCGACACCAGCAAGCGCGAGGCCTATCGCAAGCTGGTCCAGCATGAGCGAGGGGATCAACTGGCAGCAAAATTGGACGCGAACAAAGCAGTCAAGTCATTGGGTTCTTCGGGAACCCTTGCAGTTGCCGTGGCTACTAAAGGTGGCGGCCGGATCAACGAACATTTCGGTCAGGCAAGGGAACTCCAAGTGTATGCAGTCTCACGAAAGGGGATCAACTTGGTGGGACACCGCAAGGTCGAGCAGTATTGCCTCGGTGGTATAGGCGAGAAGGCCACTCTCGATCACACCATCGTTGCACTCGACGGCATCGACATTCTGCTTTCTTCCAAAATCGGCGATTGCCCAAAGAAGCGGTTGGCAGAAACTGGCGTGCGAACCAGTGACGCATTTTCCTATGATTACATCGAGACTGCGATTGGCGCGCTATACGCCGCCGAGTTTGGCGGCAAACCGGCAATGCCGACGGCTTTAGGCCCCTCTAATTGAATCAGGAGCTAAAACATGGCCTTCAAGATCATTGTATCCCAATGCACCCAGTGCGGCGCTTGCGAATTTGAATGTCCCTCAGATGCGATCAGTTTCAAAGGTGAGGGATATGTTGTGGATCCAAAAAAATGTACCGAGTGCAGGGGTGAGTTTGACACGCAACAATGCGCTTCGGTGTGTCCGATGCCGAAGACCTGCGTCCCTGCCTGATCGCCACCGGACTAAAGCGCAAAGACAGAGCCACAACGGAGATATCGGCCTGCGCATATGTCGTACTAAAATAGCGGCTTTGATAGCGCTCGACTTCCGGAGCTCCAAAGCCGCCGCAGCGAGAAGGGACATGCATGAGAGTGACAATCAGCAGAACTGACGTCGGTTTATCGGCCTATATTCACAAGAAAGACCTTGAGGAACCGATCATTTCGGTTGAACACAAAAACCTATGGGGCGGCTTTATTTTGCTGAAGAATGGATGGCGGATAGCCCTCCCCGACCTATCGCAGAACAGGCGCCTGCCCGTTACTGTCGACGCGAGGAGGCTATCCAGTTAGGGCGTGCGCAGGTTGATAGATGAGCGTCGATGCCAAGCGCAAGCGGGCATACAACCCAAATAGAGGGCATCGAGTTCCCGATCCCTTGAGGGCGGCCATCGGCAAGAGGCCGCCCGTAAATCAGCAGGAATCCGATATAATGCAATTCAACGAAACAACGCTCAAGGACCCCGTGGTCCCCATCCTTAGCGATATTGGCGGAGCTGTCAGCGTGCCGCTGGTGCGGATCGGAGATGCTCACGGGCTATACAGGACGCTGAAGGCAGTCGGGCCGGTGAAGGCCGACGAACTTGCCGATGCCTCGGATGCGCACTCGTTATGTGCGGGAGTGGCTGGCGGCACGGGCCGCCTCAGGCTGTGTGCACCATGAGCGAGGATTGTTCTCGCTGGCAACCGAGCGGGCCCACGTGTTCGCCGAGCCGGGCAGCCCGGTCGACCTGATTGGCGCGTTCGATACGGCTGCCGCGATGGTCGAGAACCAACTGCAAGCCGCCTTCAAAAACGGCCGGGGGTTGCCTGGGGCGACCAAGCTGGCTGCATGTTCTGCGCCGTCGCGCGGCTGTTCCGCCCTGGTTACGTCGATGCCCTCGTCCTGGAGTGGCTGCCGGGGCTCGATGGTGTGATCGACAAGTGGAAAACCGGTGCTACGGTTGCCGACGGAGAAAACATCAATCCGGTTGAGGGGCTTTACTGCTTTACTACTCAGCCTCGACGATGATCTGCGTTCCGACCTCCATCGCACAAGAGACAGGGCTCGCGCTTGGTGCGCAAGCGGGAGAGAAGCGATTGACGGAAGTGATCCGGTCGGGCGGTTTCACTCATGTCCGGCGCTCAGCCCACGCCCCTCAACATGGTTCTCGAGGCGACCTGATGAGAAGGAGTGGCGGGTCGGGGTCCAGCCAGATGTGCAGGTTCTCGGTGCAAACATGACGCCGAAAAGCGGATAGTCCTTGAAATTCGGACTATCTTTGCACGCTTGAGGCAGATTCGGTGGTCGCTCTCCAACTCCCTGCTGGACGAGCGAAAGAGCGGGCGATACCCGCCTCATTGGCCGCACGCAGAAGCGATTCGGGGAATTGTTCCGAGGCAATCTTCCCGCTCAATGCGTCGACGCTAGCTTTGATAGCAACCACGTATTCCTCGCCGTCATCGCAAGGCCATGCGTTGATCAGAAGACGCGCCGTGTCGCCCAGCGTCCATGCGATCTTGCGGGATGCCAGGCCTCGCCCCCAACCGGCGTGAGTGCTGATGATGATGTGAGGTGGCATTCATCACCGCATTAGTCGCCGCCGAAGCAATGCGGTCGACACGAGGAATGGTACGACTATGTAGATGCAGAGAACGCCGATATGCAGGCAGACATTGGCGATTGGTTGGCCCAGCATCGTCGGGCGGATAACATCTATCGAATGTGCCAAGGGCAGGAAGGCCGCTATCTGTTGGAATGCTACGGGCAATTGGTCTATAGGAAAGACTGCGCCTGACAAAAACAACATCGGTGTGATGACAAGGGTTTGGTAAAATATGAAGTAATCGTAGCTGGGCGCGAGGGCCGTTACGACCATTCCAAGGCTCGCAAAGGCTAAGCCAGTTAGAGCGATGACCGGAAGCGAATAGAGAAGGCACAACCAGTGTGTGTACCCCAGCGTGGCGGCGACGATACCAATTCCGGTGCCCGCCAGCGCCGCCTTAGTTGCCGCCCATGCCATTTCCCCAACGACTATATCCCCTAGCGTGAGCTGTGTGTACAACATTGCTTCCCAGGTGCGCTGGCCCTGCATTCGGCCAAAGGCCGCATAGATAGTCTCGAAGGTTGCAGCAGTCATCGCGCTTGTCGCGATCATTCCGGCCGCCAAAAATGCAGTGTACGATACGCCGTCAACGCGCCCTACCATCACTCCCAATCCAGCGCCGAGCCCGAATAGGTATATTATGGGATCGGCTAGATTTCCGAGAATGGATGCCAGCGCCGCTTTTTTCCAAGCCAGATAGTTTCTGCGCCAAACTGCGAGCCAGTTTAAACCGCCGGCGGGTAATGTTGCTACGTCCATCGTCTACTTCTCCATCTCGCGTCCGGTTAACCGCAAGAAGACATCCTCTAGATTTGGTGGACGCTCCAGCAAGCGCAGGTTCGAATATGCACGCAGTTGCGCGCGCACCTGCTCTGGATCAGGCGTGTAGCAGAACAGGGTCTCTCCGCTGATTTCCAGTCGCCTAGCATTTGGCCTGATCAAAAGACTTAGCTCCTGCGGATCGCCACCATAAATTTCGATCACGGGACAGCCAATCTGCTCCTCGATCAGGGCATGCGGTCGGCCTTCGGCGATCTTTCGGCCAGCTTCAAGCACGCACAGCCGGTCGCACAAGCGCTCCGCCTCTTCCATGATATGGGTCGTCAGAAGAATTGTCTTGCCGCGTGCCAACAGCGATCGAAGTCGTTCCCAGATCAAGTGGCGCGCGTGTGGGTCGAGACCGGTGGTCGGCTCGTCCAAAATGAGTAGCTGCGGGTCATTAATGAGCGCACGCGCCAAAGTGAGGCGCCGCTTCATTCCTCCCGATAGGTCTGCCACACGCGTATTCGCCTTGCTTTCAAGTCGCGCAAATTCAAGCAGCGATGGGATGACCGTTTCGATTTCTCGGGTGCTCATGCGGAAGTAGCGGCCGTATACCAAAAGGTTCTCACGGACCGTGAATTCCAGGTCGAGATTATCGAACTGAGACACGATCCCGATTTTCGCGCGCGCCAAGCGAACCTGGCCCGGCTCCTGCGCTCCGAGTACAGTGATCTTGCCTGCACTCGGCGACGTCATTCCTAGGATCATACGGGTGATCGTGCTTTTACCTGCGCCGTTCGGTCCTAAAAGACCAAAACATTCTCCTGCGGCGATAGTAAACGACAAGTCATTAACGACGATTTTACCACCATATGATTTCGAAACGCCGGCCAGGTCGATTGCGACTGGGGACAATGAGCCAGAAGGCGAATCCATTGCCTTAAATTTCGATTGGTGCTGCCGCTCCGATAGGATGAGATGATCCTGGTGCCGATCAGCGATCGTCGTCTTCAAATTCGTTAATTGCCCGTTCATTTCTTGTCCCAGATTTTGAGCTGCAGTGACGCGTTCATCACTCGCCACTATAGGCAATTTCAGATGTCGCCCGCCCTGGCATTTTGGTAGCGCCCTGCTGCCCAACAGTGGGCGCAATCGCGACTGATCCGCGCGACAGCCAGTCGCTATTGGATAGGGTACAAAGGGCATAGGCCTTCAAGGGAATTAAGAGAAAGATGTTCACGAGCGTGTGGAGAGCAAAACCCAAAAACCTAAGTTCGCGGGCGCGATAGGCAGCCACGCTACAGCGTACAAGAGTCATGGATCCAATGACCAGGATCGTCCACCAGGGCAGTGTGGCGGTCAGCGCAAACTGGCCAATTCCTGCCAATACCGACAGCGCAAGAAGTAGCAGGCCGACATTTTGCCCGATTGCGTCCAGCGTGAGATACCGATCGAGACCAGGCAGTACAGGAAGCGCAAGCAAAGTATCCCGAAAGGTGCTGCGTGCCCACCGTAGTTGTTGGCGTAGATAAACACCCATCGTGTCTGGAACGACTGTCGCCGCGATGGCGCTCGGAACATACTCAGTTCGAAAGCCTGCGCTCAGCATGAGAATCGTCAAATGGCGATCTTCGCCGAAGTCACTCGGCTTGCCGCGATAAAGCTGCGTCTCGTACTGATCGAGCAGCGAAAGCATAGCAGACCGACGGTACATCGCACATGGGCCGCAGCAACACATAACTGCACCGAAGCGAGCTTGTGCCGCGCGCTCCTCGTTGCAGGCAAGCCAGTACTCCATGTCAATCAAGCGAGTTAGCCAGGTGTCCGCCTGGTTACTGGCTTTCATTTGGCCCATCGCCGCACCGACTGCTGGATCCCGCATTTTGTGGGCAAGCTTAGATACGACGTCGGGGGCGATCGTGGTGTCTGAGTCCACATTCAAAATGAGATCCCCAGAGGACTGGGTTATAGCGGCGATTTGCGCTTTGCGCTTTCCAACATTTTTAGGGAGAATTGTGAAGTTGAATCTCTCATCGTCTGCATAGGCAGCGCGCTGAGCCACAACCGCGTCGCGATTTTTGGAACCGTCGTCGACTACATAGATGCGCAATTTTCCGGCATAATCTTGCTCCGCAAGCGACGCGAGGCATTCCGAAAGAACGATTGGGTCCTCGTTGAAGCACGGCACGATGACATCAACGCTTGGCACGGGGTTGGTTTCAATGTCTTTCGCAGGTGTTGTTGAGATCGTTGTCCGCCTAGCATGAAAGACCTGCGCGCTCTTGTAAACGGTGGAGAGCATTGCATAAAGCGAGATGGCGGCGATGCTGGTTGTTGCGAGCAGGGTCATGGTTTCTCGTTTGTCCAGTGTTTCAGGGAAGTGAACGAATCTCGAATCCGCGGCTATGCAGTGCCGGAATAATTCGAGAGAGTGCTATGAGCGTCTGGTCACGGAGTCCGGCAAGCGAGCATTGCTCCACCTCATCGGGAGGACACCCGTCGTGCAAAAGCACGATTGCCCCAGGCCGAGCAGCAGCAAGCACCTCATCAACGATCACGTCGACGCCCGGGCAAGACCAGTCTCTAGGGTCGGCCGACCAGTGAACGGCTCCAAGTCCAGCCCTCACCGATGCTGAAAGGACGTCTTCAGTCCAAACCCCGTAAGGCGCTCGTAAGTGCCGGACCAAGGCTTGGGGACAGGCCGAGACAATAGCTTGATGCGCCTCGTCTATTTCACGTTTCACATCCTTGGGATCGCAGGTGGCGAGGTCGGGATGCGTCATGGTATGATTGGCGACATCATGACCTTCCGCCACAAGACGCCGAATGAGTTCGGGGTGATCCTTCACGTATGAGCCGATAGCAAAAAATGTCGCCGGAACGCGGTGCTCAGCTAGAACATCCAGGATTTGCGGCGTGCAGAATGGATTAGGACCGTCGTCGAACGTCAAGTAAACGCAGCTAGCTTCCTGGCCGCTTGTGTGATTGACCGGTACTTCGCTCATATATGCGGGCCGCTTCATAGTTCCGACCCGTTTCGTTCAATCAACGAGCCCGCGGGCCACTCAGTCATTGGACGGTCGACGGGAACCACCAATACGAGGACATCTTCAGTGCGCGTGGCTGGCAGGTCGGAATGCGCGTCTGGAAGCGTCGAGCGCACACGCAGCCCGGTCATGATATTTGCGGTACCGTCTCGGCAGTATCTTTCCATATGATTCCGCATGGCGTGGCGAACTGTTCCGAAAGCAAATGGAACGCTCAACTCGCGCAGAACCGGAAACATAGCGCGGACCGAGTGAGCGATGCCTAATCCTTCTAGATCCGGTCGCACTCCGTACAGGCCTAGCTCGGCCACAAGCAAATCAGTCGTACCGACTTTTATGAAGCGGCGTAACAAGCCCATGTGGCTAGCGACGCCGTGCGAGTCATATGCGATTGCGCGGCGTTCGGGCCTCGCACCACCCCAGCTTCGGCCAGTCTCGAACGGCTTGGCATTGAACGCTCCCGTCGGCCCATAGGTCTTGCAAAAAAAATCGGCGAGTTCCGCGTGGTCGGAAGCTTCCAGCTCATTTTCCCAGCATATTTTCCATCGCACTTCAGAAGACATGCAAAAGCTCCAAGTTGTTTCTTCGCCCAACCACGATCAGAGCTGCGCGATATTGTTGCGCATACTTGTTGGATTGCCGGTTAGGCAATCGAGCGGTTAAGAGATGTAAGAGTCTCAAATCGGGCCCCTGCCCGGCGCTTCGTTTTTTAGTTCCTGGTCCTGATATTGATCAAGTTCCGGGTTTTCTATAAGTGATCCGAAAGATTGGTAAAATTGATTGTTTGGATGGCAATCATCTATGGAATGGATATTCAACCCATGCGTTTTAAAGGCCTAGATCTAAACCTTCTTGTAGCACTCGACGCTCTAATGACCGAGCGCAAGCTCACAGCAGCGGCGCGCAGCATCAACCTCAGCCAACCCGCCATGAGCGCTGCCATCTCTAGGTTGCGCGACTATTTCCGCGACGACCTTTTTATCATGCAGAGACGGGAGCTAGTTCCGACCCCGCGTGCAGAGGCACTTGCCCCCGCTGTTCGCGAAGCACTCTTGCATATTCAGCTCTCCGTTATCGCTTGGGATCCAATAAACCCAGCGGAGTCCGACCGCCGATTCAGAATTATCCTCTCAGACTTCATGGCACTGGTCTTCTTCGACAAGATAATACTGCGCTTAGCTCGGGAGGCGCCAGGAGTCAGCTTCGAGTTGCTGCCACTTGACGACGATCCGGAGGAGCTTCTCCGCCGTGGTGATGTCGATTTTCTGATCCTCCCGGACTTATTCATGTCCGGCGCCCATCCGAAGGCAAGGCTTTTCGAAGAGAGACTGGTGTGCGTCGGCTGCCCTACGAACGAGCAGTTACAAGGGCAGCTCTCCTTGGAGCAATATATGTCCATGGGACATGTTGCGGCTAAGTTCGGACGTGGTCTCAAGCCTTCCGTAGAGCAATGGCTATTGATGCAGCACGGCCTCAAGAGGCGTATTGAGCTCGTCGTCCCGGGGTTTAACTTGATCCCGCCATTGCTGTCTGGCACTAATCGAATAGCAACCATCCCCCTGCGGCTGGTCAAACATTACGAACGAACTATCCCACTAAGAATCATTGAGCATCCTTTGCCGCTTGTTTCGTTCACTGAGGCTGTCCAATGGCCGGCTCTTCACAACACTGATCCTGGAAACATCTGGATGCGCGAGATTATGATCCAAGAGGCTTTGCGCATGGAATCTGAGATGGAAAGTTGTACGTCGTAAGCGGCACCGTCGGCTCATTTCACAGCCCCAGTAATTAGATCCATACGCATTGGCTGTGTTCCCAAAGGAGGTATTACGTTACAGGCGGCCCCCCCGCCGCCTCAGCTCAGCTAGCAATCGAAGCTATTGCCGAGAGCGATCGTTTCTATCTGAGAAGGTGCGATTCGTAATGCTTTCCCTGGCCTCATGCAAAAGTGATTCAAAACTTTATTCCTGTAACTTATGTTCGGCCCATCGCGGAAACCAGCATCCAGCTGCGGCGACTTCCACGACCTTCCGCACATGCCTTCTGCGCGAAATTGAGCAACGCGCCGACCCGGGATAGTAGCCGAAGCTCTACTTTCGATCCCGCAATACTTGTTCTTGAGGATTTGCAACGGCGACGGCGCGAGAAGTTAGCCGCGGCAATATGTCGAGCCACAATCCATAGTGTGGATGCTTTTGATCCACACAATCAATTTTACCAATGATGCCATATGATCCATAGCAGGGCAGCCGCGCGGCGAGATTCCGGTAAGTTTTATTGGTTTCTGTCGTCACTTCGCAGACGAGCCGGAACATCTTCCGATGTTCGCAGCAATTAGATCGAGCCTTCTCGCAAGGCCGTCGGCTTGTCGAAATTAGGCATGATGGAGAGGAATACAAATGGCTGATCAACTCACACTGGAAATTATCAGTGCGATCAATAAGCTCGTCAAAGCTGAAAACGGCGAAAGAACGACCGTAGCCCTCGGCGAAATAACGACTGACACTGAGTTGACTTCACTTGGCATCGATTCGCTGGGTTTGGCCGATGTCCTTTGGGATCTGGAGCAGCTCTACGGCATTAAGATCGAGATGAATACGGCCGATGCCTGGTCGAACCTCAACAATATCGGCGACGTGGTGGAAGCCGTCCGTGGCTTGCTCACCAGGGAGGTCTGAATGGACAGGCGCGTCGTTATCACCGGATTGGGCGGACTGTGCGGACTGGGCACCGATGCTTCCTCTATCTGGACGGAGATGCGCGAAGGCCGCTCCGCCATCGGCCCGATCTCAAACTCAGAGATTCATGAGCTGAAGGGGATGATCGGGACCGAGATCAAGGTGCTGCCTCAACACGACATTGATCGCAAACAGCTCATCTCCATGGACCGCTTCAGCCTGCTAGCCGTGCTTGCAGCTAAACAAGCCATGCTACAGGCCGGCCTTTCGTGCAATGAAGGAAATGCCCACCGTTTCGGCGCGACAGTGGGCGTTGGCTTTGGCGGCTGGGACGCTACCGAGAAGGCCTACCGCACCCTCCTATTGGGCGGCGCGACTCGCACTGAGCTATTCACTGGGGTAAAGGCAATGCCTAGCGCGGCTGCCTGTCAGGTAAGCATGAACCTCGGGCTGCGGGGGCCAGTCTTCGGTGCCACCTCTGCCTGCGCCTCGGCCAACCATGCGATCGCTTCAGCGGTAGATCAGATCAAGCTCGGTAGGGCGGACGTTATGCTAGCTGGAGGAAGCGACGCGCCACTCGTGTGGATCGTGCTTAAGGCATGGGAAGCAATGCGCGTACTCGCTCCAGATACTTGCCGGCCATTCTCGGCCGACAGGAAAGGACTAGTTTTGGGCGAGGGTGCGGGCATGGCCGTGCTGGAAAGCTATGAGCATGCCGCCGCCCGCGGTGCAACGATGCTTGCCGAGGTCGCCGGCATCGGCCTTTCCGCCGATGCCTACCACATAGCTGCACCAGCTGTGCATGGGCCGGAGGCGGCGATGCGCGCCTGCCTTGTTGATGCGAGTTTAAATGCCGAGGATGTAGACTACCTCAACGCCCATGGCACCGGCACCAAGGCCAACGATCAGATCGAAACGACGGCGATTAAGCGCGTCTTTGGTGACCATGCTCGATCGATGTCCATCTCTTCTACCAAATCCACTCACGCGCACTGCCTCGGGGCAGCAAGTGCGCTCGAAATGATAGCCTGCGTGATGGCGATCCAAGAAGGTGTCGTGCCGCCCACCGCCAACTATCGCGAGCCAGACCCCGATTGTGACCTGGATGTGACCCCTAATGTGCCCCGGGAGCGAAAGGTGCGCGTGGCCATGAGCAACGCCTTCGCCATGGGCGGCATGAATGCTGTCCTTGCGTTCAAGCAGGTGCCATGAAGTTAAGACCGTCACGATTGAACCCCTTGTAGGGCCAACAGCAAATGCCTGAACCAGGCGCCGCCGATTCCCTTCAGCAAGGCTTCGCTGCAATTCCGCAGATACTCAGGCATCTGAAAGCTCACGCTACACCGAATTCACCACGTGTCGCGGGGAGCTGGAGCCCGCTATTTTTCGACGCCGGGAGCTCTCACGCGGCTCGCCGGCGACCAAAGTTTAGGCCTCACCTTTTCTGCCCGCGAATAAGGAGTGTTGCTTTCGATTCCACCTCTGCCTTCACCCGATATCCCGCCAGGTGCTAGCGTGATCGCGAATTAGTCGCTGGTCCGGTGTTTTTGGGGCGCTTGCCGCTGAGTACGGAACCTGCCAAGTTGAATCCGCACATCTGATTGTGCCCTCCCCAAGCTGGTGAAACGCAAGGTCGCTGGTGTCGTCAGCCCCTGTGCAGGATTTGCCTCGCTTGAGCAGACGACTTCAACCGGCCGCCAAAGGGGAAAGATTGCTGTTTACTCCTCTGTGAGCTCTGCCGTTATTAGTTGAATTCCAGCGGCAATCACCGACCACCCCCACGAACAAGATCTGAGAAGATACGATGACACGCAGCCAAAAAGAGAAGATGCTAGCAGGCGAAATGTACAACGCAGCGGACCCCGAGATCCAAGCCGAGTTGCTCCTCACCGGGGCTTGGTTGAAGCGGTATAATGACACGCTGGGCGACTCCGCCGAGCGGTGGAATGGGCTCCTTTTAGAACGATTGGGAGCAGTCGGGCTTGGAGCGGTTATTCGTCCTCCGTTCCACTGCGATTACGGGTTCAACATCCGGATCGGAGCTTGGGTTTACATCAATTACAACTGCGTCATTCTTGACGTGGCAGCGGTAACTATCGGTGACGGAACCGCAATAGGCCCTGCTGTGCAGATTTACACCGCGGACCATCCACATGATCCAGAGCAGCGCCAGGCTGGACTGCAGTTGGGACGACCTGTCAGCATTGGCAGGCACGCCTGGATTGGCGGTGGAGCAATCATTCTCCCGGGCGTGACAATTGGCGATCACGCTGTCATTGGCGCTGGTAGTGTGGTCACGCGAGATGTTCCTGCAGGAAGCACGGCCATGGGAAATCCAGCTCGGGTCAAGGCTGGTGGACGCTTGCCGAAATCATAAAAGCAGGCATTGGGGTAAATCCGGCGGTAAAGGGCTAGTTTCTTTGCTTCTGCGAACGGACTTCTGGCCGCCATGGCCCTTTCGGTTCCAACTGTCGGCACTTTCACTCTGACGCCAACCTCTTTGCAAATGCGGCTGCGCAGTCCTGCTGACCGATTCGTGATCATGTTTGCATGCAAAGGGGCAACTACGCCTTAGGGTCAGCCCGCAGACACATACCGCTTCACCTGCAGAAAAACGAATTGCCTTTCAGCCCGTGCGCCGATGAAAAACAATTGGCGGCATGTCGTCGGCAAATAACAATTCCTGTTGGCGCGAACATTTTCAGAGGCAGGCGCCCACGCCCCGGTCGTAGCTTATCAGTCGACACTTTGCAGAAGGCATCATGCGCTGCCTACAGCGTCTAATCGACGCAACCCGAGTGGGCGACATCCATATCGTGGATGATAGCTATCGCAACAATCAATTTTACTAATCTATTTGGATTTAATAGCACCCGCTGGAGGACACGCACCGAGCGGCGTCCGCCTTCCTGATCACCGGTCGGGGGCTCTTGGGACATGGGTGACGAGCATGTGTGGGATTGTTGGCATAGTGGGACATAAGCCCGTGTCGGAGCGGCTGGTAGAAGCCTTGGAGCGGCTTGAATATCGCGGCTATGATTCAGCCGGCATTGCTACGATCTTCGAGGGAGAATTGCACCGACGCCGCGCAGAAGGCAAGCTCCGGAACCTTAAAACGAGACTGAAAAAAGAGCCCCTGAGCGGCGCTGTCGGCATCGCCCACACGCGGTGGGCGACCCACGGCGCACCGACAGAATGCAACGCTCACCCGCACTTTGCCGATGGCGTAGCCGTTGTTCATAACGGCATCATCGAAAATTTCTCCGAGCTAAAGGACGCATTGGCAGCGGTAGGGGCAAAGTTCCAGACCGACACGGACACCGAGGTGATCGCGCATCTCCTGACAAAATTCCGTCGGGATGGCATGGGATGCATTGAGGCCATGCATGCCATGCTGAAGTGCGTCAAGGGCGCATTCGCTCTTGCCATCCTCTTTGAAGATGATCCCGCGACAATTATGGTGGCGCGCAATGGACCACCATTAGTGATAGGCCATGGCGATGGTGAGATGTTTCTGGGCTCCGACGCGATCGCTCTTGCTCCGTTCACCAATGACATCACGTATCTGAACGACAGCGATTGGGCTGTTGTAGGCAAAACGAGTGTCCAGGTTTTCGATATCGAAGGCAAAGTCGTTACGCGCCCACGGCACATATCGCTTGCTACCGCAGACCTGGTCGGCAAGGGCAATCACCCGCATTTTATGGAGAAGGAAATCTACGAGCAACCGGAGGTCATTGCCCGTGCTCTTGGTCACTACATCAATGTCAACGATAGTCATGTCACAACGCCTTCAACCGACATCGATTTCGCCGGGGTTGAGACCCTCGCGATCGCCGCCTGCGGCACGGCATATCTTGCGGGACTAATTGGCAAATATTGGTTCGAGCGCTACGCACGCTTAATTGTTGAAATTGATGTCGCCTCTGAATTCCGTTATCGAGAAATGCCGTTGTCGACGCGGTCGGCAGCACTCTTCATCTCTCAATCTGGTGAGACGGCTGACACACTCGCATCGCTACGCTACTGCAAAGCACAAGGTTTGAGAATAGGCGCTCTCGTCAACACCCGAGAATCAACCATTGCCCGCGAGGCAGATGCCATCTTTCCGATTCTCGCCGGGCCAGAGATCGGCGTTGCTTCTACCAAGGCATTCACTTGCCAGCTTGCTGTTCTCGCTGCGCTAGCCATCGGCGCAGGCAAGGCGCGGGGCACAATCACAGTCGACGAGGAACAAGTGCTCGTCCAAAGTTTGGCGACGTTGCCAAGCGTTATGCGACAGGTGCTGAACGACATCAAGCCGGGGATCGACCTCTTGTCACGGGAATTGTCGAATTACCGCGACGTGCTCTATCTCGGCCGCGGCACGAGTTTCCCATTGGCCATGGAAGGTGCGCTGAAGCTCAAGGAGGTTTCCTATATTCATGCTGAAGGTTATGCGGCAGGAGAATTAAAACACGGTCCGATCGCCCTGATCGATGAAAATATGCCAGTCATCGTCATCGCGCCACATGATCGGTTCTTCGATAAAACTGTCTCCAATATGCAGGAAGTGGCCGCCCGCGGCGGCCGCATCATTCTGATCACCGACGAGACGGGAGCTTCGATGTCAAAGCTTCCCACCATGCACACTATCGTATTACCCGATGTTGCGGAGATTATCGCGCCGATGATCTTTTCTCTGCCGCTGCAGCTTCTTGCGTATCATACCGCGGTCGTTATGGGGGCAGATGTGGACCAGCCGCGGAATCTCGCTAAATCAGTCACAGTCGAATGATTGTGACGATTGGTTAGATCGCAAATCGCCTCCGAGAAAATCCACGACTTGATCAGACATCAAATAAGTGAGGTCGTATGCACGAACTTTCGCTCGCCGACGTGCCGTCGCGAATTGGCCAGGAACTCGGTAAGTCCGAATGGATCACCGTCGATCAAACTACAATCGATCTCTTTGCCGATGCGACACACGATCATCAATTCATCCACGTGCACCCGGAACGCGCGGCAGTCGAAACCCCGTTTGGTGGCACCATCGCTCATGGCTTCCTGACACTCTCGCTTCTGTCGGCGATGAACTTCAGCGGCATGCCAAGGATCCGCGAGCAAACCTTGGGCCTTAACTACGGCTTAGACCGGGTGCGTTTCATGTCACCGGTTAAGACCGGCAGCCGTGTGCGCGGTCGCTTCGTTCTCTCTGAATGTCAATTTCGCGGCGCAAGCATGCTGGTGACCACCTACGAGGTGACAGTCGAGATCGAGAACGAGAACCGACCGGCACTCACCGCCAATTGGATCACGATCATTCAGTTTGATCCGAACGACAGGCCTAAAGGGATTTGACGCCAGCTCGCGCCAGCGGGTGTCGACTTGTTATTTTGGCTGCACGCGATTTCGTAGTGTCACGCCGGAATTCTCGATCTGCTGCGTCGGCAATTGCGCGCTGGCATCATCCTTCGGGCAGGCGAAACGAGTTTGACTTGAATTTCGCTGTAATGGAGGCTGATTGATTGCATTCGTTCCGTATGGCCGCTGCGGTGTTGCCGCTACTTTTGTCATCTTGCATGCTCGGGCCCGACCATGCACCGCCGGAAACGCCTTTGCCGGAGAAGTTTTCCGAGGGTGCAAAACAGAGCGCCGGCGATGTTGCGGTGTCGGCGTGGTGGGATTCGTTTTCAGATCGTACGCTCAACCAGTACGTTGCCTTCGGCCTGGATGAGAACCTCAGTGTTCAGCAGGCGCTCGAAAGGGTTAATGCCGCCGCCGCGGACGTCACCATCGCTGGCGCCGGGGGCCTTCCCAAGGCATCACACACGACAAGCGGCGAGATCGGCAAAGGGGGAGATGTCACGAGCACACAGAATATCTCCAGCGTGCAACTATCGTTGACCTGGCTGCTGGACGTATTCGGTCAGTACCGGCGCAGCACTGAAAGCGCACTGGCTTCTCTTGATTCTGCGCATGCGGCTGTCGACGCCGCAAAGCTAGCTCTAATCAAAGATCTTGTTTCCTCCTACATCGACGCCCGGTACTACCAGCAGCGCGTCTCGATTTCCCGAGCGAACCTGAAGTCGCGCCGGGAGACCTACGATTTCACGAATTTTCAAGTCGAAGCGGGAGCGGCTTCCCGGCTGGATGTCTTGCAAGCCGAAGGACTTGTCCGATCGACGATTGCCGAAATACCAAGGCTAGAACTGAATTTTCGCGTGTCGGCGCATCACATTGCGGCCCTCCTCGCTTTGCCGTCGGAAACAGTGATCAAGCAACTGCAGAAAAGTGAAGGGCAGCCGGTCTATCGCGGAAAGATCAATGCCGGCATTCCCGCCGATCTTATTCGCAATCGATTCGATATTCGCCAGGCTGAACGGGATCTCGCCGCCGCGACTGCACAGATCGGCGTGGCGGAAGCACAGCTTTACCCCGCGATAACGCTCTCCGGCTCGATCACCCCTTCCTATACCAAGCAGCGCGGCCGTCACGGGGGTATCTTGAAATGGTCCTTCGGGCCGAGCCTCGACCTACCAATTCTGGACGGCGGCCGTTTGCGGGCAAACGTGGAGACTTCTAAATCGGACGCCGCAGCAGCCTACATAAGCTGGAAATTAACCGTCCTGACAGCTGTGCAGGAAGTCGAGGACGCTTTGACAGCCGTCCGACGCGACGTTCACACAGAGAACTCACGTCGCAGGCAAGTAGAAACGATCGAAGAAGCACTGAAGCTTTCGACGGCCTCGTACATGGATGGCGCCTCTTCTCTCCTCGATGTTCTCGAAGCGCAAAGGCAGGTGTCCAGCGCTCAGGCGAGCCTCGCTGCGGCGATCCAACAACTGGCCAAGGATCACGTGCGGTTGAATGTAGCAATCCGCGGTGGTTTTGCGGCTCCCAAAGTCGCGTCACCCAGGGAGGCCTCGACGGTTGCAGCCGCAAATGCAAACATCCAATCCGCACATTCGCAATAGCCGAGCGCTGGATGCGGGATGGTTTAACCTGATCACGTCATTAGCGCGCCAGGGCCTGAGTTGTATTGGCGCCGGCCGGGAGGTCGTCCAATCGCGGCACATGCCCTTCACCACCTCCCGCTTACGAGCAGGGCTTAGAGCTAATGGGATGGTCCGCCCTGTCTCCCGAGAGCATAACGGAGGTGGGCAAAGGAGGGCTGAAATTATGGATCGCAACCAACTGCGCCAATGCGCCGTCTTCGGCATCGATATCGGAAAGAACCTCTTCCACGTGGTCGGCCTGGATAGTTCCGGCGCGAGACGCTACTGCAGTTCTTCGAACGAGCGAACAGAACGCTTGTCGGAATGGAATCCCGTCCGGGTTCCCAATGGCTTGCGCCAAGTTGCAGACGATGGGGCATTCCGTCCGCATCATCCCGGCGCAGTGAAGTCTATGTAAAATCGAACAAGAATGACATCATCGATGCTGCGGCGATCGCAGAAGCTGCAAGGCGACCGACGATGCGCTTCGTTGGCATTAAGCAAGCCGATCAGGTCGATCTTCAGATGTTGCATTGGGTGCGTATTCCGATGAAACCGGCCACCGATTCCGATTTGAAGCCGGCCATTTTTCGGGCTGATCCTGGGTCTGTTTGATGTTTGGATCGGGTTTTGTGCCACGTCAAGCTTTGCTGTGTTTCAAGCGCCATCGGTGAACGCTGTTTGCGCATACTTCCGCCAATGAGATCGATGCCTCGGCGTTGTGAACGAGGCGATCCAGTATCGCATCGGCGGCGTTGGGTTTGAAATAATTTCCCACCAGCGATCCAGGGGCACCTGGCTTGTGACGATCGTCGAGCGACGCTCGTAGCGGTCTTCGATGATCTCGAGAAGATCGCGGCGCTGATCATCGCTGAGTTTTTCCGGTCCCAGTCATCGAGGATCAGCAGGTCGGTCTTAGCGATAGATTTGGGGATTCTGCCGTATCGCCCGTCACCCCTTGCAAGCGCGAGCGTGGCGAACAGCCGGGGAACGCGGTGGTATGCAACGGAGAAATCCTCGCGGCATGCTTTGACCGATGGATGCGCCCCAGCGCCGAAAGCGATCTGGTATCCACTCAGCGTATCGCCGGTGGGAACTGGGCATGTGATCTGGGTCGGTTCCATGACGACAGCCGCCATAGCGGCGCTGATGGACGGCGATGCGCTTGCCGCGGTAAAAGATCTCGATGGTTCGCGCCGTTGCTCTAAGATCGACCTGCTGGCGAATGAGGGCATGGGGGACGGAATAAAAGAAGCTTTTGAACTCGACGTGATAATCGGTCGAGACACGGACCAGACGCCATTCGGCGAATTCGTAGTTTCACCCGGGAGGCTAGCGAGCGCAGCACGTTCGACACGTTCAAATACTTGCCGCCGGGTAACACCCAATCGACGCATGAGGTGATCGTTGATGCGATCAAGTGCCAATAGCGGCATTGGCCTCAGCCAGCGAGAAGAAAGTCAGCTTGCGCAACCGCCCCAGGATGCAGGTGGCGCATGGCGCCGTCGTCATCGGCGACGAGAACTTGTTTCAATGGCGTACCTTTACTGGTGCAGTCGATCAATAAATCACGTCGTTTCTATTTTCAGTTCCCTGCGCCACGTTGGGAAAGAGAAGCGCCCCAAGGGTGGAACGCTCCTCGGATCTTCGAATTAAATGAAGCCGAAATTTTCCGCCGTAAGCGAGGTAAGATCCGACATGTCGTGCAGATTGTCGACATGAGCGAAGGCATGCGCGTGGTTCGCAGAATCGACATAGGCTAGTGTCGCACCGTGAGTTTTGCCATCTTGACCGAGAGTTTTTTCGTCATGGTAGACAATGATGTCACCGGGGACTTCGTCGTGAATAGCGGTCGCGGCGGCAGAGCCAGACGTGAACTCTCGATCCGTGATTACCACGACGTGCTGACCGTGCGCTTTCGCGGCCTCGCCATTGTAGAAAGTGTCCACAAATTCGCCTGGGAAACCCTTCGAGTGGTTGATGAAATTTGCGCCAAACAGATCCCCTTTGCCGAAGTCACCGGCGTCCATGACAAAACGGTCTTGCTTCGGGTCGAAATCCGTCACAGTCGTATACCAGTGCGTTGTTCCAACCATAGGATCGTGGAACCGGAACACGAAGGCGTCGCCGTCTTCGCCGCCAGTCAGAACATCTGCGCCGTCGCCGGCCACCAGGGTATCCCTTCCCTTACCGGCGTCGAGCCTGTCGTCGCTCTCGCCGCTATGTGGTATTACGCGGCGCACTTCGAAGGGGTTGAAGGCTTCGATTGAGCCGTCGCTATACAGGAGGTCGTCACCAGGACCAGCATGGACTATGTCTGAGCCATCCCCCGCATAGACAATGTCATGGCCGTCACCGGCCTCGATCGTGTCGTGGCCGCTTCGAGCCACAATCCGATCATCGCCGCCACCGGCTTTGATCCAGTCATTAAGATTGCGTGCATAGATTGTGTCGTCGTCATCGGATCCGTTAATAAAGGGGCTGTTATCAGTGCCTTTGATCATCATCTCAAATACTCCTTATGAGGCAACGGGTGCCGCCTGTGCCCCTTATCTTTTCCAAGAGCGATTAGTGAAATCCATTGTTTTGATATGAACGATTTGAATGACGGATGCCGCAATGTTTATCTCGGCCGAACGGTGCGCTCTTCGTGGATGGCCGGGAATATGAAAAAGACTTGGGGCAATGACAATCGGCGGCCAAGCAGTGGCAACACTGTCCGAGACGCCTCGTGGCGAAGGCGAAACTTCCTCCCTCGTATACGCTGCAGACAAATCTGCAGAGCACCTGATCTCAGGGTGCTTTGCAGGTCGAAAACGTCAGCTCCAGGCATGGAGCGGTGGCTTCTCGCCATTCAGGAAATACTTACCCAAAATGGCGTACTTCCAGCGGACCGGGTCGTGCAGAGTATGGGTGCGGGCGTTGCGCCAGTGGCTATCAAGCCCGTGCTCTGTAAGTTTGAGCGCGTTGAGTATCTTCGCTTCGGCGGTAACGATCTGGGCTTCCGCAACGGTTCAGGAAGAACAAATTGGCGATGCTGATCACCAGCAGGAACAGCGCCGAGATACTGGTCTCGACGACGCCGTCAATGTTGTGAATATCCTCAAGCCGACCCGACGCGTCCCTATGACACGCTTCTCCACCACGGTGAGCCCAACACGGCTGGGTGGGAGTCGGACGGGCGTCTCACCCATCACTCGCGAGTTGCCCAGACGGCAGAGCCGGCCTCGGGATCGGGCATGGCACCGCAGGGTCGGCAGCCGCTCGGCCCCACCCAGTGGCTGACCGACGATCATATCACTGCGAAATACAGGCTCCTAGACTCGCTGCGGATTACAGGCTCCTGGACCAGGAGTGGCAGGGACGCTCTGCGGATCTGGCCGCCCGGACGAGCGTCGTGAATTCTGTCGTGGCATAAGCTCAGCTACAGTCGCGCTTTCGTTGTGCGAGCCTAATTTTGTTGGCGCGGCAAATGCTTGTGCCACCAGCTGGAAAATAAACCATAATATATATGAAAATATATTGTCGTATATTTTCCTTTAAACGGTGAAGTATCAGTCCATTCCCGTTTTTGATATAACATAAACGAATATATTCTTAAATATATCCTCTGCGTCTCTTGTCTTAAATCAGGTAATTGTAGAGAGTCTGCTTATGAAAGAGGTATGACAATGCTGAAATATTCAACAGGCGAAGGCTGTCGCAGGGAGGAACGTCGGCTATGGTCCAGGAGGAAGGCTCCAGCACAGCAGGGACAACGCCTCCTATGTCCCAAAGAGCGTCGGGTCGACCCAAGACCCAGCGGACGCGATGCGAAACTTGATCCAGTCGAGCGATTTGGCTTTTCTCATGGAAGCTGATGATGCCCTCTCCGCGGGTAAGGCGGGGCCTGCAGACTTTGGGCGTCCAGCCCAGCACCGGATGTTAGTTTCGCTCGTTATGGAGTTACATATGTCGCTAATTAAAAGAAAAATCTTCTCCGTAGGTGTCTTGACGCTAATGGCATGCGGCGCGTCGGCGGCCGATCTAGCTGACCACAGCGTTCCGAGCGCCCCCTCTTATGACGCACCGGGAACCTTCTCGTGGGCCGGGGCTTACGCCGGTCTTCATGGAGGTGTCGCAGCCTCCAAATTCAACCCGTTCAACAATGGTCGCGCCCCAGCGGTGGGCGCTCAGGTAGGTTACAATTTCCAGGCTGGATCGGGCGTTTTCGGCGCCGAACTGGAAGGCTCTTACTTGAACAACGAAGTGCGTGTGCCCGGCGGCAACGTGGAAAGCCGCTTCCGCGGTGGCGCGAAAGCGAAGGCTGGCTTGGGCTTTGATCGCACTTTCGTCTACGGCACCGCGGGCGTCACAACGACCGAGTTCGAGGGCCGCCGCCTCGTATCCGGATCCGACAAATGGAAATCCGGACCGGATAGCTGGAAACAGGGCTACCTCTTCGGTGGCGGCGTCGAGCACGCGTTTTCGGGCGGCGTGTCGGCAAAGATCGAGTACAACTACGTCATTAACAACGCCGTCCCGACCACGAGCGGAGGCATCAGCTCGAAGTCCGACCTCAACGATAATGTAATTGAGGCGGGCCTTAACTTTCGCTTCTGACGAACTCGTCTGAAGCCTTGAGCAAAACCCGAATACAAGGCAACCGCCCGCACGATCGGCCATGCCTCGAACAATGCCGGCCCTTGAAACCATCCATCGATTACCGCTTCAGCTTTTCGGCAATAGCATTCAGAATCATCGGCTCGCTCCACAACTTTCGGAACGGCAATCATCTTCCCATGTCAACATACCGTTGAGTGCCAAAATTTGCGACAGGCCCTGCTTTGAAGTTCTCAGTCGCCTGCCGTACGGTTCCGAGTGAATGCGAAGCTATGGCGATCGGGCTGACGCACTCGGTTAAAATTGACGGCTCGAACTGTTTTTCAGACGAGCGGCGCCAGACGGTTTGCCGAGGACGATCCCGCCTGAAGATGCGCTTTTTGGTTGTATGCATCAAGGGTATATAATATGGTTTTCAGAGTTTAGCTGCCCACGGAACTGGACACTCACTGCTTAGATGTGAGGAAGGTAATCTTGCACCGAACCGGGAGGTTGTCGTGAAGGAAGAATCCTCAGCGGTCTCGAATCTGGTGTTCGATTTCCTGTCAGAGTCAGCCAGCGCAAAGAGCAAAGACGATGTGTTACTCTTATTTGGAAAAATTTCACAATATTTCGGGTTTAGTTATTTCGCGATATCCGGCATCCCCTCGCCTATTGAGCGAATTGATTCCTATTTCGTTTTGGGCAATTGGTCAGTCGGGTGGTTTGATCGCTATCGTGAAAACAATTATGTCCACGCCGACCCCATAGTGCATCTTAGCAAGACATGCGATCACGCATTTGTTTGGTCGGAAGCTCTGCGAGATCAAAAACTCGATCGGCAGAGCCGTCGTGTCATGGATGAGGCACGCGAATTCAAGTTGATTGACGGCTTCAGCGTTCCTTTACACACTGCCGCTGGGTTTCAATCGATTGTCAGTTTTGGAGCGGAAAAGGTAGAGCTCTCAACCTGCGACCGAAGCGCGCTCTATCTGATGGCGGCTTACGCGCACAGCTTGCTCCGCGCCCAAATTGGGAACGATGCCAGTCGAAAAATTCAGGCCTTACCCATGATCACAACGCGAGAGCGCGAAATCATCCATTGGTGTGCCGCAGGCAAAACAGCAATAGAGATCGCAACGATTCTCGGACGATCCCATCGAACCATTCAAAATGTCATTTTGAACATCCAGCGAAAGCTCAATGTGGTTAATACACCTCAGATGATTGCCGAAAGCTTTCGTCTCAGAATCATTCGCTGAAGCATATGGAGTTTTCGGCCACTTCAAAGATCGGGCCTGTTGGATCACGACAGCCATCATGATCAGATAGTAGCCCCGTTGAAATGCAGAGCTAAATCTGCGTCTGAATTGATAGACAGGCGCAACACAGTTTTCGGTAGGTCGAGCAGGCAGCATCGATTGGGTGGCTGCGAGGACGTGCTTTGAATTTGTTTCCCCAGAAGTCGTCCAATGACCGCCTACCGCCAGACGGCCCCCCCGAATTGACCAGTCGCGTCTTTTGGGGTGATCCCCGACAGATCGCAGTGGTTGGCATTTTCTGGTCGGGCAGCTTCGATCAGCCGCGCACTTTTGACTGGCGCATTTATCATGCAATACGCGTTAAAGCGTGCGGGTAGCCCTGGCGTTGTATTCGCCTGGTTGCCATTTGGCCTGCAGTTGACGCTTGCCCCCTCCAAACGCCCCGATGGATCCACGGGCTCACCGCTGAAGTCGCATGTTTTCCCGGTTGACGTTCCCGGATTTCCAACCGGACCGGCAAGTGTGACGCCGCGGATCACGACGCCAGTTTCTACGGGCTTCGCTGCGACCTTGCCTTTTTGATGCTCCTCAGCCGCGGCCGCCTGCGCGAAGGTGACCGTCAGAGCGAAAGCAGCTAGGCATCCGAAAGCTCTCAAAGTAGCAGTCATTAAAACTTCTCCTCTTTTGCCGGCCGGCAAGATGTCGCTTCCGGACCGATGTCTCTGAATCGAATGAAAGGACCTGCGCCCCTTTCAAGTTACCGAAATTTGATCAGGTAGTTCACGGCCACGTTCTTGGGACGCGTCTCAAGAGCGGTGCGTGCCGGACTTTCCGGCGCGCCTGTCGATTTGCTTGAAATGGAAGTTCCCGCGGCACTGCCCTGTTGCGAAATTCCCGACGGCGTCGTTATCTCATAGGGATGCGAATGAATTTGCAGAGCATCGCATTGGAGTGATCCAACAACATTTGCAACACTATTGCCAGTTGGATCTAGCCGTCGTTTCGCGTCGGGGTCCATACCGGCACCGGCATCGAAACCGCGCAGGAACAGTCCACGGTAGTCTGGAATCCGAAATTCCAGATCGGCCGTAGAATTCCGCTCTCCATAGAGTCCACCGAGAACGGCGTAGAGTTCTGGATAGGCGGCTGCCTTGAGATAGCGCCCATCGCAAAGTATCCATCCCTGGGCTTCGACGTAGCTGATAGGAGCTTCCGCATTTGTACCCGCAGCCACGCCAGAGCTTGCGCAGGGTGTGTTGCTCCAGATCGTATTGACCGAGCTCGAGATAGAGGCAACTTGCCCCGCAAAGGGACAAATCGCACCGATTGGAGGCCCTGCAAACATCGTTGGTTCCTCGGGCAATATTGGTGTGTGAGGAAAGGAGTGCCAATTATCAGCAACAACAGGCACTCCCATGTATTAGTTCCGCCCTGACGGGTGGAGCTGAAGCCAATTCACCCAGCCATCAAGCCGGGTTGACGTCCCAGGTATTGTCCTCTTGGAGCACGCCTACGAGATTGAAGACGGCAGAGGGAAACTTGGCTTCCCTGGTCTGGGTGATCGTGTCGATGCTGAGCACCGACCCGATAGTGACATTCGTTCCCGCCGCAATCCAATAGCTCGGAGTTGGCGTGAACGTGTGGAGCAGATTGGTGCCCGCTTGTGCAACATAAGTCCCTGTTCCGGACATGCCGATGCCCACGGAGAACCGGTTGTTTGGCACATTGCCAGCATCGTTGATGACCAGTGATCCTGCAGGATCCCCCTTGATCGGCGCGGTCAGGCCAGGTCCATCGCTTAATGAAAAAGTAGTGGTGTTTCTCCCGCTGGGGCTGCAGTCCTCCACCCCGGAGGCAAAAAAGTCCACGCCAGGAATCAGTTGTCCCGTGTCGCTCCAGACGAAATTATAGGCGAGCTCCCAAGTGAACTTGATTTGATTGCCAACCCGAATTTGATACGGAGAGCAGAACCATGCCAAGGAGAAGACATTGGCAACAGGTTGAGGCATCTTTTGATAGACATAGAAGGTCCAAGGTTGCGCCGATTGATTCTTCAGCAATAACGAATATTGCGTTCCTTGGGCAAGCGCTGCGCTTCCCGGCTGTGATGCACGGGCATGATCCGTCATTTCCTTGTCTACGTAGCTGACATGCAAGGACATTTAACTCTCCCTTTCCATTGATTTTCTGTCTTCACGCCAGGACTGGTCCAATCGCTTGGACCGCTTCTTGGCCCAGCTCCAACTGAGGCGAGTGTTATTGGAGACACCAATTCAGCTATAATCATTTCCGGGTGACGTAAATGAGTAGATTTACTCCCTGACAGACCACGATTAACCCATAGGCATGCCCCCGAAACCCGGGACGGTAAGAGCGGCCGAAGTCTATTTGGTCGGTAGCAGATAAGCACCGGCCGAGATGGCTTTCTAACGTGATCCCATCAACGAAAAGCGGCCTGAGAGGCGGCTTGATCGAGTCCCTGGCGTCTTTGACGCACACCATATGCTCTGCAAATTTACTCTAGCGGTACGAGATGATGGCATTCTTGAGCCCGTTTTGGCGATCTTTCCGTTACCGCCATTTCCCATGCCGCGCGGGATTGTCTGATTTCAAACTATGGTTCCGCGACCTGGCGCAGAGATGAGTATTTCTACTCATTTTGAAGGACAGTAAGATCGTGCATAGTGATCCGGGGGTCAGCGAGCGATGATCAAGATTTGCATTGGGCACTCTCGGGCTAACGCCGTAATCATGGAGAAAATCTGGCGATTTCGACACCAGCAATTTGTGGAACGACGTGGGTGGGAGGCGTTACGCAAGAGTGACAGACGGGAAATAGATCAGTTTGATCACAATTGCGCTATTCATTTTAGCGTTCTCAAGAACGATGCGGTGATCGGGTATTCTCGGCTCCTTCCTACTGTGCAGCCACATCTTCTATCAACCGTCTACCCGCAAATCATGCGAGGTCAAAAGTGGCCAAGGTCGCACGACGTTTTCGAATGGACGCGGTGGGCGATTGCAAGCGGTGACGAAAAGATTGACGGGATTCCAATATCGCGTGTTCTGATGATCGGGTTGATGGAGTTTTGCCGTGCTGCCGGAATCACCTCGCTCATCGGCGAAACGCACCCAAAGCTGATAAACTCGTTGCGCACCAATGGGTGGCGAACACACATCCTCTCAGAGCCTAGCATTTTCGAAAAAGAATTAGTCGTGCCGCTCGAAGTCATCCCATCGTCCTCTCCGCAGACGTTTTAGGCAATTAGCTAGCATAGGGAATTCCGCTCGATGTTTGAACCTTACGGCTCAGGAAGTTTTGGTCACCAATTCGCCGCCAGTCCGGCTCATAAGCGAGCACGAGTCCCTGCCTGGATTTCTGTTGTACAAGCGGCGCCACATCACAATCAGACCCGCTTCTTTACCGGGCGATTGTCGTACGCTCAATGCTTAGGTCAGAGAGCCAACCGCGTAGCCGCCCGGATCGATTGCAGCCAAATAATTTCGCAGTCCATGCCACCCTAGAACGGCATGCGACAGTGTACCTCAGTCAATCGCGTCATTGGCCCCTTAGGGGGACGGCGAGGAAAACCAAAGGAGAGTCATAACATGGAAACGATAACTACCCGCAAGCCAATTGATCCAATCGGCAGCGAGTTGAGCGTCTTTGCCAAGACGCCGCGCGTCGGATCGACCCCTTCGACTACAGAAATTGCTGCCATGATCAAGGGGGGCAAGCCAGGCGACATGGACAAACTGGACGTTTAAGTTTCGTCCGTGTGACCGTCGCCAAGGCGGCGGTCACTGCCCCTTTAGATTTTCATCAAATAAGCGATCACTCATGTTCAAGGGAACGATTGACCGAGGTCATCTCGAGTGCGTGGCTGAGCCCCCGATGTACTCGCTGCCCTACCCCAACATCTCTATCAAGATCCTAGACCATCCTTTGCTCGAGAGCTTCCGGTGGGACACCACTGATCAAATCGTCCTGATCTGTCGCGAGCGTTCCGCCGAAGCGAATGGGCAGGTTGTGGCACTCAGGGATTGGCCGATAGAACGAGCGCATGATTTCTGTGCTTTTGGGCGATGGCCATTGGACTATCAGACAATTTCGATCAATCGCCATTCCGGCACGGTGACCTTCAGCGCCGGACATGGGGGTGTTGCGCCACTTTATATGAAGGTCAGCGGCGAGCGCATTGATCTCTCCTGGTCGATAGCGGACTTTTATTCGGGCATGACTCTCGCCGACGTCGACACGGACCGAGCTGGCCTGCGTCTTGTGGGGACGCTCCCCTATGCAACAACCACGATGTTTCGCGGTGTTTTCATGCTGACGGAGCGCGCGTCACTTTGCATCGACAGGATGGGAGCCGTGGAGACGAAATATCCCCCTCCGGCACCGTATTTCATTCCGACCCCACTTGTGGATGGGGCCGATGTTGCCGCCGCAGCATGCCATTTGATCGACACCCTGCTGCGTCGCTGGCCGCTCACGCCCGCTCTCACGGCTAGCGAATTCAGCGGAGGATTGGATTCGGCGGTCGTTGCCGCCATTTTGGCGGGGCAGCATCCTGACGCCCTGCAAACCTATGCCTTGGAGGTCGAGGGACCAGCTCGTAGTCAACAGACTTCGCGGCGCGAAATAGCAATCGAGCACTTCGGCTTTCGCGACCAAACGCTGCGTGTTGACACGATACCAATGGTTCCGTGTGGGTTCGAAGTGAGTAGCGACTACGTCCCCGCTCCCTACAATGCCGATCTGCAGCGGCCTCTCCATCAACTATTGAAGTCGCTCGCAACTGCCTCAGCCCCGCGGGCGGTCGCAACCGGTACAGGCGGTGATGAGTTGCTAATGGCCCATGCTTTCGAGCAAAATCACGAGCAGTTCGCTCGTAATGTTAGCGATGCATTCCTTCCTGCGATCTTTCCCTCCGCCATGACGCTGGTGCTCAAAAACCAATTGCCCGACTATGCAGCAAGCTGCGATCGGGCACCCTTTCCTATTCTGCCGATCTCGGTACTGGAGGCACACGCCGCGCGGGCTCCTTTGTTTGCGAGCCATGGCATATGGCCAATTAGCCCATTCGCCCAGCCAGAAGCCGTACGATTTTATCGGAGTTTGCCTTTGGCCTGGAGGCACGAAAAGGCGCTGCATCGCCGGATGTTGGAACGGCTTGGATATCCAAAACGGTTCTTCGGAGTTTCTACAAGAGAAAATTTCGAACACTATCTGACCGGCTCGCTGACTATCGGTGCTAGCGAGATCACTAGTCAATTATCCCGCCGTTGCCTGCTGCATGAACTGGGACTGATCGATGCTGACCGCCTGATCGCCACAATAGACGACATCCGATACGATTCTCCGCTTGGCGAGCTCGGCTTTATCTTCCACGCAATTAACGTTGAACACATGCTTCGGCGAATTGACGGAACTTGAAGGAGATCACCCGCTAACGCAGCGGGGACCTCAACACGCCTGGAATTGGTAACCCGTGCATCGCCGCGGAACGAGGCCGATGGGTTCGCTGCCACTTTGAAATGTCGTGCTTCTGGAGCGAGACTTATATGAACATTTGCCATCGCTCGCGCCCAGACGCCGCGTCAATGACATCTTCCTCGTGAAGTGGATCGCTAGCCGTGGCGTAGTCGAGTGACATGACGCTTGATCATCGCCGGAAACAGCCCTTTGCGGCAAGCGATCAGAATTCGTTACTGCTGGTCTGGTGATGGGATACAGGCTGTTCGAACAATGGTCCTAGAAGCTACACATGGATAAATGAGACATCCTGTCGGCTGGTCAGATATTCGACATTGTCATCACCTTTGTCGGTTACGTGACAAGCGTTCCTGTTCTCAATCCCGCATCTTTGCGCCCACATAACTGGAATCGCAGTAAATTATTGTTCGTCATCTCTATCGGCCTGCTTGGCACGAATCTTGTGAGCTATAGCGAGGCAGCGGAACGGCCTCCGCATCCACGTTGCGGGATAACCGCATTGCCTCGAACACATGAAGGAACGCCAAACATGGCAGCTCTGCGTCAGATCGCATTCTATGGAAAGGGCGGCATTGGCAAGTCCACTACATCCCAAAACACGCTAGCCGCCCTTGTGGACCATGGGCAGAAGATCCTCATCGTCGGCTGTGACCCTAAGGCCGATTCTACGCGCCTGATCTTGAACTCGAAGGCCCAGGATACGGTTCTTGATCTCGCTGCAACGAGAGGTTCGGTTGAAGATCTTGAACTCGAAGACGTGCTCAAGGTAGGCTATAAAGGTATCAAATGCGTGGAGTCTGGCGGCCCGGAGCCAGGCGTCGGCTGCGCGGGACGCGGCGTTATCACGTCGATCAACTTTCTCGAGGAGAACGGCGCCTACAACGATGTCGACTACGTGTCTTATGACGTGCTCGGTGACGTTGTGTGCGGCGGCTTCGCGATGCCGATCCGTGAAAACAAAGCTCAGGAAATTTATATCGTCATGTCCGGCGAGATGATGGCGCTCTATGCCGCCAACAATATCGCCAGGGGCATCCTGAAATATGCTGCAGGCGGCAGCGTACGCCTGGGCGGCCTCATTTGTAACGAGCGTCAAACCGATCGCGAACTCGACCTCGCCGAAGCGCTGGCTGCCAAACTCAATTCTAAGCTCATTCATTTCGTGCCACGCGACAACATTGTCCAACACGCCGAGCTTAGAAAGATGACGGTGATCCAATATGCGCCGGACTCTCAGCAAGCGGCCGAGTACCGGACACTTGCCCAAAGAATACATGACAATTCGGGCAAAGGCACCATCCCGACCCCCATCACCATGGAAGAACTTGAGGACATGCTTCTCGATTTCGGGATCATGAAAACCGATGAGCAGATGCTTGCCGAACTTCAAGCCAGGGATGCCAAGTTGATAGCTGCCCAGTGATCACACTGACGCGCAGCGACACGCAAGGCGCCCGCCATCCCGTGAGGGAGGTTTCGCCGATGTGGCTTCAGCCGGATTTTCCAAGGGGTTGGGTTAATGACCTTCAAATACGCCAATGACAGTGATTTACATGCGAAGCTTATAGCGGATGTGCTGTCGCAATATCCGGACAAAGCAGCGAAACGCCGAAGTAAACACCTTAGCCTGGCAACGAGCGAAAAGGACGCCGGCGAGGACCCAAACGCGATTAGCGAATGCGAGGTAAAGTCGAATATCAAGTCTGTTCCAGGCGTGATGACGATCCGCGGCTGCGCCTATGCCGGTTCGAAAGGTGTCGTCTGGGGACCAATCAAGGATATGGTTCACATTTCACACGGGCCTGTGGGTTGCGGTCAATATTCCTGGTCGCAACGTCGCAACTATTACGTCGGCCTGACGGGCATCGACACGTTCGTAACGATGCAATTTACATCCGATTTTCAGGAAAAGGACATTGTTTTCGGTGGTGACAAGAAATTGGAAAAGGTCATCGATGAGATCGCTGAACTTTTTCCGCTAAGCAATGGCGTCACCCTGCAATCAGAATGTCCGATCGGCCTGATTGGCGACGATATCGAGGCCGTAGCGCGAAAAAAGGCCAAAGAACACGCGACGACCGTCGTGCCGGTACGCTGCGAAGGCTTCCGTGGCGTGTCGCAATCGCTTGGCCACCACATCGCCAACGACGCAATTCGAGATTGGGTCTTCGACAAGAAAGACATAAAATTCGATCCAGGTCCCTACGACGTAAATGTCATAGGCGACTATAACATTGGCGGCGACGCATGGGCCTCGCGCATCCTGCTCGAGGAGATCGGATTGCGCGTGGTCGGCAACTGGTCCGGAGATGCAACTCTCGCCGAAGTGGAGCGCGCGCCGAGAGCGGCACTCAACCTCATTCACTGCTATCGGTCGATGAATTATATCTCCAGGCACATGGAGGAAAAATATGGCATCCCTTGGATGGAGTACAATTTCTTTGGACACTCCCAAATCGATGCCTCGCTGCGCGACATAGCCAAGCACTTCGGGCCGGAGATCCAAGAAAAAGCCGAAAAGGTCATAGCCAAATACCAACCCCTCGTTTGGGCCGTAATCGACAAATACTGGCAGCGCCTTTCCGGCAAACGGGTGATGCTCTACGTCGGGGGATTGCGTCCTCGTCACGTCGTCACCGCCTATGAGGACCTCGGGATGGAAATCGTAGGAACCGGCTACGAATTCGGTCACGGCGACGACTATCAGCGCACTGGCCATTATGTAAAAGAAGGCACGCTGATCTACGACGATGTGACTGGCTATGAACTTGAGAAATTCATTGAGGGAATTCGGCCCGATCTCGTCGGGTCCGGCGTTAAAGAAAAATACCCGGTGCAGAAAATGGGCATTCCATTCCGTCAGATGCACTCATGGGACTATTCTGGTCCGTATCACGGTTATGACGGCTTCGCGATTTTCGCTCGGGACATGGACATGGCCATCAACAATCCAGTTTGGGGTCTCTACGACGCGCCCTGGAAAAATGACCGCGCTTTGGCGGCGGTTGCTGGGTGAGAACATAGCGTTCGCGCGTAAAAAACGCGCAACGGCTTAAGCGACGCATGTTTCTGGACCGCCCTTGAGCCGCGGCCAGATCGAAAGAGGTGACCCTATGCCGCAGTCAGCTGAGAAAACTCTCGACCACGCGCCCCTATTCTGCGAGCCGGAATACAGGAAGATGTTGGCCAAAAAAAAGCTGAAATTCGAGTGCCCACACCCGGATCAGGTCGTGTCGGACCAGCGCGAATTCACGAAGAGCTGGGAATACCGCGAGAAAAACTTGGCCCGCCAAGCCCTTGTCGTCAATCCAGCCAAAGCCTGCCAGCCCCTCGGCGCGGTCTTCGCAGCGGCGGGATTCGAGCGAACGATGTCGTTCGTCCATGGCAGCCAAGGTTGCGTTGCCTACTACAGATCGCACCTATCGCGCCATTTCAAGGAGCCGTCATCGGTGGTCTCGTCATCGATGACGGAAGACGCCGCTGTATTTGGCGGCTTGAAAAACATGGTCGACGGTCTCGCCAACACATACAAACTCTATAACCCGAAGATGATCGCGGTGTCGACCACATGTATGGCCGAGGTCATCGGAGATGATCTGCATGGTTTTATCGAAAACGCCAAAAGTGAAGGTTCGGTCCCGCGCGATTTCGATGTCCCCTTCGCCCACACG
This sequence comes from Rhizobium sp. 10PS4, assembly GCF_032464805.1. Taxonomy (NCBI): domain Bacteria; kingdom Pseudomonadati; phylum Pseudomonadota; class Alphaproteobacteria; order Hyphomicrobiales; family Rhizobiaceae; genus Rhizobium; species Rhizobium sp. 10PS4. Next base: position 5,920 of record NZ_JAWDIW010000016.1, on the reverse strand, counting down.
CCTGCCTTTGTCGGCAGCCATGTCGATGGCTACGACAGCATGGTAAAAGGTGTGCTGGAGAATTTCTGGAAGGGCGCCGCGCGAAGTGAAGCCACCGCTTCTATCAACATCATTCCTGGATTTGATGGCTTCTGCGTTGGGAACAATCGCGAATTAAAACGCCTGCTCGACTTGATGCAAGTGACTTACATGTTTATCCAGGACGCATCAGATCAGTTTGATACGCCCTCCGATGGCGAATTTCGGATGTATGATGGCGGGACCAAAATCAATGACGTGAAGGCGGCGTTGGACGCGGAGTGGACATTGTCCCTGCAGCATTACAACACTCGCAAGACGTTAGATTACTGCAGAGATGTTGGACAAGCGACGATCTCCTTCCGCTACCCTCTCGGCGTCGAAGCTACCGACGAACTTCTGATGTTGATATCGGAGATTTCCAGCAGAGAAATTCCCGAGGCGATCCGCCTGGAGCGCGGTCGACTCATCGATGCGATGGCGGACAGCCAAGCTTGGCTATATGGAAAAAAATACGCGATTTACGGCGATCCAGATTTCGTTTATGCGATGGCGCGCTTCATCATGGAGACCGGCGGCGAGCCAACCCACTGCCTCGCCACAAACGGCACCTCGGCTTGGGAAGCCGAGATGAAGGAACTCCTCGCATCCTCGCCCTTCGGGAAGAATGCACAGGTTTGGCCAGGCAAAGATCTCTGGGCAATGCGCTCGCTACTTTTCACTGAGCCCGTGGATCTCCTGATCGGCAATTCTTATGGGAAGTATCTCGAACGGGACACCGGTACCCCACTGGTTCGGCTGACGTTTCCAATTTTTGACCGGCACCATCATCATCGATTCCCCCTCATGGGCTACCAGGGCGGACTGCGTCTTTTAACGGCGATCCTCGATAAGATCTTCGACAACCTCGATCGCGAAACAATTCACGCGGGTGTGACAGACTATTCGTATGACCTCACTCGCTAAGAGAGGCGGCCGGTCAGGCCTTTCACTCAACCAGATATGAAGGCAGACGAATGTCCGCGCTCAACGCCAAAATCAAAGATGCCTTCCACGAACTAGCGAGTGAAAGGAGCGGCAGCAAGGGTCCTAAGGAGCGCCGAAGGAATTGCGCGGGGCCAATGGCCCCGGGAACGGCCGTCGGCGGTTGCGCTTTCGACGGCGCCAAGGTCGCACTGCAGCCGATCACCGATGTCGCACATCTGATTCACGGTCCGCTCGCCTGCGAGGGAAATTCCTGGGACAACCGTGGCGCTGCGTCGTCAGGTCCAACACTTTGGCGCACGAGCTTCACGACTGATCTTACGGAAATCGACATTGTAATGGGACGCAGTGAACGGAAGCTCTTTAAAGCGATCCGGGAAATCAAGGATGGGTATGCGCCCGCGGCAATCTTCGTCTATTCAACCTGCGTTACAGCGATGATCGGTGACGACATCGACGTTGTTTGCAAGCGAGCGACGGACGAATTTGCTTTACCGGTGGTGCCGGTCAATGCACCAGGTTTTGTCGGATCTAAAAACCTCGGCAACAAGCTAGCGGGCGAGGCGCTGCTCAAGCATGTCATAGGTACGGTTGAGCCCGATGAACCGGGCCTTTGCGACATCAACATACTCGGCGAATTTAACCTCTCGGGTGAGTTCTGGCAGGTGAAGCCGCTCTTGCATAGGCTCGGCATCCGCGTCCGCGCCTGTATTCCCGGAGACGCGCGATATCTGCAAGTCGCCTCCGCCCACCGCTCACGCGCGGCGATGACGGTGTGTTCGACAGCGTTCGTTACGTTGGCACGTAAGATGCAGGAACGCTGGGACATTCCGTTTTTCGAGGGCTCCTTCTATGGCATCTCCGGCACCTCGGAGGCGCTCCGGCGGATCGCCGATCTGCTTGTAAAGAAGGGTGCTGACCCCTCGCTTTTGCATCGCACGGAAATCCTAGTAGCGGAAGAAGAGGAAAAGGTGTGGAAGAGGCTGGAAGCCTACCGACCTCGCCTTGAGGGCAAGCGCGTGCTTCTAAATACAGGCGGCGTGAAATCCTGGTCGGTCGTCCATGCCTTGATGGAGATCGGCATGGAGATCGTCGGCACATCAGTCAAGAAATCGACGCTCGAAGATAGGGAGCGAGTGAAACAGACCCTGAAGGAGGAGAACCTCCTGTTCGAGTCGATGTCGCCGCGCGAGCTTTTCTCGCTTCTACTCGAGAGAAAGGCTGACATCATGTTGTCGGGCGGACGCACCCAGTATATAGCGCTAAAGGCAAAACTGCCCTGGCTTGACATCAACCAGGAGCGTCATCACGCTTACGCTGGCTATGAGGGTATGGTGCAACTTGCTCGACAAATTGACCTGGCAATCCACAATCCGGTATGGCCGCAGGTGCGCGAGCCGGCGCCATGGGAGCCGGCCTTGGTCGTTGAAAAGCGAGCGAAAAGGGAAGCGTAAGCGCGTCGAACCAAAACCGCGAGATCACTCGCAAAAAATGTTGAGGTCGTACTATGGCACGCGTCGTATCTCAAACCAAGTCGGCGGCGGTCAACCCCCTGAAGTCGTCTCAGCCGCTTGGTGCTGCCTTCGCCTATCTGGGCGTCGACGGCGCAATACCTCTGCTCCATGGCAGCCAGGGATGTACGAGCTTCGCGCTCGCACTGCTCGTGAGGCACTTCAATGAAGCGATCCCGCTGCAAACCACGGCGATGAACGAAGCCGCGATAATCGTCGGCGGCGCGGATCGTCTCGAAGAGGCAATTCTCAGCCTCAAAGCCCGCACAAGGCCACGACTGATCGGGATATGCACGACCGCATCGGTAGAGGCCCGCGACGAGGATGTCGTCGGTGACGTCGAAAACATCAAACGCAGGCGGGCGATAGAACTTGTGGGCACCGAAGTGGTAGTCGCCAACACGCCTGACTTTGACGGCGCCATAGAGGAGGGTTGGTCTAAAGCTGTTACCGCCGTGATCGAGGCAATAGCGCGACCTGACAAGCAGTATCGCAATCGGAGGAAGATCGCGATACTGCCTGGCTGGAACTTAACGGTTGCTGACATAGAACATCTGCGCGAAACGGCCGTAAGTTTCAGCCTCGACCCGGTTATTCTGCCCGACGTATCCGGAGCGCTCGACGGCTCCATCCCCGAAGAATGGATGCCGATAACGAATGGCGGCACGAAATTGCAGGAGATCCGCGATCTCGGTGCGACGATGCAGTGTATCGCAATCGGTGAGCATATGCGGCGACCGGCTGAAGCGCTGCAGAGACTGACCGGTGTGCCGTACGTGCTGTTTAGATCGCTGACGGGCCTAGAAAACGTCGATCGCTTCATTCGCGTGCTTGCCGCTATGTCACGCAAACAGACACCGCTCAATGTCCGCCGCAACCGAATGCAGTTGCAGGATGCCATGCTCGACGGACATTCCCATATGGCAGGCAAGAAGATCGCAATCGCTTCGGAGCCCGATCAACTTTTCCAGCTCTCCAACTTTTTTACTGCCATGGGTGCGGAAATTGCGGCCGCGGTCACCACGACCGGCACTTCGAAGGCGCTCGAGATGGTACCGGCGAAAACCGTCAAAGTCGGCGATCTCAGTGATCTGGAAAGTCTCGCCGCAATGGCCGATCTTATCGTCACACACTCGCACGGCCGAGAAGCTGCCAGACGTCTCGGCGTTCCGCTGATGCGGGTGGGTTTCCCCATGTTCGACCGCTTCGGCAGCCAGCACAAGCTTACAGTGTTATACCGGGGAACCCGCGACTTGATCTTCGACTTCGCGAACATCATTCAGGCTAATCACCCTCCGAACCCCTGGCCCAATTGACTCAACCGACAGCCGGGAAACGCAATAATGAGATCAATTCGTCGCGTCTCGCTCTTCAAGCGGACTATCAACGCAGACGAAAAGGCAGGTGGGCACTTCGCGAATAGCCATCGCCACACAAGATATGAAGGGACTGACAGCGCAGTTTGAATCGGTCAGACGATTTGACGCGACATGCAACTCGAGGACCTTCGTGCAAGCCGCTGGGTTCGAAAATACAAGATCGGAAGAGACAGAAGCGAAGGTGGAGGACTGCACTGGGGTAAAGATTGCGGCGTTAGACAGCTGCCAACTCGCGTTTGTCTGACAATTGGCGTGCCATCCTCAGCGCTTTTGTCATCGGCAGAACACGATAAATCGGAGGAATCTATGAAAAGCTCATCCTTCACTCGCGACGGGTCCCGATGGATGCCGGAATATCTGAATTCGATCAACCCTGCGATGTGCATCGGCTGCGGTCGCTGCTTCAAGGTTTGCTCACGCGAGGTCATGCATCCCCACGGCATCGATGAGGCAGGTGACATGCTCGGTGTTTGCGATGGCGAAGACGACTTTAATGGTGAGCTCAGTCGCGTGATCATGGTCATTGATTATCCCGGACGCTGTATCGGCTGCGGAGCGTGCGGCCGCGTCTGCCCCAAGAACTGCCAGACTCATATCGCCGTCGATCATCGTTCAGTGCTCGAATCTTGAATTCCGTTCCGAGCGGTATAAGCCCCCGGCGCGGTCCAGTGCGAGACAACCGCATCGGTCGAACGCGCGGAGAAGGTAGCATGGCAGTTTTGCGTGAAAGTAAATCCGGAAAATGCGACGCGAAGATCCTTCTGGGGTACCCGATCTGCTTCGGAGGCAGTGGTTACTGGAAACACCACGTCGAAAGCCGACGATCAGAGAGAGGAGACATTGAAGTGTGCATCAAGCCGCGACCTACCTCTCCGAAAGTAAGGTGATTTCTCAGCGTCGCCGAAAGCAACTGTCGCGACTTGAGAAGATCGGGCATGGCCTCGCGAATTAAGTGAAACTTTATTGTGAAACAATCCGCCAATCTTTTCCTGCGCCAGACCCAGTCCCTGGGTGATGACACCGCAACTGATGCAATCCATCCAGTTGCTGCAGATGACGCATTTTGAACTCACCCAGTTCATCGCCCAGGAAGTCGAGAAGAACCCGCTGCTCGAATTTCCGTCGAATGACGGCGAGGCGGCCGGCGAGCGCGGCGAATCCGAAGATGGAGAGTACGCTCATCAGCCCGAGGATGCCGGGTCGGATGACGGTTACGACAACCGCACCGAGGCGCTCTCCAGCGACTGGTATGACAATGGCGGCAGCGCCAGCACGAGCCGGCTGAACGACGAACTCGACGCCAATTACACCAATATCTTTCCTGATGACGGTGCCCCGCAGCGCCTCGATGCGCCGGAGCTCGTCAGCCAGTGGAAATCGATGCCGGGCAGCGGCGAGGGTGCCGATTACGATCTCGACGATTTCGTCGCCGGCCAGGTGTCGCTGCGTGATCATCTCGCCCAGCAGATCCCCTTCGTCCTGCCTGACATGGCCGACCGGCTGATCGCGCAGAATTTCGTCGATCAGCTCGACGACTGCGGTTATCTGCGAATGCCTGGCGATCCAGCTCAGGCAGAAGGACCGGTATGACCCCGCCATGCAGGCTCTGGTCGAAAACCTCGAACTCCTGGCGCGGCGTGATTTCGCCACGTTGAAGCGGCTCTGCGGCGTCGACGAGGAAGATCTTCTCGACATGCTCGGCGAGATCCGTCAGCTCAATCCGAAGCCTGGCAGCGGTTTCGAGGCAGGTGTTTCCGAAGCGATCATGCCGGATGTGGTCGTCAGAGCCTCTTCGGACGGCGGCTGGCTGGTCGAGCTCAATCCGGATACGCTGCCGCGCGTGCTGGTCAACCAGTCCTATTTTTCCCGTGTGACGAAGAACGGCGAGGACCACGCCTTCCTCTCCGATTGCCTGCAGAGCGCCAACTGGCTGACGCGCAGCCTCGACCAGCGGGCAAAAACCATCATGAAGGTGGCCAGTGAAATCGTCCGCCAGCAGGACGCCTTCCTGCTGCATGGCGTCGATTG